>NZ_CP063767.1:1854612-2163714 GCF_015277515.1 Thermophilibacter immobilis | reverse complement strand
CAGGCGGTACTTCTGCCCCTGTTTGATGGCGAGCCCCATCTCCTGCAGGGAGGAGAGGGACCGCGACCAGGTGGGAGCTGAGAATCCGCAGGTCTGTGAGAGTTCGGTGGGTCCCGCGGTGCCGTGCTCGGCGAGGTATGCGATCGCCTCGACCTGGCGGGCATCGAGCGAGGGGGGCGTCGCGGGCGTGCCGACGCGGAAGGCCGTTGACAGTGGAGCCGCCTGCGGCGGGTAGGTGGGCACCGGTGCCTGCTGCTGATACGCGGGCGCCGCCGTTTGCGGCTGCGGGGAGCCCATGGGTTGCTGCGCCCAGGGGTAGGGGTACGACGGCTGCTGCGTCCAGGGCGCTGGCCAGGCCGGCTGGGTTGGCGTCTCCGGAGCGGCTGCCTCGGGCCGGGCCTTGGCCACCGAGCGGGCCCCCTCGGCGGGCAGGGTCGATATGGTGACCACGGTTCCCCCCGCGATGTTGTCCTCTATCTCGAGGCTCCCGCCCTTGTCGACCATGTACTGTTGCGCGTAAGGAAGCCCCGACCCCACCCCGCGGATGTAGTGCTTCATCTCCTCCGTCGCCGAGGACGTGCCGTACTCGAGGGCGAGCGCCTTCTCGCGGATGCCGGGACCCTGGTCGGAGAAGCGCAGGGTGCTCCCCGCGTCGAGGATGGAGATGGTGGGTGCCCGGAAGGAGGCGTGGATGAAGTTCTCCACGATCTCCCGGACGACCATGAAGGGGATGGTCCCCCCCTGCTCGTGGGAGAGGCGGTTGACGGTTGACGTTATCTCGTCGAGGTAGTCGCGGACCGCCTTGGGCTCCACGACCACCACGCGCGGTGCCGCCGAGGCGTCGTCGTAGACGGCTATGCGGGCGGGATGGTGGACGGTGCAGACCTCGTCGGAGGCGCCGCCGCCCTTCTCGCCCGCCGCTTCCTGACCCCCTTTGACGAAGGGATAGAAGTCTCGTGCCACCGTCTCCGCTTCCCTTTCAACGCTTGCTCGACATTTGAAGAAAACTTTTCAGATAGAATTCGATGTAAAGAAAAGTTTTCAACAAAGGAAAAAAACCTGTAGAAAACTGTTCAAACACAGTCGAGAAGAACGTGCAAAGCATACCATCTCAAGGACATATTTCATCAGTTTGGAAGAATGGATTCATTTCGATGCGAAAGATTTCAGGGGGCGCGCACGCGCGGGGAGATTCTTTTGAGTATAAATTGACAGGTCAGCGGCAAGACCCTTACAATCTTTAGGCTTGTTGCGCAAGATGGAGTTAACACCCAACTGGGAGGAATAGCTATGAAGCGTACGTATCAGCCGAACAAGCGCAAGCGCGCCACCACACATGGATTCCGCGCGCGCATGGCCACCAAGGGCGGCCGCGCCGTGCTGGCCCGTCGTCGCGCCAAGGGCCGCAAGCGGCTCACTGTCTAGCGCGCTTCGATGAAGACCATCAAATCCAAGCAGGAATTTGAGGAGGTCTTCTCGCGGGGGAAGCGGCTCAACGACTCCCTTCTGCGAATTCGCGTAGCACCATGCGACGAAGGTACCCCGGGCAGGGTCGCCTTCGTCGCGGCCAAGAGGATCGGAAACGCCGTCTTCAGGAACAGGTGCAAGCGGGTCCTCAGGGAGGCGGCGCGCATGAGTAGCCTTCCCCAAGACGGATACGACGTTATCCTGTTCTCCACGAGAAGGACCCATGACAGCTCTCCCGAGCAGGTGTCTGGCTCCTTGAGAAAGCTGCTCGGAAGGGGCGGTGCGTAGGGTGGGCTCTTACGGGTACAGTTTTTCGGCGGCGGGCGCGGCGCAGGCGGCCATCAGCTTCTATCAGCGCCGCGTGTCCCCGCTTTTTGGAGCTCACTGCATTTACACGCCCACCTGCTCGGAGTACGCGCGTCAGGCGATCGCGCGCTATGGTCTTCTCAGAGGGGGGCTCCTCGCAGGGCGCAGGGTCTTGAGGTGTCATCCCTTTAACGCTGGCGGCTATGATCCCGTTCCCTGAGGGGTGCGGACCACGGAGGAACCATGTGGGAATGGTTTACTAACTTTCTGACGATGGTGCTTGCGGGCATCCAGGGCATCGTGGGCGACTGGGGGCTCGCCGTCATCATCCTGACGTTCATCATCAGGCTGATCCTCACGCCCCTCATGAACCATTCGACCAAGTCCACGGCGCGCATGCAGGTCATGCAGCCCAAGCTCCAGGAGATTCAGGAGCGCTACGCGGATGACCCCACGCGTCAGTCCGAGGAGATGCGCAAGGCCTACGCGGACATGCACTTCAACCCTATTGGCGGCTGTCTGCCCATATTCCTGCAGATGCCCATTTTCTTCGGCCTCTTCTCGGTGATCAAGCAGGTTCCCGCCGACGCGAGCTTCTTTGGCATCCTTCCCTCGATCGCAAAGTCCTGCGCCGACATGGTTGCCCTGGGCGACTGGGTCGCCGCCGCGCCCTATATCCTCTTCGACGTCCTCTTTGGCGTGTTGACGTTCATCCCCATGGTGCTCAACAACTTCGCCGCGCAGGACAGCGCGCAGAAGAGCCAGACCATGACCATGGGCGTCGTGATGTCTATCATGATGCTGTGGTTCGGCTGGTCCGTGCCCTCGGCCGTGCTGCTCTACTATGTGACCTCCTCGACGTGGCAGGTCATCCAGCAGAAGCTCATTACGAGCAAGGTGATGGAGAAGGCCCGCGCCGACGCCGAGGCCGAGGCGGCCAATCGTCCCGTCGAGGTTGACGTCGTGCGCAGGGAGAAGAAGCCCCGCCCTCACAAGAAGGACTAGGCGTTCGGGCGCGCGGCAAGCTGAATCTAGTTCTAGCGCTATGAATGAAATAGGAGGTTGGCATGGAGGAGGAAACCCTCACGAATCCGGAGGAGACTCTGGACGAGCATGCCCCTAATAACGGCTCTTCTGATGAGTTCGCTTCCATCAGAGAGCACTACGCGGCTGACGCCACTCTGACAGGCGACGAGATTGACAAGATTGCTGACCTTGCCGTGACCTACCTCAAGAGCATTCTCGGTCTCTTTGGTGAGAACATATGTTCGATAGATGAGTATGATGGGGACAATAGTGAGCTCATTCTCGACGTGAAGGGCGGCGAGCTTGCGGTTCTTATCGGTCGGCACGGAAGGACCCTTGACGCGCTTCAAACCGTGCTCTCTTCGCTCATGAGCAGCAGGATCAAGTTCTACTACCCCATCGTCGTCGATATCGAGAGCTACAAGGGGCGCCGCAAGAAGAAAATCGAGGAGATGGCTCGTTCCTCCGCCGAGCGTGCCAAGCAGCAGGGGGGTAAGGTCTCTCTTTCTCCCATGAGCGCCTATGAGCGCCGCTTGGTCCACCTCACGCTCGTGGGCGACCAGGGCGTCACCACCCATTCCGAGGGCGAGGAGCCCGATCGTCACGTTGTTGTCACGGCGGTCAAGTAGGCCTAGGATACGGCTACGAAGAGGGGGGGGACACTTCGGTATCCTCTCCCCTTTTTTTGACAATTTCTTCTGGCACGCTACTTCTTGTCAGATGTCTTACTAAAGAGGTGCTACGGTGAATTCAGTTCTTGAGGAGCAGCTTCGAAGAGAGCTCGAGGACCAAGGGATTTTCTGTGA
This sequence comes from Thermophilibacter immobilis, assembly GCF_015277515.1. Classification (NCBI taxonomy): domain Bacteria; kingdom Bacillati; phylum Actinomycetota; class Coriobacteriia; order Coriobacteriales; family Atopobiaceae; genus Thermophilibacter; species Thermophilibacter immobilis. The sequence goes on along the minus strand of NZ_CP063767.1, from coordinate 2,160,109 downwards.
TGCTTGCCAGGCCTCGCTGCTGATACGACATCTCATGCTGGTGATCGATAAGAACAGGAGCATGAACCTCACGCGCATCACTGATCCTGCAGATGCAGTGACACTCCATGTGGTTGATTCCCTTCTCTCCCTCGCCTGTTCTGGAGTCTCTCTTTCCGTGGGAGACTCCTTTGTGGACATGGGAACGGGCGGTGGCTTTCCTGGTATCTGTCTGGGCATTATGACGGGTGCGCGTGGTCTTCTGGTGGACTCGGTCGGAAAGAAAGTTCTTGCCGTTAGAGAGTTCATAGACGAGCTGGGACTACACGACCTTTCTGCGACAAAGATGCGTCTTGAGGAACTCCCCCTTATGGCGTATGAACCGCAGGACTATGTGGTGGCGCGCGCGGTGGCCCAGAGCAACGTTCTCATTGAGTATGCGGCGCCTCTTCTTAAGAACCAGGGGATTTTGATTCTTGAGAAGGCAAGGCCTACGGTCGATGAATTTAACCATGCAGATAAAGCCGCACAGATTTGTGGGATGAGCCTTGTTTCACGTGAAACGTTTGAGCTTCGCGATGCGCTCGGTCATAGGGAAATAATACTCTATAGGAAAACAAGACCTTCTCGAATTACTCTTCCACGAAAGGTGGGGGTTGCAAAGCAAAAGCCTCTTGGTGAATGAAGACTGACTCCTTTGATTAGTGGGTCCCGCTGTTTCACGTGAAACAGCGGGACTTTTTCATAGAGACCTTTTAAAAGTTGGCAGGGTTTCACGTGGAACAGTACTCTATGATAGAAAGATCGTGTAATCAGAAGTGGCGAGGCGTATAGACCGTTCGGAGAAGCATGAAGTACACAGAGGTCAAAAGAGGACTACCCCAACGCGAGAGCAAGGTGCTCGCTGTTATCAACCAAAAGGGGGGGGTGGGAAAGTCAACAACGGTCATTAATCTCTCCGCGTGCCTTGGCGAAAGCAAAAAAAAGGTTCTTGTGGTTGATTTTGACCCGCAAGGAAACAGCACAAGCGGCTATGGAATTGACAAGGAAGAGCTCGAGCACGACATCTACGACGTAATTCTTCATGGCTATCCCCTGGAAGAAACGATTTGCGCGACAGGGGTGCCGAGCGTCTTTATCGTTCCTGCCACCATACAGCTTGCGACCGCGGAGATTGAGCTCGTTACCACCATGGCGCGAGAGTCTGTGCTCAAAGAGGTCATTCATAAGATTAAAGACGAGTTCGACTATGTGATCATAGATTGCCCCCCCTCCCTCGGTCTTCTGACGATAAATGCCCTTATTGCGGCGAACTCTCTTCTCATACCTATTCAATGCGAGTATTACGCGCTTGAAGGAGTTGCCAAGCTCCTCGAGTCAATGCAGATGGTCAAGAAGCGCATGAATCCCGACTTGGAGATATTTGGTGTGGTCATGACCATGTATGACAGCAGGACGACTCTATCCAAGCAGGTAGTTGACGAGGTACGACGCTATTTTGGGAAAACGATGTTTAAGACGATGATACCGCGCAACGTCAAGGTCTCGGAGGCACCCAGTCACGGTATGCCCGTCACTACCTATGCGCGCATGAGCAAGGGGTCTCTCGCCTACATGAAGCTTGCGAAAGAGGTGATAGCTCGTGGCTAAGAAATCAGGGTTGGGAAAGGGTCTCGGGATGCTCGTGGGAGAGGCTGATGCGGAGACGGCTGGCATGCATCCGGATTCAACCCTCCCCATTTCGAAGGTTCATCCGAATAAGGGACAGCCAAGAAAGAGTTTCAAGCCGGATGAGCTCAGTGAGCTCACAGACTCAATTAGACAGAACGGCATTCTGCAGCCCCTTCTCGTGAGAAAGAAGGGTGTCTCCTACGAGATTGTTGCTGGTGAACGAAGGTTTCAGGCAGCCCAGCTCGCAGGACTCAATGAGGTTCCCGTCGTCATACGCGAGATATCAGACGAGGATGTTTTTAAACTTGCTCTTATCGAGAACCTCCAGCGCTCTGATCTGAGTCCTCTTGAGGAGGCTCGCGGGTATCGCCAGCTCATTGACCAGAAGGACCTGACGCAGGAGGAGCTCGCGCAGATTCTCTCCAAGTCGCGCTCGACCATCACAAACACGCTGCGCCTCCTCGACCTACCCGATGAGGTTCAGGAGCTCGTGAACGATGGAAAGCTCACTGCGGGCCATGCGCGCGCCATTCTTGCGGTGCCGACCGAGGACGGTCGCAGGCACCTCGCCCAAAAGGTCGTTGACGAGCGGCTCTCGGTACGTCAGACAGAAAGCCTTGCCCCATTGTTTTCTGTCAACCAAGACGTTGAGATTCGTCATCGCACGCCCGCGCCGGCCTACTTTAAGCGCGTCCAGCGTCAGCTTCGTCTCGCGCTTGATACAAACGTAAAAGTCAAGAACGTGCGGGGCAAGAACAAGCTCGAGATTGAGTTCGAGAGCGAGGATCAGCTTGGACACATAGTCAATCTTCTCAGCGGACCGGGGACGTGGTCAGGAGAATGAAAAGCATAAGAAGAACTCTGCTCGGGGCAGGAGTCATCGTGAGCGCGGGGTATCTCCTCTACGCCTACGGACTCTCCGAAAATGCCCAAAAGAGCTTTCGTGCTGCCGCGCGTACAACATATAGCGCGATTCGAAAGCTGAGTGAGCTTGTCACACAGCCCACAGGGACGGCAAAGGATGCGGGAGTCGCGTCTGCCCAGAAAAGAGCAGCGCGAGAGCAGTGGGAGATACTAGGCTATTGAGAGAGAGTTTACTTCTCCTTATACGAACATTTGTTCTATATTGCTTGTATAAGGAGAAGACTAGCGGCGCCCTACGAGCTGCTTGAGCTGCCCGCATGCCGCGTCGATATCCGCGCCGCGCGAGTTTCGTATGGTCGCCTCGACGCCCACGCTCCCGAGCCTGCGCACGAAGTCCTCCGCGCGCGCGGAGGACGAGGGGTGAAACCTCGAGCCCTTGACCTCGTTGAGCTGAATGAGGTTCACGTGGGCGAGGGTCCCCTCGCAGAAGTCGGAGAGGGCCTGGAGCTCGGTGTCCGTGTCGTTGACGCCGCCGATGAGGGCGTACTCGTAGGTGGGTCGTCGCCCGGTCTTGTTGACGTACTCTCCCATCACGGCGTAGAGGTTGACGAGCGTGTACTTGCGCACGCCCGGCATGAGAGCGTTTCTGGTGGCCTGGATGGCGGAGTGCAGCGAGACGGCAAGCGTGAACTGCTCGGGCTCCTTGGCGAAACGCATGATCTGGGGGATGACGCCGCAGGTGGAGACCGTGAGGTGGCGCGCGCCTATGCCGGCGCCGTCAGGGGAGTTGAGCAGGCGCAGCGCGCCCAGAGACGCGTCGTAGTTCATGAAGGGCTCGCCCTGCCCCATGAGGACTACGCTCGTCGCGCGCATGTTGAAGTCATCGCGCACATGCATGACCTGCTCGTATATCTCGGCCGCCGTGAGGGAGCGGGTGAGCCCCTGGGTGCCCGTCGCGCAGAAGGCGCAGCCCATGGCGCATCCCGCCTGCGTGGAGGCACAGACGGCGAGGCGGTTCTTGGTGGGCATGCCTACGCACTCCACCGAGACCCCGTCGGGATAGCGCAGGAGGTACTTGCGGCTGCCGTCGGCGGAGACCTGCCGCGCGGCCTCCTCGGTGGTGCCCAGGGTGAGGCGGCGCGCCAGCTCCTCGCGCAGCGCCTTGGGGAGGTTGCTCATCTCGTCGAACGAGGAGGCGTTCTTCGCCCACACCCACTCCTCAATCTGCTTCGCCCTGAACGCGGGCTGTCCGAGCTCGCCGACGAGCTCCGTGAGCGCTCCTCTTGAGAGCGTGTGCACGTCAATCAGCGTCTCGCCCGTGGCATGTGTGGTGGACGCAGGGGTGTCTGGCTGCATGTGTGCTCCCAATTCGCAAGGTGTTCTATCTGGAGTATCCTCATCAGGTAGGGGAAGAGCCTCCATGAACGAGTCTAGCGCACGGGCCGTGCCCGTCGGGGGAGCATCGATGAACAGAGCAGCGCTGAAGTCCCTACGAGTCGTCGTGATCGCGGGGGGGTGGTCGGACGAGCGTGAGATATCGCTCGGCTCTGCCACGGAGTGCCGGCAGGCCCTTCTCGACGCGGGCTTTGCGGTCGTCGACCTCCTTGACCTCGCCGACGCGCGCTTCTTGAACTCCCTCACGGGCGGCCACTACGACGTGGCGTTCGTGGCCATGCACGGCCGCTACGGCGAGGACGGCTGCATCCAGGGCCTCCTTGAGATTCTCCACATGCCCTATACGTTTTCTGGGGTGAGCGCCTCGGCGGTCGCAACCGAGAAGGAGCTTGCCAAGGCCGTCTACGCCGCCGCCCACATTCGCACGCCGCGCGGCATCGACCTCGCACCGCGCGCGACGCTCACCGACGAGCAGGTCGACGCCCTCGTGGGCGCGCTTGGTCTGCCCCTGTTCGTCAAGCCGGCCTCCAACGGATCGAGCTTTGGCATCTCGCGGGTGACCGAGCGTGCCCAGCTCCCCGCCGCGCTCGCCACGGCCGGTGCGGGCGGCGGGCGCATCCTGGTGGAGGAGTGCGTCGAGGGCATGGAGATCACCGTGCCCGTCATGGGAAACGAGGACGCCCACGCCCTGCCCATCGTCGAGATCGTGACCGGAGCGGACTTCTACGACCTCAAGGTCAAGTACGAGCCGTCCGCGATGCACCACGTGATCCCCGCCCGTCTGGAGCCCGGGGTCTACGCCAAGGCGCAGGAGCTCGCTGTGCGCGCCCACCGCGCGCTCGGGTGTAGGGGGTGCTCGCGCAGTGACTTCATCGTCACGGACCAGGGGGAGCCCGTCATCCTGGAGACCAACACGATTCCCGGGATGACGGCGGTGAGCCTCCTGCCCGACTCCGCGCGCCACGGGGGCGTGGAGTTTCCCGAGCTCTGCACCCGATTCATCGAGTACGCCCTCGAGGCAGCCGAAAAGAGCATCTGACGCATGACTGAAACCCCGTCTCGAACCCTCGAGGAGCTTCTGCTCCCCGGCACGCCCGAGGCCGTTCGCGCACGCTACCTGAGCCTTTCCGAGAGAGCGCGCGCGACCGACCTCGGACCCCTCGAGGAGGACGTCGTGGTGCTCGACACCGAGACCACGGGCCTCTCGTTCAAGGACTGCAGTCTCATTGAGATCTCAGCCGCGCGCCTCAGCGGCCGCGAGGTCGTGGAGCGCTTCGAGACCTTCGTGCATCCCGAGGGTCCCGTCCCCCCGGAGATCCAGCAACTCACGGGCATCAGCAACGCCGACGTCACCGACGCCCCCTCCGCGCGCGAGGCCGTTGCGGCGCTCGCCGAGTTCACGGGCGGCGCACCAGTCCTCGCGCACAACGCCACCTTCGACCGCACCTTCATCGAGGGCGTGTCCGGCGGGGCCAACGTGTCGGACACCTGGATCGACACGCTCGCCCTCTCCCGCATCGCCCTGCCACGCCTCTCGTCGCACCGCCTCGCCGACATGGCCGAGGCCTTTGGGTGCGCCTCGGTGACGCATCGCGCCGGTGACGACGTGGACGCACTGTGCGGCATGTGGCGCATCCTCCTCCTGGGCCTTCTCGACCTGCCTCAGTCCCTGCTCTCGCTCCTCGCGGGGACGCACGAGGAGGTGAGGTGGCCCTTCAGGCCCGTCTTCTCGTACCTGGCGTCCCTAGGCGACCCCGACCCTCGGCCCTTCTCACTCAAGCAGCATCGCCAGGAGCTCGTGCGCGAGGGACCCGCGAGCCCCCGCGCGGACGCCCAGGACCTCGCGCATCTGAGCGCGCCCTCCGCCGCCGAGGTGGAGGACGGGTTTTCCGAGGGTGGCGTCGTGTCGCGCATGTACGAGCGCCTCGAGAGCCGGCCCGAGCAGGTGAGCATGGCATGCGAGGTGGCCGAAGCCCTCGCCACCTCGACGCATCGCGCCATCGAGGCGGGCACGGGCGTGGGCAAGTCCATTGCCTACCTGCTCCCCGAGGCGCTCTTCGCCCGGAGGAACAACGTCACCGTGGGCGTGGCCACCAAGACGAACGCCCTGACCGACCAGCTCGTCTCCCACGAGCTCCCCGCGCTGGCGGCGGCGCTGCCCGGCGGTCTCACCTTCGTGAGTCTCAAGGGCTACGACCACTACCCCTGCCTGTATCGGCTCGACCGCGCCGCGGTCGAGGACCTGCCCCTCTCTCTGGTCACCCACGACGGCCGCTCCGAGAACGCCGTGGCCACAGACCAGCTCACAGCCATCGCGGTGACCTACGCCTTTGCGTGCCAGTCCCCCGAAGGCGACCTCGACGCCCTGGGAATCCGCTGGCGCTACGTGCCGCGCTCGATGCTCACTACCACGCCGGGGGAGTGCCTGCACGCCCGGTGTCCCTACTTTCCCCACGAGTGCCTGCTGCACGGCGCCCGCCGCCGGGCGGCCTGCGCGGACGTGGTAGTGACCAATCATTCGCTCCTGCTCAGAAACGTCGCCGCGGGGGGCAAGATCCTCCCGCCGGTACGCAACTGGGTCATCGACGAGGCTCACGGCTTCGAGGCCGAGGCGCGCCGGCAGTGGGCAGTCGAGGTCTCGGGCGAGGAGGCGCGCGGTGCTTTTGAGCTTCTGGGCGGCACCAAGAGCGGCGTCATCCGCACCCTCATGGCCTCTGCGGCGGGGCTCGAGGGCTCGACCCTCGTGACGGGTCTTCTCGCCAAGGCGTCCGCGTGCGTGAGCCGCGCCTCGGTGACGGCGGCGGACTTCTTCGTCTGCGTGCATGAGCTGGGGTCCGTGGCCAAGGGGGGCGGGGGCTACGACACCCAGACGCTCTGGATCGGCGATGAGGTGCGCGCCTCGCCCGCGTGGGCTAAAGTTGTCGAGGCGGGCGGCCGCGCGACCGACGCCCTCGACGAGGCGGTGCGCCAGCTCGCCTCTGCCGCGTCCGCGCTCTCCTCAGAGGCGCCGCAGCTCGCGGCCGACCTCGGTGACTCCACGCGCTTTCTGAGCGACCTCCTTGCCAGCTTGCGGCTCATCTGTGCCGCAGACGACCCGAGCTATGTCTTCTCGGCGCAGCTCGCGCGCTCCAAGCGGCGCATCGGGTCCGAGCGCCTCGTCGCCGAGAAGATCGACGTGGGAGCCGACCTCGCCAAGCGCTGGCTCCCCGAGATGCAGAGCGTGGTGTTCACCTCGGCGACCATCGCCGTGGGCGACGACTTCTCGCACTTCGACCACGCCGTGGGTCTCTCCGCCCTACCCGCGGGCGCTCACCGGGACGTGCGGCTCGACTCGAGCTTCGACTACGACGCTCACATGTCGGTCGTGGTGGCCAGAGACCTTCCCGCCCCCAGCGACCGAGCCTACCTCGGAGCCCTGGAGGACCTGCTCTTTGACGTCCACCGAGCCATGGGCGGCTCCGTGCTCACGCTCTTCACAAACAGGCGCGACATGGAGCGCGTCTACGAGGGTCTGCGCCCGCGCCTGGCCGCCGTGGGACTCGACGTGGCCTGCCAGTCGAAGGGTTCCTCCGCGCGTCGCCTGCGCCAGCGCTTCGTGGCCGAGAAGAGCCTCTCGCTGCTCGCGCTCAAGTCGTTCTGGGAGGGCTTCGACGCCACGGGCGACACCCTGCGCTGCGTGGTCATCCCCAAGCTCCCCTTCGCGAGCCCGAACGACCCGCTCGTGCGCGAGCGCGACCTGCGCGAGGAGAGGGCCTGGTGGAAGTACTCTCTGCCCGAGGCCGTCATCTCGGTCAAGCAGGCCGCCGGGCGCCTCATCCGCTCGGCGAGCGACACGGGCGTGCTCGTGCTCGCGGACTCCCGCGTCTCCTCCAAGGGCTACGGGCGTCTCTTCGTGGGCTCCCTGCCTTCGAGGAGCGTGACCAAGCTCGAAAGCGACAACATGGGGCGCTACCTGGAGCTGTGGCGCTCCTCGCACGAGTAGCACCCGCAGCAAGACTCCAGGTCCGAAGACCCTAGGCCCGAGGGCTCGGGAGCTGTCCGCTCGCATAGGCACGCGCGGCGGCGTTGACCTCGGCGTCGTCGGTCATGGCCGTGCCCGCGCAAGCGACGAGCATCCGGGGCAGCCACGCTCCCCCGTAGTAGGGCAGCGTGGCGTGCACGTGGCCCTTCGCATCCGTTCCCCGTGCCTCAAGGTCGTGCCAGGGAAGCAGCTGAAGGTAGCGTTCATCTGAGAAGGTGACGTCCACGAACCTCCGGCGCGACTTTTCCTCGCTGCTGCCTGCCTGGACGGGCCCCAGGCAGCGTGCGCGCGCCATGCGGTCCACGCGGAAGGTCCGCTCCCCCTGTCGGTCGAGGTCAAGGGCATCGAGGTACCAGGAGCCCTCCTCGTGTCGCAGCGCGCGGGGGGCCACGCGGCGCTCCTCCTCGGTCTTTTCGCCGACCCTTCGGTAGCCAAACCCGAGCTCCTCGCGCCTCACGCGGGCGAGCGCGCAGACGGAGAGGGCCTGCGACACGCCCTGGTCCAGAGGGGACCCCAGACGGCGCTCGACGAGCTCGGGGTCGAGGCCCTCCTGGGCAAGGGAGTCCGAAAGCCTTCTGAAGAGCGGATCATTCTCTTCGACGTTCAGGCGCTTCAGCGCCGCGACGAGCGCGATGGTCTCGGAGCGGGTGAGCCGCAGACGCCTGCCGCGCAGGCCCTCGGCGACGAGGTGCAGCGTGACCTCGCGCCCCCCGTCCTCGGACACGAGGGGAAGCGGGACCTCATCGCTCGTGGCCGCCGTGCACACGAGCTCGATGAGCTTCTCGGCGCGCGCGGGGCTCACGGCAAGCCGGCTGGCCACGGCCCCAACAGTGAGGGCGTCCCCGCTCTCGCTCAGGCTGGCGACAAGGGCCACGACCTCGCGGGCCTCATCGAGGGCGCCAGGGCGTCCGACCGCAGAGGCGCTACGAGACATGGGCGAGCGCCCCCTCGAGCACGTCTCGCCAGGCGCGGACGAGCTCAGGGGGGCCCAGAGGCCTGATTCCCTGGGCAACCGCCCAGCTCGCGGCGTCTTCGAGCGAGCTGGCCTCGATGTGCCACGTCAGGGTCGCCTGGCTCCGCTCAAAGCGGCCGCGCCCCAGAGAGGCCCTCCTGAGCTCCTCCTCCCGTGCGGGGGGAACCTCGAAGGCGGCGGCCGTGGCGTCGTCGCCCATCTGAAACGGGAGCCGCCTCCAGTCGTTCACGTCAAAGTCAGGGGGCACCTCAAAGGTCGTCCGCGCGTCCTCCTTGACGCGCGCGAAGCGCTCGACGCGATAGGTGCGCGTGGTGCCGCCATCGACGCCCGCCCCCTGCGCGTCGCCGTGCCCCGCCACGAGATAGAGAACGCCGCGCAGGTCAAAGAAGCCGTAGGGAGCTATGACACGCTCGGACTCGCGCCCGCGCGCGTCGACGTAGGTGACGGACGCGACGTGTCGCGCGACCAGGCAGGCGCGCAGAGCAGCCAGCTGGCGGCTCTCACCCGCCGCGCCTGCGTCCTGTCCGCTGACGGACTCCGCGAAGGCGCGGTTGAGCTTGGCAAGGGCAAAGCGCAGCTCGCACGCGAAGGGGAAGCCTCTCTCAGAGAGCAGAGGACGGCAGGCGAGCTCCAGGGTCATGGCCTCGACGGCGCCGAGCTCCGCTCCCTGGGCGAAGGAGCGCTCCTCGTTGACCCCCCACGAGGACTCCTCGCCCGCGCCCGCGCGCTGCTCTATGAGCACGCCACAGTCGGCAAGCATGGTGCGGTCGCGCGCGAAGGCCCTGCGGAAGCTGCTGGGGGCGAGTTCTGGATAGAAGGCCCGCGCGACGGCCGAGGAAGTGAGGGGCGCGCGGGCGTTCATGAACTCGAGCGCGAGCGAGCAGATCCTGCGGGCCCTCTCGTCATCCCTGGTGAGCTTCATGTGACCTCCTCGTGGTGTTCTGTCGCCACAGACCGACCCAGAGGGTCCTTGTGCGATACATCTGCGTCGTTTTAACGCACGGTGAGTATAAGACGTATACTCTTTTAATTGTATGCACGCTGACGAAAGCCGCCCGCGAGACTCTTCAAAAAGGATGCACAGCATGGCCATGACACACGACTACATGGACTACCTCAACGACAAGGTCGGTATTGCCCCTGCCAACAGCCAGGAGGAGCTTCAGGTGGCCCAGACCATTGCCGCCCTCATGGGTCAGCACGACGTTGAGCCCAAGGTTGAGGAATTCGACACTCCCTTTCTCTCGGCGATCGGGCCGTCGGTGCTCAGCGTGCTGATGCTTCTGGGCATCGTCTTGTGCGGGATCGGGGTGCTCCCCCTCACGATCGTAGGTTTCTTGCTTGCGATTATTCCGGCGGCCCTCGTTTTGATGCACATTCTCGGCCGCGACGTGTCCCTCTCCTTTGGTCCCAAGGCGCGCAGCCAGAACGTCGTGGCGGTGCATCGGGCGACCGGTCCGCTCGTGGCAAAGGGCAATCGCAGCATCGTGGTCGTGGCCCACTACGACTCCCCCCACGAGAACTTCCTCTACTCTTCACCCCTCGCGCCCTACCTTGCGCTCATCAGCAAGGCGGCGCGTTTCTGCTCTCTGGGCGTGGCGCTTTGCGCCCTGGTCCAGATCCTGGGGTTCCTTCCGAGCTCCGTTCGGCTCTTCTTCTGGGTCATCGGAATCGTTGCCGCGTGCCCGTCCGTTCTGCTCGCCACCGGCGCCATCTCAGAGCGTCTGACCCCCTGCACCCTGGGCGCGAACGACAACAAGTCCTCCGTGGCCTCCCTCCTCGGCGTGCTCGAGAACGTCCGCCCGAGCGGGCTCGTTCCCCTCGCGCGCCCCGCAGCGCCCGCTCTCTTGGAGGGCGAGGGCGCGTCCGAGGCGTCGTCCGACGCGGGACAAGACGCGGACATCGACGAGGCCGCCGAAGCGCTCGAGCAGAGCGTTCCCTCGCCCGTCGCAGAGCGCGTCGTGGGCGTGCGTCATGGCGAGAAGGTCCTGCGCTCCCTGGGCGTTCTTCCCGAGGACTGCGAGATCGAGTACATGAGCTCCTCTGCGCCCGGAGCCCTTGCGCCTTCCGTCTCCGAGGACGCCTCGGGAAGGACCTCCCCCCTTGACGCCTCCTCCGCGACTCCCGCCGGCGAGACGAGCGACCTCGAGGCCACGAGGGAACAGGCGCTTCCCGCGCGGCGATTCTCGCTCACGATGGACGGCGAAGACGCGCGCAGCGTCGGTCCTCAGGACTCCTCGGGGCTTCTCAACGTAGGGGAGACCTACGATGCCGATGCCACGCAGCCCGCAGAGCCGGTCCGGCCCGACGCTCCGACGGATCCCGAGTGGGGCAAGACGAGCTATCGTCCGCAGCCCACCAGCGTAGCCCGTCGCGCGTCCCTCTTCGACCTTCCCGACCCGTCCGAGACGGGGGTCGACCCCTTTGGCACCGATCCCAACGCCACACGCGTGCAGAGCTTGTCTTCTGCGCCCGCGCCGGTGCAGGCCGTTGCCCCCCAGGCAGTCCCCACGACGGCCACCGAACACAAGGAGAGGCCCTCGGAGCGAGCGCGGCGCTTCTTTGACCGCTTCAAGAAGAAGCCCGTGACCGAGAAGGGCGACGAAGGCGGAGACTGGCTGGGCGTCGCGGACGACGACCCTTCCGACGCTGACAAGCCCCACGACTGGCGTGGAGGGGCGGCACCTCGCAGCGGCCTGCGTCTGGTGGAGGACGAAGGCGCCGCACCGAGCGAGGAGGAGCTCCGAGACGCGGTGCTCTCTCTGGGCGACGACGCTCTGGTCTCGCACGATATCTGGTTCGTCGCCCTGGGGGCCTCCTCGCTCGACCATGCCGGCATGAGGGCCTTTCTTGACCAGCACCGCTCTGACGTGCGCGGCAGCTTCGTCGTCAATCTTGACTGCGTAGGCGCCGGCGAACTCGCCGTGCTCGCGCACGAGGGCCTCGAGACCCCGCGTCGCGCCGATCGCCGGCTGGCTCGGCTGCTCACCAACGCGGCGGGCGCCCTTCACATCCCGCTGGGCCAGAAGTCCTACGACTGGAACGCAACCGACGCGCTGCCGGCCATGCGCTCATCCATGCGCTCGGTCACGCTCATGGGCTTGGGCGAAAACGGGCTCCCCGCCCTGTCTCGCACCGCCCAGGACGTGCCGGAAAACGTCTCCGGGGACCAGGCTGCGGCCGTGACCGAGATAGTCACCGAGATGATCCGCCGCTCATAGGCGGCGTAGGTCCCTCCACGCCCTTATGCCTGTGGTGCCCCGCCTTAGGCGGGGCACCACCTTTTGTGGTCGGGGTTCGGTCTCTGAATCGGCCTGTGGCTAGGCCTCGTGGGCCGCGAGGTAGCCGATGATGTCAGCGGACTCGTAGAGCGGCTCGCCATCGATGAACAGGCACGGTACTTGGCCCTTGCCCCCCACGCGCACGAGCTCCTCGCGCGCGGATGGGTCACGAGAGATGTCCCGCTCGGGGAGCTCTATGTGGCTCTTTTCCATGTAGGACATAACCCTCCGGCAGTAGGGGCAGCTGGGCTTCATATACAGCACGAGGTTCTTCTCGCTCATGGGGGTTCCTTTCCTCAGAATAGGGGCGGTCTTGTGCCTCCCCTTGTTGTCCCCACTTGCGGAGGTCTCTTACGCGTCAGGCGGCGCGAGCTCCAGACGGGTCCTTCCTGCGTGGCCCAGTGCGGGCGGCTGTCCGCCGAGGGGCGTGTCCCCTCCGTTGATTCGCGCGCGCGGCGCCGTTCCCCACGGGACCCTGCGGGGCCGCTGATCCTCTCGCCAGGTCGCTCTACCGCGCGCTGCGTCTTGCTCGTCCACGGAACCCCCCCCTGCTCGCCTGTTCGGAGCACTCACGATACGCTCCAGCTCTTTCCCGCCGCTGCCCGTTCGCCTACCGTTCGCCAGAGGCTTTCTCTTTGCAGCTCGCCGCGGCGCGCGGATGCGCTGGCCTGATATCGACCTCGCCCGCGCGACAAAAAGGACAAAGCTCCGGCTTGTCCTTTTCATTCATAAAATATACATAAATATAAAGGCCCTCTACCGAGCCGAGAAGCTCCCCGTGCGGGAGGAGGAGAGCGCCCCTCGAACCGATCGTCCCACGCTCAAACCAACGGCGGCCTTGATGAGGTCCGGGATGAGGAAGGGTGTCACGGCGGTGGCGAGCGCGGCGGGCATGCTCACGCCGAGCAGGGTCATGAGCTGCAGAGTTCCCGTGGCGTAGGGGATTACGAGCAGGACCGCTGCGGCGAGCGTCTCGCGCGCGCGTTCGGGAAGGGGTTGTATGCGCAGGAGCGCGGCTGCCGTGCACATCCCCAGAAGGAAGCCCCAGAGAAAGCCCCCCGTGGGTCCCAGGAGATGGTCGACGCCACCCGTGAAGCCCGAGAAGACGGGCAGCCCGAGCGCACCCATCAGCAGGTAGACGGCAACGGAGCGCACGGCGTCTCCCCCTCCCAGCGCAATGGGGAGCAGCACCACGACGAGCGTCTGCAGCGTGAACGGGACGGGCCCCACCGGCAGGCTGATCGCCGCCGAGACGGCCAGGAGCGCGACGGCGACCCCGCAGCGTGTGATCTGGGAGACGGTCATGAGGCGGTGTCTTTCCGCTCGTCGCCGATAGTGTCGAGAAAAGCGCGCAAGATGCGTCGGAGCTCGATTAGGTCCTGACGGGGCAGCTCGATGTACCCCGCGAGCTCGCGCGGGACCGAGAGAGCCCGATCGCGCAGGGCAAGGCCCTCCTCGGTGAGCGAGACGCGCAGTTCCCGGCCGTCCTTCTCGCCGCGCTGACGCCTGACGTAGCCCTTTTCCTCCAGCTTGCGCAAAAGAGGCGTGAGCGTTCCGGAGTCGAGGTAGAGACGCGCTCCCAATTCGCTCACGTTGGTCTCGCCCAGCTCCCACATCACCATCATCGCGATGTACTGCGTGTAGGTGAGGTCGAGCGCGGTGAGCAGGGGCTTGTAGCGCCGCACGACCTCCTTCGCTGCCGCGTAGAGGGGAAAGCACAGCTGGTTGTCAAGGCGCAGGGAGGCGTAGGGATCCTCCTCGTCGGCGGCGCGCGTTAGGTTGCAGGGGCTGGTGGCGGGCATGGGCCTTCCCGTTGACGTGGCGTGTTGATCGGGCATCAGGGTAGCACGCGTCCTACAGCTGCTCGGTGACGCTCTTCTCGATCTTCTGGGGCGTAGTGGTGGGTGCGAAGCGCTCTTGGACCTGTCCCTTGCGGTCGACGAGGAACTTGGTGAAGTTCCAGCGGATGTCATTGCCCACGAGGCCGCCCTTTTGCTGCCTGAGCCAGGCGTAGAGGGGGTCGGCGGCGTCTCCGTTCACGTCGATCTTGGCGAAGGTCGGAAAGTCGACGCCGTAGGACAGGCGGCACTGCTCCTGGATCTCCGCGCTGGACTCGGGAGCCTGGCTGGCGAACTGGTTGCAGGGGAAACCGAGAACCTCGAACCCCTGGTCGTGATAGGTGCGCTGAAGCTTCTCGAGTCCCTCGAGCTGGGGCGTGAAGCCGCAGTGCGTCGCAGTGTTGACCACGAGGAGCACCTCGCCCCTGTAGTCAGCGAGGCTCTTCTCGCTGCCGTCGACGGCCTTGACCGTGAAGTCGTAGATGGATGCTGCCATGGTTGCTCCTCTCGCTTGTGCGGGCCCATCCCGCGCATAACTAGATTGTACGCAATCCATCTTCGCAGTTTCACAAATAGATTGTGCACAACTAATTGACACGGGGAAGGTGGGGAGGCGTGGCGTCTTGTTGTGTGGGGCGGCCGTTCCCCCACGCTCGCGAATTTGAACGAGGGTAGTGCCCTGTGTTGAGATGAAGAGCCGTATGGCACAGCTTGGCACAGCTAGTGATTCTACCAGTCGCTCCGGACGTCTCGCGAATACGCGAGAATGTACCGGTTGCCTATTACCGCTCTTGTTAGTTTTGGATTCTCCTTGCCCACCGCGCCATCGGCGGGTTAAACTAGCCACCAGCAAGCGGGTGTCGCCAAGTGGTAAGGCACGAGCTTCCCAAGCTCGCATCCGCGGGTTCGAGTCCCGTCACCCGCTCCAGAGAAGCTTTGGGCCCCGCAAGGGGCCCTTTTCGTGTGGGTAGAAGAGGCATGGTCTCCCATGACCGGCGTCGACTGCCGAGCGTCGAAAGGAACAAACGTGGTCCCCATCCCCATGACCGACGAGGAGTGTCGCCTTGCCACCGAGGCCCTCTCCGACCAGATCGATCTCTACGCCAACCTTCTGGTCAAGAAGGGTGCCGCCCTCAGGACCGGGCAAGAGCTCGTGCTCCAGTCACCGGTCGGGTGCGCCGACTTCGTCCGCCGCGTGACGCGTGCCGCCTACCGGTCCGGTGCCGGCCACGTGACCGTCATCTGGCACGACGATGTGGTGAGCCGTCTTACTTACGAGAACTGCGAGCTCTCCGTCTTCGAGCACACACCCTCTTGGCAGGTGGAGCAGCTCAACTCGCTCGCCGAGCGGGGCGCGTCCTTCCTCTTCTTGGAGGGTCAGGATCCCCTGGCCTTCAAGGGCGTGGATCCGGCCAAGCCCGCTGCGGCGGCCAAGGCAAGAAACACGGAGTGCCGCTCGTTCAGAGACGGCATGGACTTCGGGCGCAACGTCTGGTGCATCGCGGGCGTGCCCGTGCAGGCGTGGGCCAGCGAGGTCTTCCCCGATGTCTCTTCAGCCGAGGCCCTCTACCGCCTCTGGGTGCTCATTCTGGGTGTCGCGCGCGCCGACGGGGAGGATCCCGAGAGCGCCTGGGAGACGCACAACGCCTCCTTCGAGAAGACCAAGCGCTTCCTCAACAGCCATCACTTTGACGCTCTGCGCTACGAGGCCTCTAACGGCACGGACCTGACCATCGGCTTGAACCCCGCTCATGTCTGGGACGGCGGCGCGGGCCGCACGCAGGGTGGCGTCACCTTCTTCCCCAACATTCCTACCGAGGAGGTCTTCACCTCGCCTGACCGCCTTCGCGCCGACGGCATCGTCCACTCCGCCCTGCCGCTCATCCACGCCGGTCAGATGGTCCGTGACTTCTGGCTGCGCTTCGAGGGCGGTCGCGTGGTGGGCTTTGGTGCCGAGCAGGGGCGTGAGGTCTTGCGTCACATCATCGAGACGGATGAGAACTCCTGCCGCCTGGGGGAGTGCGCGCTCGTCTCCAAGAACACGCCGATTCGCCAAAGCGAGAAGCTCTTCTACGACACCCTCTATGACGAGAACGCCAGCTGCCACCTGGCTCTGGGCATGGGCTTTCCCGAGTGTCTAGAGGGCGGCGTCAACCTGGGCAAGGACGACCTTCTCGCGCGCGGCGTCAACCAGAGCAGCACGCACGTCGACTTCATGATTGGCACGGACGACATGAACGTCTACGGCGTTGCGGCCAACGGTACCGAGACGCCCGTCTTTGTGAACGGCCAGTGGGCCTGGGAGTAGGATTGCTCGGACGGCGTGATAGAATCTTCACCGCGCACCGTTAGCTCAGCTGGTAGAGCAGGGGACTTTTAATCCCAAGGTCCAGGGTTCGAAGCCCTGACGGTGCACCACTAAAAGACATCCCCCCACCTGTTCGTATGCGGGTGGGGGATTTTTTTGCCTAACCATTTTCGGGTTAAAGGACAAAACGTGTTGCTGATCTGTCACGTTCTTGCAGGTAACACCCCAATAAGGTGGGTCTATAGTTGGTCCCTCCCAACTACGAGGATGGACAGAACGTGTTGCTGATCCCGCCTATCGTCCCAGCTAAATGCCCATAAGCATGCCATGTTAGTTGCCTGTGTCGACGTCGACGGAGGCAGGCGGTCCGATGGGCAAGGTGAGGTGCCCCTACTGCGGGGGCAAGACCAAGAGGAGTGGCAGGACGACCGCAGGGAGGCAGCGCTGGAGATGCCTCGCCTGCGGGGCAGCGTTCGTCCATGGGATAGATGCTTCCGCGAAGACGTTGGACGGGTTCCTGACATGGCTGCTCTCCGGTGAGAGACAGTCCGACCTGCCGGGTGGCGGGAGGACCTTCAGGAGGAGGACCTCCAGGTTCTGGGACATATGGCCCCTGCCTCCCCTCGTGGACGAGGTCTTCGATGTCGTCTACGTCGACGGGATATGGGTCGCTCGCGACGTCGTCGTGCTCATAGCCTGCACGGACGAGCATGTCCTCGGGTGGTACGTGGCAAGAAGCGAGAACTCGCGTGCCTGGTCGGCCCTGCTGGCCCGCATCGCCCCTCCCGGCGTGGTGGTGGGTGACGGCGGCTCGGGGTTCGCCAAGGCCGCCAGGCGCATGTGGCCCACCACGAGGGTCCAGCGTTGCACCTTCCATGCCTTCTGCCAGGTCAGAAGGTACACCACCTCACGTCCCAAGCTTAGGGCGGGCGTCGAGCCCTATGACCTCGCGTGCCGGCTGCCGCATGTTGCCAGCTCCGAGCAGGCGGCCGCCTGGATGGTCTCCTACGCGTCATGGTGCTCGCGCTGGGGTGCGTTCCTGGCCGAGCGCACCCGTGACGAGCGCGGACACCTGGCCTACACCCACGAGAGGCTCGTCAGGGCGAGAGGCTCGCTTACGACCCTCGTCAGGCAGGGGACGCTCTTCACCTACGTCGACCCTGGCCTCACGGGCGTGCTCGGGCCTCTGCCGGCCACGAACAACAGGATAGAGGGCGGCGTGAACGCCCAGCTGAGACGCATGCTGAGGGACCACAGGGGCCTCAGCACCACCAGGAGGATCAAGGCCGTCTACTGGTGGTGCTATCTGCACACGGAGTGCCCCCTGCCCGCTGCGCAGATCCTGAAGGTGATGCCCACGGATGACCAGATCGCCCGGGCATATCGCAACATCACCTACGGGCAGAGAAGCGAAGAACCGATGGAGTGGGGTGATGGCCTGGTCTGGCAGGATCTGCACCAGTCGGTCCCCTGGCGTTCGGACTGGGACTAGTCATAGCAACACGTTTTGTCCTATAACCCCCATTTTCTCGGTCTTACTGTGGGGAGGTGTGTAACGCCTCAATCCGGTATGCACGCCTGTCCTCTGCTTACCTGCTGACGAATTAAGACCCATGGAACGAATGAGCCCTGCACGGGGGCTGCCCTAGCCCCGGGTTCGCGAGCAAACTCGGCTCGCGCGTGCCTTGGTTCTTGATTTGTGAGCGCCCGAAGCACGGACGGGCGCGACCCTGCAACTCGCCAGGACCTACTATGCAAGGTTCCAAGCCTGGCATCCTGCCAAGAAAGGGCTCAGAGCGCGCAGTTTAAGCCTTCGACACACGCTCTTTCTGACCTCGGAGAGATAGCATCTATTGTGAATGAGTATTTTTCGTAAGCCAGCTGTTGGCAATTGTGAATAGTGCATATTTTCTCGTTAGATTGGAATTAAGCTCCAAGAGAGCGTGCGTCGAAGGCCCAAACTACACGCGACTCCTCCTTCTGCACCATTCACCGTGCCCGGTGCCCCTGCAAATTGTTTCCACTCGAATTCGTTTCCTGTGGCCCGCGCCGCCCCATGGGGACGCGGGCCTATATTCAACCCATTGATTGCAGCCGCGCGGCACATATCCGCGCGCCACTAGTCACTAGGGGAGGCCGAGAAAGCCACATGATGCGCCAGCAGACCACAGTTCTCGCTTGCGCCGCCCCCCTCTCCAACCGACGCCAGAACCGACGAATCAGCCCCGCGATGTCGCGCGTGCTGCGTTAGGTCCTCTGGGCGGTTTTGCTACAAACCCAAGGTACTCGTGGCACCCGGCGTCGTCGGGCAGCGCTCGCATGACTCAACACGGCAAGAAAACCAGAAAGGAAAGAAACATGGCAGAGAAGGAAAAGGTCGTCCTCGCGTACTCCGGTGGTCTGGACACGTCCGTCATCGTCAAGTGGCTCCAGATCGAGAAGAACCTCGACGTGGTTGCCATCTGCGGAAACGTGGGCCAGGACGAGAAGGACCTCAGCTGGATCAAGCAGAAGGCCCTCGACATGGGCGCCATCGCCTCTGAGGCCATCGACATGCGCGCGGAGTACGCCGACAAGATCCTGACCAAGGCCATCTGGGCCAACGGCAAGTACGAGGGCATCTACCCGCTGCTCTCGGCCCTCTCGCGCCCGCTCATCTCCAAGCACCTCGTGGACATCGCGCACCAGTACGGCGCCAAGTACATCGCGCACGGCTGCACGGGCAAGGGCAACGACCAGGTCCGCTTTGAGACCTGCATCCGTGCGCTCGATCCCCAGATCCAGATCATCGCCCCGGTTCGCGTCTGGGATCTCACCACGCGCGACTCCGAGATGGAGTGGGCCGAGGCCAACGGCGTGCCCGTGCCGACCACGCACAAGAAGCCCTATTCCATCGACGATAACCTCTGGGGCCGCGCCATCGAGTGTGGCGTGCTCGAGGACACCTGGAACACCCCGCCGGCGGACATCTGGACGATGACCTCCAACCCCGAGGACTGCCCCGCGGACCCCGAGGCCGTGACCATCGGCTTTGAGGCCGGCGTGCCCGTCTCGATCAACGGCGAGAAGAAGCCGCTGCTCGACCTCATTATCGAGGCTAACGAGATCGCCGGCCGCAACGGCTTCGGCCGTATCGATATGATCGAGGACCGCGTCGTGGGCATCAAGAGCCGCGAGTGCTACGAGTGCCCCGCCGCGCTCCTGCTCATTCAGGCGCACCAGTCCCTTGAGACCCTCTGCCTCGACGCCGAGACTCTCAAGCAGAAGGCCAAGAACGACGTCGAGTGGGCGTCCACCGTCTATCGCGGCCTGTGGTTCTCTCAGAACCGCAACGCCCTCGACGCCTACAACGCCTACACGCAGAAATTCGTGACCGGCGAGGTGCGCATCAAGCTCTGCAAGGGTGGCCTGTTCGTGGACGGCCTGCGCTCGCCCTACAGCCTCTACGACTACAACCTGGCCACCTATGACGAGGGCGACACCTTCGATCACACGGCGGCCCGCGGCTTCATCGATCTCCACGGCCTGCAGTCCAAGACCTGGTCGCGCGTGCAGGGCCCCGGCTCGGGCCTGCAGCCCATCGACTAAAAAGACCAGTGAATCACGGTGGCCGGCCGGGGAGCACCCGGGCGGACGCGCTGAGCCAGACGAGAGGAGGGCTCATGGCCCTGTGGGGCGGTAGGTTCGAGAGGGGCGTCGACGCATTCACGCAGGAGTTCGGTGCGTCTCTCGAGGTCGATAAGGCCATGGCGGCCCAGGACGTCGTCGGGTCACGCGCCCACGCGCGTATGCTCGCCGAGCAGGGCATCATCTCCTTGGAGGACCAGGCTGCGATAGACTCTGGCCTCGAGAAGATCGCCGCGCAGATCGCGGACGGCACCTTTGCCTGGGACGTCAACGACGAGGACGTCCACATGGCCATCGAGCGGGCCCTCACGGCCAACATCGGCACACCCGGCGCGCGCCTGCACACGGGCCGCTCGCGTAACGACCAGGTGGCAACCGATATCCGCCTGCTTGCTAAGGACCTCTGCGCGCGCCTCATGGACGAAAACCGCGCTCTGCGCCGTGCCCTCGTCGACGTTGCCGAAAAGAACCTCGACGTGGTCATGCCCGGCTACACGCACCTCCAGCATGCCCAGCCGGTGCTCCTGTCGCACCACCTGCTCGCGTACTTCTGGATGTTCACGCGCGACTTCGCCCGTCTGTCCGCCGCCCGTGACGCCGCAGACGCCAATCCGCTTGGCGCCGCGGCCCTGGCCGGGACCACCTACCCGCTCGACCGCGCGCGCACCACGGAGCTCCTGGGCTTCTCGCGCACGATCCCTAACTCGCTCGACGCCGTGTCCGACCGCGACTACCTGCTCGACCTCGAATACGCGTGCTCGGTGAGCATGATGCACCTAAGCCGCCTGTGCGAGGAGATCGTGCTGTGGAGCTCCACCGAGTTTGGGTTCATCATCCTGTCTGACTCCTACTCCACGGGGTCCTCGATCATGCCGCAGAAGAAGAACCCAGACTTTGCCGAGCTCACGCGCGGCAAGACGGGTCGCGTCTACGGGGAGCTCATGGCGCTGCTCACCACGATGAAGTCACTGCCGCTCGCGTACAACAAGGACCTTCAGGAGTGCAAGGAGGGTCCGCTCGACGCGGTGCGCACGCTGAGCGACTGCATGGAGATAGCCGCGGGCATGATCGAGACCATGACCGTGAACGTCGACGCCATGAGCGCCCAAGCGGGGCGCGGCTTCACGGCCGCCACGGACGTGGCCGACTACCTGGCCAAGAAGGGCATGCCGTTTAGGGAGGCGCACCGTGTGGTGGGCGAGCTCGTTCTTGCCTGCGAGAGGCGCGGGTGCGGCCTGGGGGACCTCTCGGTCGATGACTTTCGCGCCGCCTCCCCGCTCTTTGACGAGGACGTAGCCGCCGACCTCGACCCAGCCGGCATTGCCAACGCCCGCGTGACCTACGGTGGCACGGGTCACGACGCCGTGGTCGCCCAGCTCGCCGAGGCCACGGCGGCTCTCGCAGCCGACGAGGGTCGTGAGGCATAGGCACGTAGTGTGGCTCCCCATGTTGGACGCCGGCCGCGTTGCCCTCCGATTAAGGGCGTGACGCCGCTGTGATGCCGCGTCTCTGCGCTAGAATCAAACCCCCACGCACTGTTGCCCAATGCTGCAGGAGGAGCCCCATGATCGATCGCTATACCCGTCCCGAGATGGGTCACATCTTCTCGCTGGAGAACAAGTACGCCATCTGGCAGGAGATCGAGGTCCTTGCCTGCGAGGCCCAGGCCGAGCTGGGCCAGAGTGGCATCACCCGCGAGGAGGCGGCCTGGATTCGCGCGCACGCCGCGTTCAACAAGGACGAGGTCGACCAGATCGAGGCTGTCACCAACCATGACGTCATCGCTTTTCTCACCAACATGGGCTCCTACATAGACGCCGACGTGCCCGAGGGAGACCTCAAGCCCAGCCGCTGGGTTCACTTTGGCATGACGAGCTCCGACCTGGGCGACACGGCCCTGTGCTACCAGCTCGTCCAGGCCACCGACATCCTCATCGACGACGTCCGCCAGCTCGGCGAGATCTGCCGCCGCCGCGCCTTCGAGGAGCGCGACACCCTGTGCGTGGGCCGCACCCACGGCATCCACGCCGAGCCCATGACCTTTGGCATGAAGTTCGGCAGCTGGGCCTGGGAGCTCAGGCGTGACCTTGACCGCCTCGAGGACGCTCGCAAGAACGTGGCCTTCGGGGCCATCTCCGGCGCGGTGGGCACCTACTCCTCCATAGACCCCCTCGTCGAGAAGTATGTCTGCGAGCACCTGGGCCTTGACGCCGACCCCCTTTCCACGCAGGTCGTCTCGCGCGACCATCACGCCTACCTCGCCGGGGTCCTGGCCACCTGCGCGGCCACCTGCGAGCGCATTGCCACCGAGGTCAGAAACCTCCAGAAGACCGACACCCTCGAGGCTGAGGAGCCGTTCAGGAAGGGGCAGAAGGGCAGCTCGGCCATGCCGCACAAGCGCAACCCCATCACCGTCGAGAAGGTCTGCGGCCTCTCGCGCGTGGTCAAGGCCAACGCCCAGGTGGCCTTTGACAACGTGGCCCTCTGGCACGAGCGCGACATCTCGCACAGCTCTGCCGAGCGCGTGGCGCAGGCGGACTCCTTCATTGCCCTCGACCACATGCTGCACTGCCTCATCCGTATCGTCGACGGCCTGATTCTCTACCCGGCCCAGATGCTGGCCAACCTCAACAAGACCCGCGGTCTCATCTACTCCTCCAAGGTGCTGCTCGCCCTCGTGGAGACCAACATCACGCGTGAGGATGCCTACCAGATCGTGCAGGAGAACGCCATGGCCACCTGGCGCGAGATCCAGCAGTGCAAGTCGGGCACCACGTTTCGCCAGAAGCTCGAGTCTGACCCGCGCTGCACCGTGGACGCCGACGAGCTCGACGCCATCTTCGATCCGCGCTCCTTCCTCACGCACACGGGCGTGGTCTTCGACCGGCTCGAGAAGCTCAGCTTCTAGACGGAGCACCCCACAGCACCTCTCAAGAAAGGAAACCATGCTGCACTACGACTTCACCCCGCACGGCGTGTGCGCCCGTGCCATCCACATTGATCTCTCCGACGACGGCACGATCATAGAGGACGTCGCGTTCGAGGGGGGCTGCAACGGCAACCTCAAGGCCGTGAGCAGGCTGGTCCAGGGACGCTCGGTCGACGAGGTCGCGGAGCTTCTCGCGGGCAACACCTGCGGACGGCGCACGACCTCGTGCGCCGATCAGATGTCCAAGGCCCTTCTCGCCGCCGAGAAGCTCGCGAGCTAGGAGGGCTGACGGCTTATGCGCGCGCCCAAGCTTACCAGACGCTCCTTCTTCAAAGCCACGGCCGCAGGGACTGCCGCCGCAGCTGCGGTGGGAATTCTGGCCGGCTGCACGCACTCCTCCGAGGAGACCACGGATTCCGACCCGGTGGTCGTGGACGCCGACTCCGCGGTGAGCGTGACGGACGCCTTCGAGAGCGTCTCGACGACGCTTGAGGCGACGAGCACCTGGACGATTCCCCTGGGGAGCGTCCTGCGCCCGGCCGAAGGAAGCTGGATTCCCGTGACGACGGCGGGGTCCTCGGCGACCCCCATGGTCAAGGGGTCCGCCCTCTCGCTCGCGTCAGGCGCGATCAGCGAGGTCGTGTCCGCCCCGGTGGGAAGCGCCGCCATGATGGCCATCTACGACGTGCGCTGCTCGGACGCCGCCTATGCGTGGGTCGAGCTCGACCTTGCCACGCGCGACTGGACCCTCTACGCCGCGGCCTTCTCGGCGGGAACGCTCACGGGCGAAACGAGCACCCTGTGGCAGGGGACCTCCGACTACGATCCCGCACCCTTCGCCGTCTCGGGATCGAGCGTGGTCTGGCAGGTCCAGCCCGCGGCGAGTGGCACCAAGACCGCCGAGCACTCCTTCTGCTACCTCTGGCATCTGGGAGACGCCTCCGCCCAGTCCGTCGTCGAGTCCCCCGGGCGCTTTGCGACCAGGCCCGAGGTCTCCGGCGACGCCGTTGTGCTCGCGCCGCGCGTGCGCGCGAGCGAGGGGGTCTACTACGGCGTGACGGCCTACTCGCTCTCCGACGACCTCGCCACCAAGCTCGACCAGCTGGTGATGCCCGTGACGGTTAAGCCCTTCAGGGCGACGCGCGTGGGCGAGCGCCTCTGCGTGTCCGTGGAGGCGAACTACGGCTCGGGCGGGCTTCTCGGCCAGATGGGCACCTATCTGGGAACGTCGGCGGGCGGGTTCGCGCGCGTCGCGCTCGAGCCCTCCGAGTGCTGCTGCGGCAAGGGTGACGTCTTTGTCATCAAGAGCAGCTCATCGTATCTGGTGGTCGACCTTGCCAACCAGACCTACGCATCACTTCCCGCCGCCGATCGGGTGGTGGACTACGGGGAGTTCCCGGCGCGCGCGGGCGACTGCGACCTCTTTGTGAGCTTCTCGACGGTCAAGGATGCCGACACCGGATACCCCGCCTCCGTGACGGTACGTACCTTCCAGCTGTAAGTGCGAATCTCCTGAGCTTTGGTGGGGTACACTAGGAGACACTTATGGTCATTAGTTCTGTGACGCAGAGCAAGTAAGAAACAAGGAGGCCGCTGTGGCTTCAGACGAGAAGAAGATCCTGCTGGTTGAGGACGAGAAGGCCATCCGTGACGCCGTCGCGGCCTACCTCGAGCGCGAGAGCTACATCGTGCGCGGCGTGGGAGACGGCCAAAGCGCGGTCGAGGAGTTCGAGAAGCACTCCTTTGACCTCGTGATTCTTGACCTCATGCTGCCCAAGCTCTCGGGTGAGCGCGTCTGCCGCGCCATTCGCGAGACCTCGAACGTCCCCATCATCATGCTCACGGCCAAGGGCGAGGTCGAGGATCGCATCATTGGCCTGGAGCTGGGCGCGGACGACTACCTGATCAAGCCTTTCTCGCCGCGCGAGCTCGTGGCGCGCGTGCGCGCCCTCTTGCGTCGCGCCCACACCGAGGCCGAGCCCGCCCTCGAGGTGCTCGACTTTGGCGACCTCGTGATTGACATCTCGGGCCACAAGGTTCTTGTCGAGGGCTCCGAGGTCGACCTCACCGCCTCCGAGTTCAAGCTGCTCACCACGCTCGCACGCTATCCCGGTCGCGTCTACACGCGCATGGAGCTCGTCGAGAAGGTCCTGGGTTACGACTTCGAGGGCTACGAGCGCACGATTGACTCCCATGTCAAGAACCTGCGCGCCAAGTTGGGCGACGACCCGCGCAACCCGCGGTGGCTCTACACCGTGCACGGCGTGGGATATCGCTTCGAGGCTCCCGAGAAGGCAGCCGAGTCCGCAGAAAAGTAGGGGCGGCCCATGTCGGCACGCTTTGTGGTTGGGAGAAACGCGCATGTGGACGAGGGCGGCTCCGAGCGGCCCTCGTCTTCTCGTGGTTCGTGGAACACCATCAAGCCCGACCCCAAGGGCGGCCGGCCCTATGCCACGAGGCTGACGCTTGCCTTTGCGCTCACCGCCGTGATGACGGCCGTGGTGCTGGTGGTCGTCCTCGCCGTGGTGTGGGAGGGCCAGTTTATGGCCTACACCCGTCAGAACATGCAGGACGTGGCAAACTCCACGGCCGCGACGCTCTCCGAGGCCTACGAGGAGGGGGGCGTCCTCGACAAGGACGTGGCCTCCGCCGCAGCCATCGCTTCGTCCATCTCGTCGGACATCGTGGTCCAAGTCCTCGACGTCGACGGGACCGTTCTGTACGACGACACCTGGGCGCGTCCGAGCGCCGCCTCTGGATCAGCGAGCCACACCGAGGTGACCGGCGTCTCCGCCGGCGCGCCCGCCGCATCCGAGGCGCTGGTCAGCTCGCCCGTCACCGACGCGGACGGGACCGTGGTAGGGACAGTGCGCCTGTGGGCCTCCGGCTCCGAGGCTCTTCTCACTAAGAGCGACGCATCCTTCCGCTCCAACTCCTACGGCGCCATCGCCACGGCGGCGGGCATCGCGACCGTGCTCGCCTGCGTGATCGGCTACTTCGTGTCCCGCACGGTGGCCAAGCCGATCCAGCGCATCACCTCCACGGCCAAGCAGCTCAGAAACGGCGACCTTACGGCTCGCACGGGCGTGGGCGGCACAGACGAGGTCGGGCAGCTTGGCGAGACTTTCGACGACATGGCCTCCACGATCGAGCGCGACCTCAAGCTCGAGCACCGCCTCACCGGGGACGTGGCCCACGAGCTGCGCACGCCCCTCATGGCCATGCAGGCTACCGTCGAGGCCATGCAGGACGGGGTCCTTCCCGCCGACGACGAGCACTTCGAGGTCGTGGCCTCGGAGGTCCGACGTCTTTCTCGCCTCATCGACGCGATGCTCAAGCTCTCGCGCCTGGAGAACGGCTCGACCGAGTTCAAGGCAGAGCGCACGGACGTGGTCTACTTGGTCAAGAGCCTCGTCTCCTCCCAGCATCAACTCTTCCATGAAAGGGGACTTCACCTGCGTTTCGTTGACGAGACGGCCCACGGGGAGCTCTACGCGGACGTGGACCCCGACCTGCTGCGCGAGGCCATCGTGAACCTCATGAGCAACGCCATGCGCTACACCAACGAGGACGGCTGGATTAAGGTTTCCCTGCGCCAGGACAAGGCGGACTTCCTGGTGTCCGTGCAGGACACGGGCATCGGCATCGCCAAGGAAGACATCCCGCAGGCCTTCTCGCGCTTCTGGCGCTCCGACGTGAGCCGCGAACGCGTCTCGGGGGGCTTGGGCGTGGGGCTTTCCATCACCAAGGAGATCGTGGACCGCCACAACGGGACGATCCTCGTTGAGTCCGAGCTGGGCAAGGGGACGATCTTCACGATCAGGATTCCACAGAACCGCCAGCGTCGCAGTCTCGCCCAGACGCTGCAGGAGAAGTAGGGCGCCCGCGAGGGCGCCCCGCGCTCGACAGTTCCCGTCGCAAAGGGTGCGCCTGCTGAGCTGCGCGCGGGGCACCCTCGCGGGCTTGCCGAGGAAAGAGCCTGAGCGGCGCTATACTGATTCGGTAACGGATGACACAGAAAGGGGATTGGCTGTGGCAACTATGGGGCTTCGCCCGGACTCTCACGGCAAGGTGCGCGATATCTACGACTGCAAAGACCGCCTGCTCATGGTCGCGTCCGACCGCATCAGTGCCTATGACTTTATCCTGCCCGATGAGATCCCCCACAAGGGCGAGATTCTGACGCGCATCTCCGCGTTCTGGTTCGAGCGCTTCGCGGGCCTCATGCCCAATCACCTGGTTTCCTGCGACGTGGCCGACCTCCCCGAGGAGTTCAAGCCCTACGAGGACTACCTGGCCGGGCGCTTCATGCTCGTCAAGAAGGCCCAGACGGTGCCCATCGAGTGCATCGTGCGCGGCTACCTCACGGGCTCCGGCAAGAAGACCTACGACGCGGACGGCACCGTCTGCGGCATCAAGCTCCCCACGGGCCTGACCGAGGCCTCCCAGCTTCCCGAGCCCATCTTCACCCCGTCTACCAAGGCCGCCCTGGGGGACCACGACGAGAACATCTCCTACGAGCGCTGTGCCCAGCTCGTGGGCGACGACGTCGCCGCTCAGCTGCGTGACGCCTCCCTTGCCATCTATCGGGCCGCAGCCGAGTATGCGGCCACGCGCGGCATCATCATCGCGGACACCAAGTTCGAGTTTGGGTTCATCGACGGCAAGCTCACCCTCATTGACGAGTGCCTCACGCCGGACTCCAGCCGCTTCTGGCCTGCCCAGGGCTATGCGGAGGGCCACGTCCAGCCGAGCTACGACAAGCAGTACGTGCGCGACTGGCTGAGCGCCAACTGGGACATGACCGGCGAGCCCCCGCGCATCCCCGCCAACGTCATCGGGGGAACCTCCGAGCGCTACCAGGAGGCCTTCCAGATCATTGTCGGCACAGAGTTCAAGCCCCTGAAGGAGACCCATGTCACTGCGTAAGACCATCGACGGAGCGCGCCGCGAGGCGCAGGAGAACACCGTCGGCCTGCCCAAGAAGGAGGCCGAGGCCACCAAGGACGATGACGAGAAGAAGGGCTTCTCGCGTAGGTCCGCGGCCAATGCCAAGCCCGCGCGCGAGGCTGCCTCCTCGGTGCGCGTCTCGTCTAAGCCCAAGAAGGGCGTGGTGGGCGCACCGGCCGAGACCAAGGAGCAGAAGAGGGAGCGCAAGCGCAAGGAGCGCGAGCAGGACGACCTGCGCAATCGCGCCTATGATCTCGTGCTGCGCGGCATCCCCGGCTACAAGGCAAGTGAGAAGATTTTCTTCATCCTCATGGGCGTCGGCTTTGGCCTGGCAGTGATCTCGCTCATCGCGGGCTACGTCCTCGAGGGCAACGACAACTACACCACGATGCAGGGCGTTCTCTCGGTTGCCTCGCTCGTGGCGGCCTATGTCTTCATCATCGGCAGCTTCATCTACGACCTGGTCAAGCGACGTCCCTATCGCCGCGAGGCCGAGGCGCGCGTGCAGGGACTGACCGACAAGAAGATCATGGACCTCTTCGAGAAGGAGCGCAGCGCGCAGAACGCCAAGAGGGCCCAGAAGGAAGCTGCCAAGGCTCAGGGCAAGGGTGCCAAGAAGTAGCCTTTTTCGCCGCGAGCTCTGGTGGTAGACTATCGTTTCCTGCCTTCGTAGCTCAGGGGATAGAGCACCGCTCTCCTAAAGCGGGTGTCGGCCGTTCGAATCGGCCCGGGGGCACCAGAAAAAGCGCAGGCCAGACAGGTTAAATCGTCTGGCCTGCTTTCTTTTCTCATGCAACGCTCGTGGTGGCTAGGGTGAAAAACGGGTGAAAAGATTTTCTATGAAGGAAGTGTCGTGCCGAAACCGCTGTTCGAAACCTACGCCCCTTTGCAGCAGGGCTGGCTGATAAGCGTCGCGGATTTCTGTGAACTCGTGAAGAAGAGACAGTGCGGGTGAGCAAGTAGGCATACAACCGAATAGCTCCTTCGAGGGCCGGAGGCTATTGAGCCTCCAGTTCTCTTTCATTTTGGTCGGGTTTCATCCGTTGATTAACTTGCGATGAGGCCGTTTGTTCTCGCAATTCTTCACATGAAGCCTTGGCGCCGCTTCTCAGGGAGCGCCGCCAAGGCTCTACGCAACGGAGGAGCAGGAAAACCCGAAGGCCTGCATACTCTTCTCCTACGTCCCCCCCAACGGATAGGGCTGGTACACGATCGAGTACGACTCCGAGGCGGGCGAGGCCTTCGACTACGTTAAGGGCATCGTGAGCGAGCGGGGCCAGTTTTCGATACCCGAGATAGAAGGACTTAACCGCTTGGGGGTCTTCCGCCCATGTCACGTGTAAACAACGTCCTGGCACGCAACAGCTAGCGGCATAGGGAGATGTGGAAAAACGTCAGCACCCCTTCTTCCGTCTCGCCAAAAACCGAACGTTAGGATTACATAGCGTCTGCTTACCGCCACAACATCGACCCATCAAATGCGCCTTCTGAAGCGTTGCATTCATGTCGTGCATTTCTGATACCGTGGTACTGGTGATATATCTTATTCGATGTTCCTAATGCGATTTCATGTAGCACCATCTCGTCAGCCTCGGTTGGTTCGTCGTTGTTTCCTTAGGAAGGACTCGACGTTGTTTGATAATCAGGCTTATCCTACGACAAGCATGAAGATCTCTATTGCGACCAGACACCCTTGGTCCCCCGAAGCATGAGAGGCTGGTGTAAAGGGATGACAGATTCAACCGAAGAAGTCAGACTTGATCCTGAGCCAGGTATTCTCATCGAGAGCCTGCGGGACATCGGCTACTCATTCAACAGCGCACTTGCAGATATCATCGATAACTCAATTTCCGCCAATGCCACAGAGGTCATCGTCCTTGCTCTCCCTATTGAACATTTTATGATCGGCATCATTGATAACGGAGAAGGGCTTTGCAGGGAAGAACTAAAGCAGTCTATGCGCCTCGGAAGTTCTGATCCGAGACAGGAACGTGCTCTGAATGACTTGGGCCGATTTGGACTCGGTCTGAAAACCGCTTCATTTTCCCAATGTCGAAGGTTGACCGTTGCCTCAAGAAGGAATGGACAACTGTCCGCATTTACTTGGGATCTAGATCTTGTTGTGAGCACCAACAGCTGGCATGTCATCGAATACTCAGATGCAACCGATATACCTCTTGTTGACCAAATTGGAGAGAATGGCACCCTTGTTCTCTGGGAGAACCTTGACCGGCTTACAGGTGCTAAGTGCTCGGGAAAAACCGACTACGATCGTATCATTAGTGAAGCACAGGACTATCTTTCGCTTGTCTTTCATAGATACTTAGCTGGCGAGCATGACCTCACTCGCATCTCAATCAAGGTCAACAATCAGACCCTCGATCCCATCGATCCTTTCAACACATCAAACAAAGCAACGCAGTCTTCTCCGACCGAGGTTATCTGCCCCGGAGTCACGATGCAGGTTTTCACTCTCCCCCACCGCTCCAATTACAGCTCTGCACAAGAATATGAAAAGTATGGCCTCCAAGAGGGATACCTAAGAAGTCAGGGCGTGTATCTTCGCGCAAAGCGCCTCATCCTTTATGGCACTTGGTTCGGCTTGGCCCGCAAGACGGCGTTGACGCAGTTGTCGCGTGTAAAAATCGATATAGGCGTCAACCAAGATGAGCTTTGGAAGATTGACGTGAAAAAGGTCTCTGCTCAGATGCCTGAGGCCGTGCGCACTCGCGTAAAGGCGCTGATTGCAACGATTGGCGCCCCCTCCAGAAAGGTATATCGCCATCGCGGCACAGTGCTCACGAGTCCCGAGCTCTTTCCCACGTGGAATTCGAACAGAGAAGGGGACAAGACCGTCTATACCATCAACAGGGATAACCCAATAATAAAGAACTTCAGGGAATCTCTAGGTGACGGGAATGCTCGAAGCTTTGACATGGTCTTGGGGGTTATTGAGTCAGCATTCCCTCGTGAGGCGCTTTTCTACGATCTTTCTGTAAATGAGGAGTCCGTTGCCTTCAAATCGATAGGTGATGATGAGTTGGCTGAAGCAGCACGCACTTTCTTTGGCTCGCTGAAGCAACAAGGGCATGATGAAGATGTTATCCTTTCGATTATGAAGAGCGCCGATCCTTTTAGAAATCGATGGGCAGATACCCTTGAAGCTCTTGGCGGAATCAAGGAGACGCAATGAAATCAGAAAATGAAGAATTCGTTGAGCAGGTCAATAACGCCGTACGACAGCATTTTCAAGAACTCGACAAAACCCCAAAGGAGATTGAGGTTAGGGAGTGGTACGAACATATATATGATGCGTTCGCCTCCATCTATCCGAGCGTGCGTTTGGATCGCAGCTCAACAATCGATAGTCTTGTTAATTCATACTGCGCTGAGCTTGCGATCACGAAGCGTCTTGGCTTTGCGTACTCTGACGAGCAGACGCACCCTTGGTTAAACGAAACCAAAGATGAAATCGACTGGTTCTACTGGAATCGCTACAAGCAGTATCTGTTGAGAACAAAGAAGTGGGCACCGGCGGCAGTCAGGTCTGTCGAGGACGATACGCGCAACGTGCTCGACCTTATGGCAAACCCGATGGCAGGAAATGCCTTCGAGCGGCGAGGGCTCGTCGTTGCATCTGTACAATCAGGAAAAACTGCAAACTATATCGGCTTGATTTGCCGAGCTGCCGACGCTGGGTACCGAATCATCATCGTGATGGCTGGGGTGCACAACGTCCTGAGAAACCAGACGCAGCGGCGCCTTGAGGATGGCTTCACTGGTCGCAATATTATCGAGAACGATAAGATCGAGCCCGTCGGCGTAGGCAAGGACGTCACCAACAGGTGGCCAATTTCATGCACTTCACGTGATGCTGACTTTAACAAAGCCCGAGCTACCGCGCTCAAGGGTATCCAAACCCTCAATACAAACGAGCCTTGGCTCTTCGTAATAAAGAAGAACAGTAACTCTCTGAAGCAAGTTTATGAGTGGCTCAACTGCAACGCAAACGAGAACGATCAGCTTCTCCTTATCGATGACGAAGCCGATAACGCCTCAATCAATGGAAAATACAAGAAGGAAAAACGCAATGATGAGCCGACGCGGATCAACGGGCAGATTAGAAACATCCTCAATTTCTTCTCTCGCTGCTGCTACGTTGGCTATACGGCGACCCCTTTCGCCAACATTCTCATTGACCCTGATCTAGACACCGAAAAATACGGACGGGATCTCTTCCCCTCAAGCTTTATCTACACCCTTGAAGAGTCCTCGGATTACTTCGGCGCAACCAAGGTGTTCGATGATGCCGATGGATTGCGTGCCGAATGTTGGTGTAAGGAAAAGTTTGAGTTGAGGGCTGGAATAGCCTGAATACGAGAATACGGCCATCGTCTAGAATCTGCTGACGACCAAGAAAACGGATTCAGGGAAAGGCGATGACCGCAATGGATACTTTACCCGATGCGATGCCGAAGCACGATGACGGAATGATCGATCTGCGAGAGTTGGGAAGAACGCTCGTGGAGACGCTCGTCAACGAGGTCATGGCCACGCAGGCCGATATGCTCTGCGAAGACGGCAACTCCCGCAACGGCTACCGCGAGCGCAGGCTCGTCACCAGCGTCGGCGAGATCACGATGAGGATACCCAAGCTGCGCATGGGGAGCTACTTCCCCGATGACGTCATCGAGCGCTATTCCCGCACGGACCGTGCCGTGGTGGCGGCCGTGGCGGAGATGTATGCCACAGGCGTCTCGACCAGGAAGGTCGAGAAGGTAGCAGCAAGGCTCGGTGTCGCCAAGATGAGCGCGAGCCAGGTCAGCCGCATCTGCGGGACATTGGATGAGGAGGCGGCCGACCTGCAGCACCAGACCTTCGAGGACATCGAGTTTCCCTACCTCTGGATCGACGCCACTTATATAAAGGCACGAAACGGCGCCCACACATCTTCGATGGCGGCCGTCACAGCCATAGGCTGCGGCGCGGATGGCATCCGCCGGTTCGTGGGATTCGACTGCGTCGACACCGAGTCATATGCATCTTGGAAGGGCTTTCTCAAAGGCCTCCGCACGCGTGGAATCAAGGGCGTGCGTTGCGTCACGACAGACGCCCACGAGGGCCTGAGGAAGGCGATGTCCGAATGCTTCCCCGGCGCGACCTGGCAGCGTTGCATAGTGCATCTGGAACGCGACGTCTGCTCGCTGCTGAAGACGAGGATGCAGCGTGCCATGGCGGGCAAGGCGATGCAGGCCGTCTTCGGGGAAAGCGATCCGGTCATGGTGCGCGAGGCCTACCATGTGGCGATCGACGAGATAGGCAGGTCCGGCTCCGCAGCCGCGGAGCTGCTGGAAGAAGCCGAGGTAGACGCGCTTGCACATCTGGACTTCCCCGTCGAGCACAGACGTCGTCTGCGCACCGACAACGTGCAGGAGCGGGCAAACCGCGAGATCAAGCGCCGTAGCCGCGTCGTGCAGGTGTTCCCATCGACGAAATCACTGATTCGCCTGATCGGTGCCGTATGCTGCGAGATGGACGAGGACTGGTCGTCGCGCTGCTACATTGCCCCTGATTCACTGGCCGCGTTGAAAGAGGACCCCAAGCCGGCAGAGCCGATCGAAGCGACCGAGGAGGACAAGCAGAGGGCTACAAGGTTGATAGCGGTGGCGATGGAGTCAGCCGGGCAGAAGAGGAGGGCTGCGTAGAACTGCTATGATGCACACGTAACGATTCTGGGCGATAACCCCTTACACCAACATTCGCGACACTACCCTTTGTTTGTAAGCTCTGTATAGAAAACGTCCTGTAAATTCGAGGCGGGGTCCGTGCTGATTAAAAGGACCTTTTTTCCGCTATCCGCAAGGGTAACGGCCGTAGCACATGCCGTCGATGTTTTTCCAACTCCACCTTTTCCCGTGTAAAATAGATATTTTGCCAACCTGATCGATTGTGGATTAAAATTCTCCATGATGATAACCTCCAATTTTCGATAAAAAGAAAAGGAGCATTCTCGTCCCTTGTGAAAAATTCACAACATTGATTTGGGAAGATATGCTCCTATCATCTTGTTAGAAGTGCTAAATCTCTTTCCCAGCAGAAAGTATGAACCGAATCAGCAGCACTTTCCTCCCGAGCAACCGCATCCGTCCGACCTTCTCGGAGTGACCTTGACAGTCTTCGGCTTTCCGTCGAACAGAGTTTCCGGAACTCCGAGCAGGTTGGCAAACTCTTCATTGGAGGGATACCGGCCCGCAATCACGATTTCTCCGTCCAAAACAGTGACGGGCAGCCCATCAACGCCCTTTGTGTTGATAAAGTGGTTGACGGCCCTGTTGCTCATGAATTGCTGCGGCGCGCTGGACAGATTGAATCTTTCGACCGTAACCCCGTTTTTCTTGAGCGTGTTCAGCACGGTGGAAACCCTGAGCAGTTCGGGGTCGACCCCAACGCCGCACAGCCCGGTCGGGCAGCACATGGCAGGCTCAAAAATCTGCATTTTTTTCATATCAGACATCTCCTAAAATAAAATTAATTGTTAACGGCGGGTTTTTTAGAATGCCAGCCTTTGTAATACCAGTCTTTGGTTTTCGTAATGATTCTGACAAGCATCAGCATCACAGGGACTTCCGTAAGGACTCCAACGGTGCAGGCCAGCACGACCGGCGAGTTTGGGCCGAACAGCGAGATTGCTACCGCGACCGAAAGTTCAAAGAAGTCGGAAGCGGCAATCAGGGATGCCGGCGCCGCTATATTATGCGGCTGTTTTGTCCATTTGCACAGCAAATAGGTAAACGTAGAGGAGATAAGATTCTGGAGAATCAGCGGTACGGCAATCATCAGAACATAAAGCGGTTTTTCCAAGAGAATGTTGCCTTGGAATGAAAAAATGATGATCAAAGTCAGCAGCAGGCCCAGCGTCGTTACATTGTCAAACTTGGAAACGAATTTTTCATTGAAAGCCGTTTCTCCCATTTTTTTGATCATTGTGACTCGTGTAACAGCACCCCCGACCAAAGGGACCACAACAAAGAGCACGACTGAGAAAACAAGGGTATTCCAGGGGATCTGAACGTTGTTTACGCCGAGCAGGAAAGAAACCAGCGGGACAAACAGAACAAGAATCAGCAGATCGTTGACCGAAACCTGTACAAGGGTGTGCGCCGGGTCGCCTTTGGCGAGATTGCTCCAGACAAACACCATCGCGGTGCAGGGAGCCGTCCCCAACAGGACCGCGCCTGTAACAAAATTTTGTGCCAGGTCGGCGGGGATAAAGGCGCTGAATACGATTTTAAGAAAGAGAGTCGCCAGCCCCAGCATCAGAAATGGTTTGATCGCCCAACTGCTCCCGCTCGATATGAGGATACCGAGGGGGTGCTTTCCCACGTTTTTGACGGACTGGAAATTGATCTTCAGCATCATGGGATAAATCATGATCCAGATCAGAATCGCGATCGGGATATTCTGCTGCGCGTACTGAAGTTTTTCCAGAAATGCAGGAATTACCGGCAGAAATTTACTGATCAGAATGCCCGCCGCCATACAGAGAAGCACCCAAACCGGCAGATACTTCTCAAAGAAACCAATGCCTTGTGTTTTTTCATCACTCATCAATCATTGCCCCCAAATCAGCGTAAATATTTGGACTCACAGTTTTTAAAACCCTTGTTGTGGAGTGATACAATCACATAGATTTTGACTATCATACTTTTTATATGCCTCCTGATCGGCCTGATAGGTCGGAAGTTCTTTTAAGCCGTCCTGGAGATAGCCCAAAAGTTTAGCATTTTCCCGCTTAAATCGGTCATTGATCCGATAATAAGTCCATTGCGCTTTTTTAAAACTGTCGAGAATGCCGCACTGTTTCAATGCCGTGAGATGTCTGGACGTGTTAGACTGCGACAGGTTTAGCACCGCTTCGATCTCACAAACGCACATTTCACCTTCTTTGCGTACCTACGATGTTTTCTGTAACCGACGATTATATTAATGAATGCTCATATACGCATATTATATGTTCTCGTTGACCATTTGTTACAAGAACAGAATAACCGATTTATTTCTCTGAATGTATTTTACAGTAATGCTTATATCCTCCCGAGAGGTTATATGCTTTTTGAAATCCGTCGTTGATCAGGATGTTCTGCGCTGCGTTTCCGGTCACGCCCTTATTGCAGTAGGTAACCGTGATAACGTCCCGATCCAGCGCCTCAGCCGTGGCTCTTACTTTGGCATGCGGGATACTTTTCGCGGTTTCGATATGTCCCTGTTTATATTGTACGGCAGCTCTGGTGTCGATCAACGTATAGGGTTTCCCGGACTGCATCAGGGTATCGAGCTCCTGCGCCGTGATCAGCGGCCTGCCTCTGTGAACGACATTGTCCAGGATCATGCCGGTGTACATCACCGGATCCTTTATGGTGGAAAACGGCGGGGCATAGGCCAGATCGAGATGGAAAAGATCTTCTACCTTCGCCTTGAAGGTAATCGCTGTTACAAACACGTCGATTCTCTTGTCCACGCCCTCATATCCGACAATCTGCGCACCCAGAAGCCTACCGCTCACGCGGTCGGCGATTCCCTTGATGACCATTTCCCGGCCGCCCATGTATTCCGGCCTGTTGGGCTTGATGTTGTGGCAAACCTAAACATGATAACCCAAAGCAAGCGCCTCATGTTCGGAAAGGCCGGTCTGCGCTACCGTCATATCAAATATTTTGAAGATTCCGGTACCGAGGATGCCTCTGAACTCCAGATCACCGCCCGTCATGCTGTCACCTGCGATTCTGCCGGTCTTGTTGGCCGTAGAACCCAGCGGCCGGTAAACCGGTTTCCCCGTCACCGCATGAAATTGTTCGATACAGTCGCCGCAGGCATAGATGTCCGGCTGGCTGGTTTGCATCTTTGTGTTCACACGGATCGCACCGGAAACGCCAAGCTCAATCTCCGCCGCTTTGGCCAATGCCGTGTTGGGGCGGACCCCGGCGGAGATCAGAACCAGATCCGCAGGAATCTCTTTGCCGTCCGACAAGATGACACCGCTTTCCGTGATCTCCGTAATAGAAACGCCTGTCAGGACAGGAACGCTGTTCTTTTCGATATGGTCCTGCACATAGACTGCCATGTCGCTGTCGAGCCCTGGTGTTACTTGCGGCAGCTTTTCCAGCAGAGTCACTTCTAAACCGAGTTTTTTCAGATTTTCACAGACTTCCAGCCCGATGAAGCCTGTCCCGATGATCGCCGCACGCTTCGGGCTATTTCCGTCGATATAAGTTTTGATGCGGTTCATGTCACCGATATTGCGCAAGGTAAAGACGTGCCGTCCGTCTGCGCCCTTGATCGGCGGAACAAACGCCTGCGCGCCGGTTGCGATCACCAGCTTGTCATACGAATCGGAAAACACCTCTCCTGTGGTAAGGTCTTTTACTTCCAAAACCTTTTTTCCGGGGTCAATCGAGAGAACTTCATGGCGGGTTAAAATATCCACATTGTATTTGCTCTTGAAAAACGCAGAATCGCGTGGGGTGAGTCCATCTGCGTTTTCGACTTCGCCGCCGATGTAATAGAGCATACCACAGCCGGAATAAGAAATAAAGCTGTCCTTGTCATAGACAACGATTTCGGCGCTTTCGCTGTTCCTTCTTGCTTTTGCCGCTGCGGAAGTTCCGGAAGCAACTGCACCTATGATTATGATTCGCATTTTCCTGCCTCCTCGACATTATTACAGATACAATCCCGATGCTCCGATGTGATTTCGTCCCAGAATCTTTTTATGGCGGAAACCTTTTTGACGTTGATCGTATACCTCATCCAGGCTCCTTCGCGCCTGCCGTTCACAAGGCCGCAATCCGTCAGGATCTTCATGTGGTAGGAAAGGGTAGGCTGCGTGATCTTGAAGGATTCCAGTATGTCGCAGGCGCACATTTCGCCGCAGGAAAGCATCTCGACGATCTTCAGCCGCGTTTCGTCGGACAGCGCCTTAAACACCGGGGCATATTCCGCGTGGGAATATTTCATTTTCTGTACGCCTCCCAGTTCTGCATTAAGATAGACATGCGTCGATTTCATTCAAATTCATCTATATTATATGCTCATATCGATGAATGTCAATATGTCGGGGAAAAAATTTATAAAACAGAACCCGGGAAGCTGCAGCCTTGGGCTTCATTTTCAGGTTATCCATTGCTTTTTACCGGTGATAAGCAACGATGAGCCACTCGACGACGTGAACGGCAGGCAAAAATGTTACAGACCGGTTGTCCTGTCAATTAAATCAGCTGCTTCCTTTCATTGAAAAAATTTCGGTAAGCGAGGAAACAGGCCATGAACGAGGCGATCGCGGTCGTCGAAAGCAGCATGAATGTCACCATGATCTGGTACCGGATCGCCATGAGAGGAGATGTGCCGGCAAGGATCAGCCCAGACATCATGCCGGGAAGGGAGACGATTCCCAGCGTCTTCGTGGAGTCGATGGTGGGAACCATCCCCGTGCGGATCGAGTCCCGGAGAATATCCATCGAAGCCGGAAGAAGGTCCGCGCCCAGCGAAAGCTTGATTTCCACTTCGCTCCTCCGGCTTTTGAAATTGCCGGTGAGCTGCCGGTAGCACAGGCCGATGGCGACCATGGCGTTGCTGATGATCATGCCGCTGATCGGAATGATCTGGTTCGCCTCGTACCGCACTGCGCCGGAGAGGACCAGGACGGAAAGCGTGGCGCCTGCGCCGACTAAAATGGAAAGGAAAGAAATCAGAATCCCGTTTTTGATCCCTTTTCCCCGCTTGGCCGCATTCAAGGCCGCGTTGAAGGTCATGAAGAGCACAATCAGCGTCGTGACGGCCGGGTTGCGGAGTCCGAAGATAAACTGAAGGACATATCCCACCGCAAAGAGCTGGATGACTGCCCGGATCACGCTGATGAGGGTCTCTTTTTCCAGCCTGAGTTTCTGAAAATAGGAAAACAGCAGGGAGACGAGAACTAACGAAGATGCCATCAGAAGAGAGACGTCGCTGATATTCGCACCGTTCATTTGATTTCCTCCGATGATTGAATTCGGCCGTTTTCCAGAGTCAGCAGCCGGTCGGCGTATTTCCGGCTCTGGGCATCGTTGTGGGTGACCCACAGAACCGTGACGCCCTTCCGGTTCATCCGCAGAATTTCCTTTTCAACCAGCTCCGCGTTCTCGGCGTCGAGCGCGGAAGTCACTTCGTCCAGCAGCAAAATCTCCGGCTCGAAAAGCAGCGTGCGGACCAGGGAAATCCTTTGTTTTTCCCCTCCCGACAGCCCTTTGACCTCATGCGAAAGATAGCTTTCGTCCAGATGGAAGCGGGCGAGCAGCGAAACGATTTTTTCCCGGTCGATCTTCCGGTCCCTGACGCGGTAGGGGAACGCGACGTTGTCTTCCACCGTATTCCCCCAGAGGACCGGCTCCTGAAAACAGTAGCTGATTTTTTTCCGCAGCCCGATCGGGTCTTCCTGAAGCATATCCTTCCCATGGAAGAAGATTTTTCCTTCCGTCGGACTGATCAGATGGCAGCACAGCCGTAAAAAGGTGCTTTTTCCGCTTCCGGAAGGGCCGACAATGGAGACAAAGTCGCCGGCTGAAAACTGTGCCGAGACGTCTTTGAGAATTTCTTTTCCGCCCTGTCGGTAGAAAACATCCCGGAATGTGAGCTGTTCCAACTCTTTCACCTCAAGATCAAGATTTTCTGCGGCGGCAGCGGCCGCTTTTTCTGAAGATTCTTTTCCGTTCCAGTTTCAAACCGAACGGCTCATCGCTTTCCGCCCTTTCCCGGAGCGGAGGATGACGGCGATCAGCAGTGCGGAGACGATGCCCAGAACGCCGCCGAACCAGAACGGCGCGTCGGAGCCCCAGACATTCCACATCCCGCCGGCGATCATGGAGGAGAACAGGAGGCCGAAGCCCTGCAGCATGCCGTAGATGCCGAGCACGGTTCCCTTATATTCCGCCGGCGACGCTTCCGCGATCAAGGCCCGTTCCGCTCCGCTGATAAAAGCGGTATAAACGCCGTAGGCGACAAACAGAATCAGCAGGGAGACTTTCGAGGTCAGCAGGGCAAACCCCAGATAGACCAGTCCGTAGATCAGATAACCGGGAACCAGAATCCTGCTTCTGCCGAACCGGTCCGACAGCCGGCCGGCCGGGATCGCCAGGATCGACGCGGAAACGTTGAAAATCAGATAGAGCAGCATCACCTCGGAGGTGGAAAATCCGCGCGACTGCGCCTTGAGCAGCAGAAAGGCGTTGGAAGAGTTGCCGAGACAGAAAAGGAAGATAACGGCAAAATACCATTTCAGCCTTGCGTCCAGTTTCAGGCCCCGAAAGACCAGCCTCCGTTGTTTTTGGACGGCACCTTTTTCTTCCCGGATCAGCGGAATGATTGCCACGGCGACGACGCCCGGAATGACGGACCAGAGGAACGCCGGGCGATATTTCATTCCGAAGGCGATAAACAGAAAAGCAAAAAGGGCCCCGAGGGAAGACCCCGCCATATCGAGCATCTTATGTAAACCGAAGGAACCGCCCAGTTTCCCTTTTTCACTCGACTGCGCCACCAGGGCGTCGCGCGGGGCGGTCCGGATCCCCTTGCCGGTGCGGTCGATCACCCGCGCCGCCAGCACGCCGCCCCACGAGCCGGCTATCAGAAGGACGAACTTATAGAGCACCGAGGCGGAATACCCGAGGAAAGCCAACCGTTTTTTATTTTGATATCGGTCCCCGATGTAGCCGCTCGCCACTTTCAGAAGGGAAGCCACGCTTTCCGCAACGCCTTCGATCACGCCGACGATGGCCGGCGTCGCCCCGAGAACCGCCGTCAGGTACAGAGGAATGATCGGGTAGATCATTTCCGTACTCATATCCATAAAAAAGCTGACCAGCCCGATCAGAAAAATATTGGAAACAATCATTGTCTTTTTTTTCGACAAAACAAACGCCTCCCCGTATTTATGACACTCTGTCAAAAAGCCGACCGCGCCGGCACAATCCGCCGTCATGCCGCCGTGAAAACAGAGAATTACAAATTTATCTTATGATAGCGCAGATATGGAATAAAGTTAAATAGGTTCAGTATAATTACTTTTTTCTGCCAAATCAAGTGCTTCCGCTTCTATACGTGAAGGGGGTAAGGATGATATGCAAAAAAGAGGCGCGGTCGTGTGCAGTAATGTGCAACGGCGTCTCTTTTTATGCTTTGCTCTTTATCAAGTGCCCGGTCTGATAGGTAAAACGAAAGCCACAAGGTTTTGGCCTTGTGGCTTATTGTTTTTGGTGGAGATAAGCGGGATCGAACCGCTGACCTCTTGAATGCCATTCAAGCGCTCTCCCAGCTGAGCTATACCCCCATGTGTTCGGAACCCCTTGATTTTACTGCATTTCCGGGCTATTCGATTTTTCGTTTATTCCTGATGTTAAGGTGTTGTTTACTTGGTTGCTTGCGCTCGAGCGCGACTGGCGGTGCGCCGTGGGGGAGGTCGACGTCGTGGCCGAGGACGAGGGCACGCCCGTCCTCGTGCTCGTGAAGACCGCTCGCAGGCTCGGGGAGGGCTCCGACCTTATGCCCGAGCTCGCCATCGACAAGGCGGAGCAGGCCAGGTGCCGCAGGCTCGCCCTGCTCTGGCTCGCGGTGCATCCCGAGGCCGAGGGCGTCCGCGTGGACGTCATCGCCCTCAACATCGTCGGCGAGCGCTGCGCACGCCTGCGCCACCTCATCGGCGCCTACAGCTGGGAGGAGTAGCCCTAGATACTCATAACCGCTGGGAGCGAAGAGACGACCGCTCGGGGAAACCTGGGCGGTCGTCTCTTCTCGCGGGCCACGGTCGCAGCCAAGCCCTCCCGCGGCCGCCCCTCGGCACACCAGGAACACCTGACGGCGTGCCGAGGGGAAGGGCCTCCCCTCCTCGCCAAGGACGCTTGGAAGGGGAGCGCAGGATAAGAGGGCATTACGAGCGTGCGGCGCAACCCGGCTCGCCGGGTTCGGAAGGGCAGGTCAGCCCCCTAGGTTGCCGCCTCGTGCCATGTAAACGCCGTGGCGGCATCCCGCTACGGATTCTGCCCTTGTGCAGCTCACATGCGTAGCAAGTTCTTAGAAACCCACGGGGACACTTGGGATGCTTGCCTTGGCCTTGGGGGCCTCGTCGGCGTCGATGGCGGCGGCTCCGGTGCCGTCCCAGACCGGTGGCAGTTCGGCGTTGCGAATCTCGCCGTCGACGAGGGCAGCCTCCATCATGGCCCTCTCGGCCTCCGGCGACGTCATGCCAAGCTCCCTGCCCAGGAAGGTCTCGGTGACGTCGCGGCTGGGAAGAGCGAGCGTCCCGGAGCCGCGCATGACGAGCGCGCCCGTGCCCTTGGCCGTCCACCTCATGAGCTCGTCGGGGCTTATGAGGGGTCGCCGCATGACCGATTCGCTGGAACCGGCGGACGAGGTGTTGGCGCCCCTGCTCCTGCTCTGGCTCCTGGTCGTTGCGCCGTATGTGCCCATGGAGTCGGAGAGCTTCCTGGCCGTCTCGACGTTCTCGACCGAGAGGATCACCTTGTCGCCGAGGAGGTCCAGGACCGTCTCGGCCTCGGCCTTGGTGTAGCCGGCACGGCTCTCGAGCTGGTTCAGGCTCTGGAACGCGCAGACGACGCTCAGGCCCGCGCTGCGTATCTCGCCCAGGTCCCTGAGCAGCCTATCGATCTTGCCGATCGCCGCGAACTCGTCCAGCAGCAGCATGGTCCTCACGGGGAGCCGGCCGCCGTGGACGGCGGCCTCCACGCGCAGGGCCGAGAGCGCCTGGGACCAGAAGGCCTGGACCAGGCGGTCGCGGTTGCCGGTCGCCGAGCTCGAGCTGACGTAGACGACGGTGGGGCGCCTGCCCGCCGCCGCGAGGTCGACCTCGTTGTCATGGAGCATGAGGGAGACGTCCTCGTCCGCGAACTCGACGAGGTAGTTCTGGAGCGTGGAGATGATGCCCTGTCCTCCGCCCCCGTCGCCGGAGACCCCGGCAAGGAAGGGGAGCGCCGGGTCGCCGGGCCCGAGCGATGCGGCCAGCGAGGCCACGCGCTCGACCGGTGAGGAGCCGTCCGTCGGCGCGAGCAGCGCCTGCACGGTGCGGAGGTTGCGGCACTCGTCCGGCACCACGGGGTTCGAAAGGACGAACAGGCATAGGCCCACGAACACGTTGCGCGCGCCGTCAGAGAAGAAGGGCTGCCCCGAGAGGGCCTGCGGAACGACGCACCTGGCGAGCTCGCGAAGCTCGCGCGTGGCCGCCCCCGCGCCGCCCGAGGCGAGGGCCTCCCCGGCGCGGGCCAGCGGGTCGAAGCGCATCGAACCGGCGGGCGCGTCGAACCTCACGGCCACGACGTCGTGTGTGCCCCTTGAGCGCACCCAGGCCTCGGTGAAGGCACGCAGCTCGCCCTTCACGTCGTTGACCATCACCGAATTGCCAGAGCACATGTTCACGCACAGGGTCTCGATGATGACGCGGCGGCTCTTGCCTCCGCCGCTGCCGGCGAGGAGCGCGGCATGGACGGCGTCGACGAGGCGGACGGAGCTACCCAGCTCACCCACCACGAGGTTGCCGCCCTCCGGCGCCTTTCCGGGCACCCAGCCGTAGGTGGCGCGCCGGAGGGCCGATGGCCTGCTCTCGAGCCATGCGTCGCCGTGGGTGCGCACGCCGGAGCGCGAGCCCCCGACCCACGTCCCGTCGTGGAGTGAGCGCCACGCGGCGAGCTCGCTCCAACCCCACATGGCCGCGAACGCCGCGACGGTGACGGCGCAGCCCATGGCGAGGGCGGTGCCGTCCAGCCCGATTGCCGCGAGCGCGGCCTCGGGGCCGGACCCTGTTCCATCGAGGCCCTGCGGCGGCTCGAGATCCGCCAGCATGGCCGAGCCGCCCGAGAATGGCGCCATCGCGTCCCAGACCGCCGCCCGAAGCGTCGGCCACCAGCACGCCAGTGCCACGCACGCCGCGACGGCGAGCGCCAGCGCGACGGTGCCCCCGCGCAGGGCGCGCGGCGCGAAGGGCTCGTTGAACGACTTCGACCTCTGGTGTCCCATGTCCCACTCCTCACATCGAGATGCTCATGATCGTCCTGATCGGCTGCGACACGGCGACCGCCACCCTCGCGGCGGTGCCGAGTGCGCCGGGGGCGCGCAGCAATGCGCGCACGGCGACGCGGGACAGGGCGCGCAGCATCGTCCTCGCCTCCTCGTCGGGGTCTCGCCGCCCGTCGGGCATGGCGCTCGCGAAGGCGCGCGACGCACCCGAGAGCGCGGACTCCAGGGGCGCGGGCGAGTGCCGCCCCAAGGCCTCGAACGAGGGACATCCCCTCACGGCGGACTTGGGCACGGGGTGGCCCTCGCGCGCGGCGGCGACGGCCTCCGCCGTCTGGCGCTTGCCCATGCACGCGGCAAGCTCGCGCCCCACGGCCCGCTCGCGCCTCCTCGTGGCCGCAGGACCGTCCTCGGGCGCGGGCCTCGGGGACGTCCGGCGCTCGGGCGACATCGCCCTGAGGGCCGCGTTGCACGCGCGGGCGCGTACGTCGGCGTCGGCCTTGGCGAGATAGGCCCCGCGCTCGGCACCGCCGAGTCCCCTGAGGTCTGCCAGCCCGACACACGCACTTGCGTGCGCGTCGAGCGCCGCGCGAAGCTCGGGCCGCTCCTCGGCGGCCCGCCCCACGGCGGACTCCACCTGGCGCGTGGCCTCGGGGTGCCACCTCCGGAGGTGCGCGTAGGAGACGCGACCCTCCGGGGGCAGCTCCACGCCACGGGAGAGGGAGGCCCCGTCCATGCTCCGCAGGATCTCGACCACCCGCTCGCGGGCGGTCTCGCGCTCCAGCCCCAGCCTTGCGACCTCCGGGGCGACGGCGGCCTCCGTGAGGTCGCGCCGGGCGCGCTCGAGGTCCGGCTTTGCCATGAGGCGGTCGAACCGCCCCGCCTTGTC
Organism: Thermophilibacter immobilis; assembly: GCF_015277515.1. Taxonomy (NCBI): domain Bacteria; kingdom Bacillati; phylum Actinomycetota; class Coriobacteriia; order Coriobacteriales; family Atopobiaceae; genus Thermophilibacter; species Thermophilibacter immobilis. Next base: position 2,115,331 of record NZ_CP063767.1, on the reverse strand, counting down.
GAACGCCAGCACGTGTATGTGCTGGTTGGCCTCGCTGTTGAGGTGGTGGGCTGCCACCCACCCCACCCGCGACTCAGGTATGCCCATCATGCGGGCGTACTCGCGCGTGAGGTTGGCGCGGGCGTACGCCTGCCAGCCCTCCTTGGTGTCCAGGCCGAAGCGCTCGCAGTCCTCTCGGCGCACGGAGATGACGCTGCACACGACCGCGCCGCCGCAGGCATCGAGCCTGCGGCGCGCCTCGGCGAGCGAGACCGCGCCGTCGGCGTCGAAGAGGGCCGTCGAGCCCGGACGGCAGCCGAGGTAGCCCACGAAGGCCTCGCGCTCGCGGGCGCGGGCGAGGTCGGCCTCGGTGGCCGACCGGTCGCAGCCCGGCCTCGTGGCGACGTACTCGACGCGGTGGCTGACCACCGCAGCGCGCGCCTTGGTACCCGACAGCGCGACGCGATGGTTCACGATGACGGCGCTACCGCCCCGCGCGGGCATCGGCCTTCACCTCATCGATCGAGCGTCCGGCCTGCAGTTCGCCGGCCTGCCTGGCGTAGGCGCGGTACACGTCCTCCACGGACACGTCCGCCAACCCCTCGAAGAGGCCCTTCGCGAGGTCGCAGGCCACGAGCGCGGCCACGAGCGCCCCCTTGGTGGAGCGGCTGGTCACGCGGGCCAGCCTATCCTCCGCCTCGTCGTTCCTGCGCCTCAGTGCCTCCTCGAAGCTGGCGAGACACCCATTCATCGTGGTGCGCAGGTACTCGCCCAGCTCCGTGCTGTAGAGACCCAGGCCATCCACGGAGAGGCCCTTCACGACCAGCTCTCGGATGGCGGCGCTGTCGGTGACGCCCGACCCGGCTGCGTAGGCTTTGATACGGCGATAGGTCTCCTCGTCAAACCTGATGGATTTGATCTGTCCCTTCTCGTTTGATTTCTCGTTCATGGCTCCTCCAAAATGGCCGCTGCAACCCACCATTGGGCTGCAGCGGCCTTCGTGTTAGAATTCCTGCTCGTACTCCGTATTCGGCCAGTCCATACGGATGCCGTGGCTGTCGATGGCCTCTTCGATAACTCTGAGCTCCTCCTCGGTCTTTGCGAGGCGCAACTCTGTGTTGAGCAGCTGCAGGGCAAGGTCGTGCTCATCGAGGGGCTGGTCAAGCCCGAACTCCGCGAGCTTGGTATGGAGGTGGATGCGGCTGATGGTCTCGAACTTGTTCATGGATACTCCAATCGGTTGGCCGGCAGGGTATGCGGATGCCCCGTCAGCCGAGATGCTTTGAATGAGGTTGAGGTCAGTGCAATCGATTACTTCTTGCAGGTAGGGTTGCGGCAAGTACTGTTCACCCCTACCTGCGATAGAGGTTTGCCCAGATGACCTGGTTAACGCTCAATGAAGGTGGCACGCGGTGCGTCGAAAGTAAAACCAACATGCCCACAGAGGCCGTAGCGGTTCTTCGTCACCGAGGCGACTATGGGACGAATCGGTTTCTCCATGTTCTCGAAACGCTCGGAGCCTTTCCCCTCGACTGACAGGCCGCATATGACGTCGGCTCCATACTCAAAGGCACTACAGCCGCCGACGGAGTCAAGGCCTGCGACCTGCTTGTCGTAGTTGGTGCGATTAATTGATGAGATGGCGATGAGGGGGCACTGAAGCTCGTCGACGATGAGGCGGAGCTGCGAGGCAACCAGCTTGAGGCCAACGCGCTCGTCAAGCGTCTGGAGTTCGGGCGGGAGTGAGACAATCTGGGCGTAGTCGCACACGACCAACGGGGCCTCGCCAAAGCGGTCTGCGGCAATGGCGACGGCATCGCGCATGGTCTTGTACTGAATGGGACCGTCGCAGATGAACAGGCGGGGCGCGATGCACTCGCGGTAGATCTTGAGAGCATCGTTAAAGAGAGCGCGACTCTCGCTATCAAGCGGGCTATTGAACATTGCCGTTGTCGTGAGCACACCCTTCGTGAGGCGGGTTAGGCTTTTTCCGAGCAAGGAGGGCTTGGATAGCTCGCCCTCGAAGAAAACGACGGGATGGCCGGAAGCGGCCCAGTGGTCGCCGATTTCATGTACGAAGGTAGTCTTCCCGACGCCGGGGGCTGCCGGAACCATTATCAGATGCGGCCTTATGCCGCCGAGCAGCCTATCGAGCTGCCTGTGGTGAATGTGGCCTATGGGCTTCGCATCGATGATGGAGCGCGCGGTTTCGTCTAGGCATTCGGCCATGGTCTTCAGAGGCTGCATGGGTCGCTCGCCTCCATCTCGTGCAAGAAGGGATTGCGTGCCGAATGTTGGTGTAAGGAAAAGTTTGAGTTGAGGGCTGGAATAGCCTGAATACGAGAATACGGCCATCGTCTAGAATCTGCTGACGACCAAGAAAACGGATTCAGGGAAAGGCGATGACCGCAATGGATACTTTACCCGATGCGATGCCGAAGCACGATGACGGAATGATCGATCTGCGAGAGTTGGGAAGAACGCTCGTGGAGACGCTCGTCAACGAGGTCATGGCCACGCAGGCCGATATGCTCTGCGAAGACGGCAACTCCCGCAACGGCTACCGCGAGCGCAGGCTCGTCACCAGCGTCGGCGAGATCACGATGAGGATACCCAAGCTGCGCATGGGGAGCTACTTCCCCGATGACGTCATCGAGCGCTATTCCCGCACGGACCGTGCCGTGGTGGCGGCCGTGGCGGAGATGTATGCCACAGGCGTCTCGACCAGGAAGGTCGAGAAGGTAGCAGCAAGGCTCGGTGTCGCCAAGATGAGCGCGAGCCAGGTCAGCCGCATCTGCGGGACATTGGATGAGGAGGCGGCCGACCTGCAGCACCAGACCTTCGAGGACATCGAGTTTCCCTACCTCTGGATCGACGCCACTTATATAAAGGCACGAAACGGCGCCCACACATCTTCGATGGCGGCCGTCACAGCCATAGGCTGCGGCGCGGATGGCATCCGCCGGTTCGTGGGATTCGACTGCGTCGACACCGAGTCATATGCATCTTGGAAGGGCTTTCTCAAAGGCCTCCGCACGCGTGGAATCAAGGGCGTGCGTTGCGTCACGACAGACGCCCACGAGGGCCTGAGGAAGGCGATGTCCGAATGCTTCCCCGGCGCGACCTGGCAGCGTTGCATAGTGCATCTGGAACGCGACGTCTGCTCGCTGCTGAAGACGAGGATGCAGCGTGCCATGGCGGGCAAGGCGATGCAGGCCGTCTTCGGGGAAAGCGATCCGGTCATGGTGCGCGAGGCCTACCATGTGGCGATCGACGAGATAGGCAGGTCCGGCTCCGCAGCCGCGGAGCTGCTGGAAGAAGCCGAGGTAGACGCGCTTGCACATCTGGACTTCCCCGTCGAGCACAGACGTCGTCTGCGCACCGACAACGTGCAGGAGCGGGCAAACCGCGAGATCAAGCGCCGTAGCCGCGTCGTGCAGGTGTTCCCATCGACGAAATCACTGATTCGCCTGATCGGTGCCGTATGCTGCGAGATGGACGAGGACTGGTCGTCGCGCTGCTACATTGCCCCTGATTCACTGGCCGCGTTGAAAGAGGACCCCAAGCCGGCAGAGCCGATCGAAGCGACCGAGGAGGACAAGCAGAGGGCTACAAGGTTGATAGCGGTGGCGATGGAGTCAGCCGGGCAGAAGAGGAGGGCTGCGTAGAACTGCTATGATGCACACGTAACGATTCTGGGCGATAACCCCTTACACCAACATTCGCGACACTACCCAAGAAGGCGAAGAGGCTGGACTGCAAGAGAAAGAGCCGGCCGTGCACACGGATGGCACGGCCGCTTTCCTTCATGAACTTCGACGCGGTGGCCTTACCGAAGCCAGTGAGTTGGCATACGTCGGGTATGCCGAACAAGCGCTCGTGGCCGAGCAGCTGCGAGTTTCGGGTGTCGGTGACACCCACGGTGGAATCATTCATGTTAAACTTTCCTTTAGCTTAGCTCGTTCCTCCCTATCGATCTTGGCGGACTGAGGGGAGGGGCGGGCGGCTTCTGATGCATAGGCGCGCCTCTAGGGCGCTCCCCAACCTTGTGTGACCTTCGTAAGGGTCCTCACCCACTCATCGCGCAGTTCGGCCGAGTCAGGTGCGATGCGTGCATAAGGGTTCCCGGCGATGCGGATTGCCGTGTCGTTGAGGATGGAGAATGCGTCGGCGAGATAGGCACACGTATCGTTACGCAACCCGATGGTGTCGAAGTCCTCGACGGCGTACTGAATGTAGCTTTGGGCTGGTGCGCTGGTGAAGCGTCCTGGGTCTGCCTCCACTAACAAATCGCGCCCAAACGTTACCTTCCGGTAGAGTTCATAGTTCTTGACTGGGCCGCCCCGCTCGGCCAACGTGTGGTCGAGAAAATCGACAACGTTCCCGAAACGCACTCGAAAATGATGGGAATCGCAGTGTCTGGTGTCCAAGGCCATGGAGAGGCCCTTGCGGCGAACTAGGACCAAACCGAACTCGAGGAGCGCGCGATACCCCTCCTCGCGGACGTCACCGACTGAGCCAGTGACGTTCCATCGAAGTACATCGGCTAGATCTCCGAGAAGCGTGGCCTCGCCCGTGTAGATACGCTCAGCATGAAGGCGAGAGAATGGTCCTTCAGGGAGCTGTGAGTTAATGATGTCCTTGATGATCGCGTCCGAATTCGAAAGGCCCCACAGTGCCGATTGGTCATCAATGATGCCCTCAACCAGCACGAGCCGGGCACTCTTGGGACGATGCCAGCGAACGAGCGCCTCGGCCCCGATGGGAACTCCCGTCGCGTGGTCATACTGTGGCTGGAGCCACATCTCGAACTGTCCCTCGTGCAGGGCGCTGAACATCTCGGATGCGATTTCCTGCTCGAACAGCAAGCGGCTGCGCATCGACTCGTCAAAGGTCGCGACGTAGGCGTCATATCTGGACCGAATGGACTCCTCTGCGAGAGCGGCCCTGCTCACAAGGCTTCTGACGGAGACAGACGGGTCGTCTGCGACGCATCGACCCACGTTGATCTTGATGCCTCGGCTCAGGCCGGGTGGATTCTCTGCCTGCGCGCGGCACAGATCCGGCCCTTTCGAGTCCAGGCATTCCCTGGGGTAGAGCAAAACGAAGCGATCGGAGACATAGTGGCAGCCGACCGCGTCGAGGGGCCCGGCAAAGCTCGCGAGGCTGCGTGCCACATGCGCAAGCACCTCGTCGCCCCGCCGCTCACCGTAGCGCTTGTTCAGGGCGGTGAAGCGGAGGATGTTTAGATAGGAGAGCACATAGTGACCTGGCTCGTGACCGGAGATCATTCGCGTTGCCCGGTCGAGAAACTCCTCCCGGCTGGAGAGAGACACCGCTGAGCCTGCTTGCGTCTCCTTGGTGGGCGCCTGTGCCCCACACAGACGGATGACGTTGTCGAGGGCATGAAGCAGTGACCTGGGATCGCAGGGACCTTGGACGCATGAAAGGGCTCCGAGTGAGAGGGCCTTGCCCTGGGCCCTCCCGCCGCCGATGCCCAGAAGCGCTACGGCGGGGATCCTTCTCCCCGTAGCGTTTGTGTTCAGCGCCTTGAGGGCGGCATAGCCGCTCCCGGAAGCATCCGAGAGGTCAACAAGAGCGGCCGCGACGTCATCGGGCCCTTGACCCAAGGCGTCGGCCAGCTCCCTCAGGTTGCCGACTTCCCGGCACCGATGGGCTTCTCGCTCGAGCGCGCTTCTTAGCTCGCGGCGGCGCTCTGCCGTTGCGGCAAAGAGCAGCACGACATTCGCAGGGCGCTCCATGGGAACGGGCTAGCCGTTGCTACTGTTGGCGCTCGTGCTGTTACTAGTGCCGTTTGTGCCGCTGCCCGCGTCGCTCCCGCCGCCGTTCGTCGGGTTCTTGTCGGCCCCTGTTCCATCGGTGGAGGCAGCCTGCGTGGTAAGGGTGATCGTGGTGCCCGCCGTTGCCGACCCGGTGGCGGACTGCTTCGTGACGATGCCCTCGGCGCTGCTCCCGCTTGCGAGCTTGACCGTGAAGCCTGCGCCCTCGAGCTCCGCCTTGGCGTCCGCGTAGCTCCAACCCGTGACGTCGGTAATCGAGACGCTCTCCGGCCCGCTCGAGACGTAGAGGGTGATGGTGGCACCCTTGTCGGCGGACGTGTTGACGCCGGGGTCCGTGGAGACGACGGTGCCCTTGGACACACTGCTCGAGCTCACGCTCTGCACGCTCACCTTGAAGCCCGCCTGCTTGAGTCGCGAGGTGGCGGTGCTCTCGTCGTCACCCACCACGTTGGTCACGACGACCTGCGAGGGACCGGTCGAGAGGTGGAATGTGACGGTGTCTCCGGCCTTGGCGGTCGTTCCGGCCTTGGGATCCTGTGAGCTCACCTTGCCTGCGCCCACGTCGTCGCTCTCCTCCTCGGAGCCAACCTTGCCCACGAGCCCCACGGCCTCCAGGGCGCTCTCCGCATCGGCGGCGGACTTGTTCGTGAGGTCAGGAACCTCGACCTCCTCCGCCGGCTCGGCCCCCTTCGAGACCCAGATGTTTACCGTGGAGCCCTCGGGCATCTGGAGGTTGGCGGCGGGGTCCTGGTCGCAGACCTTGCCCTCCGCGACCGAGGAGTCGTACTTGGAGTTGACCGACCCCACCTCGAAGCCCTCCTCCTCGATCTTCTGAACGGCCTCGTCTTGGGTGTAGCCCAGAAGGTTGGGGACGGCCTTTGCCGTCGTGGAGGAGCCTAGCATCGAGGTGACGGCGAAGATGATCACGGCGATGAGCGCAAGGGCCCCCACGACGCCCAGGATGATGTTGCGCTTCTTCTTGTGGGCCCTCTCGGCCTCCTGATCGGCGGCCTGCTCGGTTGCGCTCTGCGGGCGGAATCTGCCCGTGCGGTCCACGGCGGGAAGGGCGTTCGTGGCCCCGGTGGCCCCGGTGCGATCGAGCGCGGTCGTGGCTGCGGCGGGAAGCAGGGCCGTCGCGCTGTTGACGGACTGCATCCGGCCCGCAAGGTAGTCGCGCAGGGTCCGGTAGAGCTCGTCGGCCGTCTGGAAGCGCGCCGCGGGGTCCTTCTGCATGCACTTGAGGATGATCGACTCGAGCGAGGGGTCAACGGCGGGATTGAGCTGGCTGGGCGGCTTGGGCTGCTCGTTGACCTGCTTGAGCGCTACGGTTATGGCATCGTCGCCCTGGAAGGGGACCTGCCCGGTCGAGGCCTCGTACATCACGATACCCAGCGAGTAGAGGTCGGTCGTGGGGCCGAGCTCCTTGCCCTGAGTCTGCTCGGGGGAGACGTAGTGGGCAGTGCCCAGGACGGAGTTGTCGGTGGTGAGGTGGCTGTTCTTGGCGCGCGCGATGCCAAAGTCCATCACCTTGATGTTGCCGTCGGGCTGCACCATGATGTTCTGCGGCTTGATGTCGCGGTGGATGATGTCGTGCTTGTGGGCCACGGAGAGGGCCTGCGCGATTTGCGAGCCGATCTGGGCGACCTTCTTGCAGTCAAGGGCGCCGTGCTTGCGGATGCCGCTCTTGAGGTCGGTGCCCCGCAGGTACTCCATGACGATGTAGTAGGTGTCCGCGTCCTTGCCCCAGTCGTAGACCGAGACAATATAGGGGCTCTGCAGTGCCGCCGCGGCCTGCGCCTCCTGCTTGAAGCGCGCCGCGAAGGAGGGGTCGGTCGCATACTGGGGCAGCATCGTCTTGACGGCGACGGTGCGGCCGAGCACCTCGTCATGGCCGCGGAAGACCGTGGCCATGCCTCCTGTACCAATCTTGTCCTGGACCTGGTAGCGCCCGCCGAGAACCATCCCTGGCATACGATCTCTCCTTATCACACTCGCGGCTTGCCCGCGTTCCTTTTTCTGAGGCACCATCGCCGCGATGCCCTGCTACGTTTTTGCTGCGTTTCTGCTTCGTTTTGTCTTGATCGTCTGCCTCCATCAGGTGTCGGAGCCGGATGACTGGACGTTGAGCGAGGAGGCGAGCACCTGTCCGGCCAAAGAGGCCGCAAAGCCCTCGACGTCTTCTCCCTGTCCCTCGACGCAGACCGAGATGACCAGCGTCGGGTTGTCATACGGCGCGAAGCCGATGAAGAACGAGTTGATGTTGCCGTTCTCGACCTGGGCGGTTCCGGTCTTGCCGGCGACCTGCGTGCCCGTGATCTGGGCGCGCTGGCCGGTCCCGTGGTCGACGACTCCGAGCATGGCCTCCTTGAGCTGGGAGGCGGTGTCGGCCGAGATGGCCTGTCCGAGAGAGCGCGCCGTGGTGGTGGAGGTGGTGGTCCCCTCAGGAGAGAGGATGTGGTCCACGACGTAGGGGTTCATGGTGACTCCGCCGTTGGCGATCGTCTGGGCGACCACGGCGTTCTGCATGATGGTGGTCTGCGGGCCGGCGGGGCTTGCGTGTTGGCCCACGGGCTGGCCGCAGGCCGCCCAGGCGGTTTCCCACTCGGTCATCTCGGCGGGGTCGGGCATGAGCGAGGTTACGCACGAGAAGTCCTGTCCCAGAGCCTGCCCGTAGCCAAAGGCATCGGCGTAGCGCACGAGCGTGCTCGCTCCCACCTCGCTGCCCACCTGGGCGAACACGGTGTTGGAGGACAGTGCGAGGGCCTCCTTGAGCGTGGGGGCGCCGTAGTCGTAGTAGCCGTAGTTGGAGATCTCGGCGCCGCCGATCTGGATTGCGGGGCTGGCGTCGTAGACGTCCGTGAGGTTCGCCGTGCCCGTGTCGAGCGCGGCAGCGAGCGTGATGGCCTTGAAGGTGGAGCCGGGGGAGTAAAGCGCCTGGGTCGAGCGGTCCAGGAGTTGTCCGCCCGTGCCCGAGGAGATGATGCTGTCCAGGTCATCGACCGAGTAGGTGGGGTTGGACGCCTTGGCCAGAACCGCTCCGGTCTTGGGGTCGAGCACCACGATGGCACCGGTGTAGCCGTCCAGGGCGTTCTCGGCTGCCTCCTGGATCTTCGAGTTTATGGTCAGCGCGACGGTGGAGCCCGACTGCTCGACGCCGGCCATCGAGTACAGAGCGCCCTTCCAGGTCGAGTAGTCGGCATGGCCGGTGAGGGTCTCGTTCATGGATGCCTCGACGCCCGTGGTCCCGTACTGCGTGGAGATGTAGCCCACCGTGTGACGCGCGAGCGTCCCCTGCGGATAGCTGCGCAGGTACGTGCCATCGGCCTGTTCGACGCTCTCCGCCAGGGTGACGCCGTCGGACGTGATGATGGCGCCGCGTTCTACGTAGGCGCTCTTCGCGATCGTGTGGTTGTTCGTGGGGAGGTTCTGAACGCGACTCGCGTCAATTTGCTGGACGTAGGTCAGGTTGGCTATGAGCGCGGCAAACAGGACGGCGAAGACCGTGACCAGGTTGGTGAGGCGCTTTCCGAGCGCGACGCGGCCGAGCACGCCTGACTCGGGGGTCTGCAGGCCAAAGTGGCCGCGCGCATGGCTTCCGCGCACGACGTCAGCGGCATGCGTCCCCGCTGCGGCGAGCCTTCCGGGAAACGCGATCTTTGATCCCAGGCGGTCCTCGGGGTTACCGGGGTTGCTCGCCATCTCGGTCTCCTGGCCGGTGCCCTCGTCGCCCGCGCGCAGCAGAAGCCCCACGATGACGAAGCTCGCCAGAAGCGAGGTGCCGCCCTGGCTCATGAAGGGCAGCGTGACGCCCGTGAGCGGCAGGAACTTGGTGACGCCGCCCACGATGAGAAAGGCCTGGAAGCACAGGGCGCACGTGAGGCCGACTGCTGCGAAGGCGGACGAGTCGGACTTGGCCCGCGCGGCCGTGGCAAAGCCGCGCACGCACAGAAGCAGGAACAAGATGAGCACGCCCGAGGCGCCCAGAAGCCCCATCTCCTCGCCGATGGCCGAGAAGATGAAGTCGCTCTCGACGACGGGGATGATGGTGGCCAAGCCCTTGCCGATGCCGGTTCCCACCAGGCCGCCGTCTGCGAGCGAGTAGAGGGACTGCACGATCTGGTAGCCGCCTCCCGAGGCATCCTTCCAGGGGTCGAGCCAGATGTTCACGCGGGTCTGGACGTGGCTGAACAGGTAGTAGCAGGCGACCCCACCTATGGCCAGCAGAAGCAGGCTCACAATCACATAGCTCACGCGCCCCGTGGAGACGTAGAGCATGATGACAAAGAACACGAAGAAGAGTAGGGCGCTCCCCAGGTCCTTCTCGAAGACGACGAGCAGGAGGCTGATGCCCCACATAACGAACACGGGCATCAGCATGCGAAGGCGCGGCAGCTTGAAGGGGCCAAAGCTGCGCATGGACACCGAGAGGGCCTCTCGGTTGCCGGCGAGGTAGAAGGCCAGAAACAGCACGATGAAGATCTTGGCGAACTCACCAGGCTGGAAGCCGAACCCCCCGATGTAGATCCAGAGCTTGGAGCCGCCCTTCTCGGTGCCTATGAGCATGGGGAGCAGGAGCAAGACGATGCCTATGAAGCCCAGGGTGTACTTGTACTGGGTGAGCCCATCGAGGTTCTTGACCACGAAGAGCACGGCTACCATGACGGCGACCGAGAGGAACAGCCAGACTACCTGGCTGACGGCCAGGGTGGGCGCAAGCCTGGTGAGGAAGGTGATGCCAATCCCCGAGAGCGTGAAGACGATGGGGAGAATGGCCGGGTCGGCGGCCGGCGCCAGCCAGCGAATGGCCACGTGGGCCACGGCGAAGGCGGCGAACAGCGCAAGGGGCAGCCCCAGCGTGGAAGGCGTGACCTCGGCGTTGGCGTTGAGGACGTACAGGGCGTAGAGGAGCAGGACCGGCACGGCCGCCAGGCAGAGCAGGAAGAGCTCGGTGTTGCGCCGCGAGTGCTGCTGACGTCCCGCTGCGGGCAAGAAGGACGAGGTCATGGCCTCGACGTCTCCGCGCGTCCGTCCTCTGACGTAGAGTTTTCTCCTCATGTCAGTCGCCCTCGCTCTGGTCCGAGGTCGTGGTGTCCGTGGGGGTTGCCGTCTCGACCGTGGGATCGCTTCCCGAGCGGGCCTCCACGGCGACCTCCTGTGCCCGGCTCTTCTCGTCGCTGATTTGCTGGCTGTAGGAGTCGAGGGTCTGCTGGGCGCTCTCCTGGTTCTGGACGCGGATTCCCGCCTCGAGCTGGTCCTGCACGGAGGTGGGCAAGTCGGAGGTCGCGACGGCGCTCGTGCTCACGAGATCATAGAGCGGAAGGCCCAGAAGGTCTGCGTTGACGCCCTGGTAGACGGCAACGTTTCCGTCGCTCACCCCGAGGTACCACTCGTTTCTGATAAAGAAGAGCACGCCTGCGAGGCAGACGGCCACGGTGGCCAGCAGAATTCCCGCGATGGCGAAGATACGCTTGGTGAGCTGAGAGCGCGTGGCGTCCGCCACGCCGTCGTTGAGGATGTCGACCACCAGGGCGGTCACGTTGTCGGATCCTCCGGCCGTGAGGGCTGCCCCCACGAGGTTGTCCGCCGCCTGCTGCGGCGTGGCGCTCGAGACGGCCACGGCCTCGATGTCGCTGTCGGGGATCATGCTCGAAAGGCCGTCGGAGCACAGAATCACGCGGTCTCCGTCGCTGACCTCGAGCGAGAAGTGATCGGCGTACATGTCGGGGTCAGAGCCCAGCGCGCGGGTGATGATGGAGCGCGAGGGGTGCGTGCGTGCCTCGTCGGCCGTGATCTGCCCCGAGTCCACGAGCTCCTCGACGTAGGAGTGATCGTGCGTGATGCGCACGAGGGTCCCGTGGTGGAGCATGTAGGCGCGCGAGTCGCCCACATGGGCCACGGCCATCTTGTTCTTGCTGATGAGCACCGCGGTTGCGGTGCAGCCCATGCCGGGCTTGCCCACGCCGTCCTCGGCCCCCTTGATGACGGCCAGGTTGGCTGCCTCGACGGCTGCGCCCAGAAGGACGTCGTCGGCGGTTCCCGGCGCCTGCTCGCCGATGGTCTCGACGGCGATGGAGCTTGCGACCTCGCCCGCGGCGTGGCCGCCCATGCCGTCGCAGACCACGAAGAGGGGCGTGCGGAGAAGAAACGAGTCCTCGTTGTGGCTGCGTACGAGGCCCACGTCGCTACGGGTTCCCCACGAGAGGAACTCGTTGGAGCCCGATATGGCGTCTGCGCCCATGCGGCCCTCGACGGTCATCTCGGCGCGACCGGGAGCGTTGGCGGGCCCGGTCGCACGAAGCGTCTGTATCTGATCCGTACTCATCCGCGACTCACGCGCATGATGGTGTCACCGACCTGGACCTCGTCGGCCTCTCTCAGCGTGACGGCCTGCCCGATGGGATGGCCGTTGACGAGCGTCCCATTGGTGGATCCCAGGTCCTCGAGGACGAGGGCGGGGCCCTGCAGCGTGAAGCGCGCGTGCGAGGCCGAGACGTAGGGCTCGTCGACGACGATGTCTGACGACGACGAGCGCCCGACGACGACCGGCCCCAGGATGTCCACGTGCAGGCCGCGCAGCAAGCGCGTGCCCTTCTCGACGTCAACCGCCCAGATGGCCGTGTCGCGGCGCTGGCCGCGCACGAGGCCCACGCCCGTGCGCATGACCGCGAACAGGAAGACATAGAGGACGACGACGAGCAGGACGCGCCCCAGGAAGAGGACGAGGTCGATCATTGCAGGTTCTCCCTGAACTCAAGGTTCACGAGGCCCACGGTGAGCAGGTCGCCGTCGCGCAGGACGCAGTCAGTCACGTCGACATCGTTGACCAGCGTTCCGTTGGTCGAGTTGAGATCGGTGACGTGCCAGTCGCGCCCGTCGAAGGAGAGCTCGGCGTGGCGGCGCGAGACATTGGGGTCGCGCAGGACGATCTGCGCCTGCGAGCGCTCGCGCCCGATGACGGCGGACGGGGCCGTGCCCGTGAAGGTGCGCCCAGTCTGCCGGTCGATGAGAAGGCAGGTGGCCCGGGGGGCCGACGCGCTCGCGCGGGCGCGGACGTCGGCGACGCCGTGCCCGGAGGTCTCGACGACAGGGGCCGCATAGGCGGCGGGGCTCTCGGTGCTGGTCTGCGCGGCGGCGTGATGCGGGTCCACGAGGGGCACGTTGCGGCGCTGCGTCTGAGGAACGGGAATGGACATGGGTCGTGCCCCCTCGGCGACAACGGGCGCATTTGCCACGGCGACGGGCATGGGGGTGGACGCGGAGGCGGAGGCCACGGGGAGGGGCTCGTCAAAGTCTCCCGGAACGACGCCGAGCCCAGCGTCGGTGTCCGAGAAGGGCACGGAGGCCGGTGTCACGAGCGGCGTCGAGAGCGGGGCTTCCTCGTGGCGCGCGGGGCGCGATGCCTGAGGCTGAGGGCCTCGACGCTGAATCTGCGCCGCAGCGCCCCCGACGCTCGAGTTGCCGCCCAAGAAGGCGCGCTCCTCCTCCCGCAGGCGCGTGAGCGTGCGGGAGTCGACGTTCTCGGCGAAGACGGCGAACTTTCCCGACTTGAGGGAGGGATCGACCATGAAGCGCACGAGGGGGTTGCCCACGAAGGCGTAGTTCTTCTTCTGCGCCTGCGCAGTCATGAGCGTGGATATCTCGTAGGTGATCTGCTCGTAGAGGGGGCGCATGAGCGCGTCGTCAGACGAGGAGACCAGCACGGTGTAGAGCGCGGGCGCGGTGTCGACGCCGTCGATCTCGTACGTCTCGTTTTCCATCTCGCGTGCGGCCCGCTTGGCAAGCTTCTTGAAGGAGAAGGGCTCGGTGTAGCCCTGGGGGGCAGCCCCGAACACGGAGCCGATACGCCCCTCGAAATCACTGAGGAAACTCATTGATATCCTCGCCTTCCCGCTCCTCAAAGAGCGGACCTCTTAGGACCGTCGCGATGCACAAAAACACGAACAAGATTACCGCAAGGGCCACAGACTCCCCATCGGGAGGCATCCATATACCGCTATTCTCCATTCTAGCTGCGAGAACCTCAAAAAGGATGATGCACATAAGGCCAAGGGACTGCCCCGTCACACCAGCGGCCATGCTCCCTCGCAAAGCCACCGCCGAGGACACGGCCGCACACGCGGCGGCACCGGCGGCCATGAGCCAAAACGAGGGTCGCCCCCAGGAGACCAGCAGTGCCGCCACGGTGGGAGAGGCCGCGAAATCCGCTGCGGACGTGAGGTGAAAGAGGCTGCCCATGAGGTAGCCCACCACCCCGGTGAGCGCGGCGGGGGCGGGGTCGAGGGCAAAGCCTGCGAGGCCGGCTCCCGTCAGCGGCGAGGCGAGGCAGCACGGCAGAAGGACTGCCGCCGAGGCTAGGTGCTCGCGGCGTCCCGCGAAGACCCACCAGCCCCCGAGCCCGAGCGCGCTCAGCGCTGCCAGGAGAAATGACGCTACGGTTGGGGTGGTCATGAGGAGCGCTCCGCAGAGCAGCGCCCCCACGAGGGCCGAGCCCAAAGGAGGCCAGAGAGCCGAGGCGCCGCAGATGACGAGAAGGGCCACGACCATGGCCTGCGGGCTCTCACCCGCCAGTGCGGAGAGCAGGGGGTGCGCAGCCAGCAGCACCAGAAGGGCGGTGAGCGCTCGGACGAGCGCGCTCGCGAGCCAGGGGTAGCGCACGTTCAGCGGGAGGTGGCGCACCTCCCAGGAGGTTCTCTCGGCAGGCTCGTCCTGCTCGGACTGCTCGACGAGAGAGGAGAGCGAGGCGGCTCCGTTCTCTGTGGGGCCCAGGAAGGCAAGGAGTTCGCCCGCGAGCTGCCGCACCGAGGTCGTGCGCTCGGAGGTCACGGGGGCCAACGCGCTGAGCAGGACCCGCTCGGGTTCGCCCGCGAGCTCGGGGCAGTCCTTGGAGAGCGCGCGCGTGGGGCCCTTCTGAATCTTGTCGCGCGAGGCGGCGGCACTGGGCGCAAGGAAGGGGTCGGAGCCCGTGAGGGACTGCCATACCACAACCGCGAGCGAGAAGACGTCGGCGCGCTCGTCCACGAGAAGCCCCTCGATCTGCTCGGGTGGCATGTAGCCCACGGTGCCCCCGCGCGCCCCGCCGTAGCCTGCGGCCGAGGCGAGCGCGGCCATGCCAAAGTCGGCGAGCTTCACGACGCCCTGGCGGTCGATCATGATGTTGGTGGGCTTGATGTCCAGGTGCAGCACGCGGTTCTCGTGGGCAAACGAGAGGGCGCGTGTGACGGACTGGAGCATGTGGGCGCACTCCTCGTACGTGAGGCGGCCCCCCTCCACGCGCGCGAGAAGCTCGGCGAGGTTGAGCCCGTCGACGTACTCCATGACCAGGTAGGCATAGGAGCCATCGGTCTCGAAGTCAAAGACGGTCACGATGTTGGGGTGGGCGAGCATGCAGGCGGTGCGCGCCTCTGCTAGGGCCTCCTCGGCCGTGGTTGTGCCGTTTTGGGAAAGCAGCGGCATGCGCTTGATGGCCACGCGCCGTTGCAGGCGCGTGTCCCAGCAGGTGCAGACGGTGCCAAACCCGCCGGTGCCCCGTCGTGCCAAAACGCGATACCTTCCCAGAAGAACCTCGTCGGGAGGGGTGTCGCCTGGCTTGGGGGCCGCGCCGGGACGTACGATGGTCGGCGTGTCACTCACGGCTTCTCCTCGTCTTTTGAGCTGCGTGCTGCCGTGTGTTTGTGGGGCCATTCTACCCCGCATGCCATTGGGCGTGCCCCTCTACGCGCTGCGCACGGCTGGCGCGCACGTGCCGACCATGCCCGAACGCCTCGTTTGGGGCGATTTTGGACCTTAAACACGCGTTCGGGTATGGTCGGAAAAGTAGACTCCCTCCGCGAGGCTCATGACGAGGCGGCTGCCAGAAAAACTCCTTGGCACGCTGCGGTTGATGCGCTAAACTTACGCAGCACGCGGGCGTGGCGGAATTGGCAGACGCGTACGGTTCAGGTCCGTATGAGAGCAATCTCATGAAGGTTCAAGTCCTTTCGCCCGCACCAGTAAAGAAGGAGCCCCCGGCCTTGGTCGGGGGCTTTTTGTGCGCATAGGATGTGAGGGGCGCGGCGACGAAGGACTATTGCTCCTCGCCTTCGTCCTCGTCATCGCCAAAGAGGTCCCAGTCGTCCTCGCCCTTCTCGTGGTTGAAGTACTGACGCTTGGTCTTGCGCTCCATGACGATTGAGATGACGAGGCACAAGACGATGCCTCCCAGAACCAAGGCGATGACGCCGTTCCTGTCGTTGAAGAGCCACGTGAATAAGTTCCCGATCGCCTGCATGCCGCCTCCCGAGCGCGTCGCGTTTTATGAACACAAGTATATACTCGGGATGCCTTGCGACCGCAAGGCAGCAAACAGGCAGGAACGGAGAGCCACCATGCTCGACATCAAGTTCGTCCGTGAGAACCCTGATCTCGTGGACCATTCGTGCGCGTCTCGCCAGAACGCGCACTGGGATCGCGAGCGGTTCTTTGAGCTCGATGAAGAGCGTCGTCACGTCATCTCCGAGGTCGAGGGCCTCCAGGCCGAGCGCAACGCCACGTCCAAGAAGATCGGCGGGCTCATGCGCGAGGGCAAGAAGGACGAGGCCGAGGCCGCCAAGGCGCGGGTCGCGGCCAACAAGGATCGCATCGCCGAGCTCGACGCCCGCCGCGGCGAGGTCGAGGCGGATCTCTTTGACCTGGTCAGTCGCATTCCCAACATCCCCGACCCGAACGTGCCCTACGGCAAGGACGACTCCGACAATCCCGAGGCCCGCCGCTGGGGTACGCCGCGTGAGTTCGAATTCGAGCCTCAGGCGCACTGGGACCTTGGCCCCGAGCTGGGCATCATTGACTTCGACCGCGGCGTCAAGCTCGCGGGCACGCGCTTCTACCTCTTGGGCGGCCTGGGCGCTCGCATGGAGCGCGCCCTTATCAACTTCATGATCGATTTGCACACCAAGGCCGGCTTCAAGGAGTGGTGGCCCCCCGTCATCACCAACCACGACACCCTCTTTGGCACGGGGCAGCTGCCCAAGTTCGAGGAGGACCTCTATCACGTGAACCCCGACCTCTATCTCATTCCCACGGCCGAGGTCATGCTGACCAACATCCACCGCGACGAGGTTCTCGACGGAGCTCAGCTCCCGCTGTGGTATACCGCCTTCACGCCGTGCTTCCGCGAGGAGGCGGGCTCGGCGGGCCGCGACACGCGCGGCATCATCCGCGTGCACGAGTTCGACAAGGTCGAGATGGTCAAGTTCTCACGCCCCGAGGATTCCATGGACCAGCTCGAGAGCATGGTGTCCGAGGCCGAGCTCGTGCTCCAGGCGCTGGGCCTTCCTTATCACGTGGTCACGCTCTGCACCGGGGACATCGGCTTCTCGGCGCGCAAGTGCTACGACCTCGAGGTGTGGCTGCCCAGCTACAACGCCTACAAGGAGATCTCCTCCTGCTCCAACTGCTGGGACTTCCAGGCGCGGCGCGCCAACATCCGCTACCGGGACCCCTCCGAGTTCAAGGGGACGCGCTTCGTGCACACCCTGAACGGCTCCGGCCTGGCCGTGGGCCGCACCATGGCAGCCATCATCGAGAACTACCAGAACGCGGACGGCACGGTGACAGTCCCCGAGGCCCTGCGCCCCTACATGGGTGGCATCGAGGCCATCAAGCCCGAATAGCCAGAAGACCCTCGTCTTCTCTTGGGGCCGCCCTTGTTCAGGCGGCCCTTTTCCAACTATAAAAAGAACATGTGTTCCTAGAACATATGTTTGGGTATACTGGAACAAGGGAAGGTGACAAGAAAGGTCTGGGTGATTCTCATGGGGGAGTTTGAGGTCGCGCGTTTCGAGCGGGCCGGCGACGTGCGCAGAATGTCGGTGGCGCGCGAGGGGGGCGGCATCGTGCTGCGAGAGGACCTCTCGGGTCCCTCCACGCTCATCGCCTATGGGGACAAGGAGCGCAGTCTGCGAATCTTTCTGAAGCCTGCCGCACTTGACGCCCTAATCGAGCGAATCGGATTTTCTGGTGGGGAGGGCTCCCTCTGGGACTTTCTCACTCGGGAGCGTTATGACCTTGCAGATCTGATGGACCTCTGCGATCGCACGGGCATCCCCTACGTCTTCACGGGGATGGGAGACCGGAGCGGCCTGCAGTTCAGGCCCGCGCGCGCCGACTGCCGGCGCATCGCGTACCATTGAGCTGACTGCAAGATTCTGGGGAGACTGCCATGAGGCGCTACACCATCGATGGTCTTGCCCGCCTCGTCGGTCACACCAACCTTCATCCCGATGCCACGCACGAGGACATGCGGGTGCTCTGCGACCAGGCAAAGCGCTATCACTTTAGGATGGTTGCGGTGAACTCCGTCCAGTCACGGCTCTGCTCGGAGCTCCTGGCGGGGACGGATGTCCATACGGGTGCGTCCATCGGGTTTTCCCTTGGTCAGAGCTCGGTTGCTGCCAAGGTCTTCGAGATCAAAGACGCCCTTGCCAGCGGCGCGAACGAGATTGACTGCGTGGTCGATCTTACTGAGGTCAAGGCAGGAAACTGGAAATATGGGGTTATAGGACAAAACGTGTTGCTATGACTAGTCCCAGTCCGAACGCCAGGGGACCGACTGGTGCAGATCCTGCCAGACCAGGCCATCACCCCACTCCATCGGTTCTTCGCTTCTCTGCCCGTAGGTGATGTTGCGATATGCCCGGGCGATCTGGTCATCCGTGGGCATCACCTTCAGGATCTGCGCAGCGGGCAGGGGGCACTCCGTGTGCAGATAGCACCACCAGTAGACGGCCTTGATCCCTCTGGTCGTGCTGAGGCCCCTGTGATCCCTCAGCATGCGTCTCAGCTGGGCGTTCACGCCGCCCTCTATCCTGTTGTTCGTTGCCGGCAGAGGCCCGAGCACGCCCGTGAGGCCAGGGTCGACGTAGGTGAAGAGCGTCCCCTGCCTGACGAGGGTCGTAAGCGAGCCTCTCGCCCTGACGAGCCTCTCGTGGGTGTAGGCCAGGTGTCCGCGCTCGTCACGGGTGCGCTCGGCCAGGAACGCACCCCAGCGCGAGCACCATGACGCGTAGGAGACCATCCAGGCGGCCGCCTGCTCGGAGCTGGCAACATGCGGCAGCCGGCACGCGAGGTCATAGGGCTCGACGCCCGCCCTAAGCTTGGGACGTGAGGTGGTGTACCTTCTGACCTGGCAGAAGGCATGGAAGGTGCAACGCTGGACCCTCGTGGTGGGCCACATGCGCCTGGCGGCCTTGGCGAACCCCGAGCCGCCGTCACCCACCACCACGCCGGGAGGGGCGATGCGGGCCAGCAGGGCCGACCAGGCACGCGAGTTCTCGCTTCTTGCCACGTACCACCCGAGGACATGCTCGTCCGTGCAGGCTATGAGCACGACGACGTCGCGAGCGACCCATATCCCGTCGACGTAGACGACATCGAAGACCTCGTCCACGAGGGGAGGCAGGGGCCATATGTCCCAGAACCTGGAGGTCCTCCTCCTGAAGGTCCTCCCGCCACCCGGCAGGTCGGACTGTCTCTCACCGGAGAGCAGCCATGTCAGGAACCCGTCCAACGTCTTCGCGGAAGCATCTATCCCATGGACGAACGTTGCCCCGCAGGTGAGGCATCTCCAGCGCTGCCTCCCTGCGGTCGTCCTGCCACTCCTCTTGGTCTTGCCCCCGCAGTAGGGGCACCTCACCTTGCCCATCGGACCGCCTGCCTCCGTCGACGTCGACACAGGCAACTAACATGGCATGCTTATGGGCATTTAGCTGGGACGATAGGCGGGATCAGCAACACGTTCTGTCCATCCTCGTAGTTGGGAGGGACCAACTATAGACCCACCTTATTGGGGTGTTACCTGCAAGAACGTGACAGATCAGCAACACGTTTTGTCCTTTAACCCGAAATATGCGCGTGACGAGATGGAGCAGATCGTATCCGTGCGCCGTGCGGTTAGGTTGAATGTGATGATGTAAAAAAGAGGGGCCCCTTTGGGAGCCCCTCGTGCGCGCATGGTGCGGCGTATAGGATTCGAACCTATGACGCCCTGATTCGTAGTCAGGTCCTCTATCCAGCTGAGGTAACGCCGCGTGCAATCAGAAATAATGCCACGGTGCCCCCTCTGCGTCAAGGCGGAAAAAGAAAAAGAGCAAAGTCGTGTGGACGCTAGGGGGACGTTGCACATAAAAAAGAGCCCGCCCTCCTTGGGAGGACGGGCTCGAGCATTCTGGCGGAGAGCTGGGGATTCGAACCCCAGATAGGATTTGCATCCTATACTCGCTTAGCAGGCGAGCACCTTCGGCCTCTCGGTCAGCTCTCCGAACTGGTGCTCAAGCATGATACCCCACAACGGCTCCCGCCCACAACATCACGGCCTTCTTGAGCGAGAAAATCTTATCTGGGGAGGGGCAGAAGGCGGTGGAGAAATCTCTCGTCCACCACAATGTTGCCTCGTTGAGCGGCGAGCTTGTCCCACGAGAAGGAACCCACGAGCTCGGACGGCGCGGCCTCACAGCCGCGGTCGACCAGTCCGGCTGCGGCCGCGAGCTCTCCCGTGACGCGCTCGGCACGAATGCCGCGCGCACGCAGACTTCCGAGGTCGAGGTCACGCTCGCGCTTGGAGAGGCGGCGTTCGTCGGGGGCCACGAGCAGGGGCACGTGTGCGTAGCACGGTTCGTTGAACCCGAGGAGCCGCGCGAGGTAGATCTGGCGCGCCGAGGACTCCAGCAGGTCACGCCCGCGCACGACCTGGTTCACGCCCATAAGGGCGTCGTCCACGACTACGGCGAGCTGGTAGGCCGTCACCCCGTCGCTTCTGCGTACGAGGAAGTCGCCGCACTCGCGTGCCAGTACCTCGCGTTGGGGGCCAAAGACGAGGTCGGACCACGTGATGGTTCCAGCGGGGTCCTTCGCGAGGGGGACGCGCAGCCGCGTCGCAGGCGCGCGCCGCTTTGAGCGGCGGGTCACCTCGGCGGCAGAGAGATTGCGACAGGTTCCCTGGTACAGATAGGTGCCGTCAGAAGCATGGGGAGCCGTGGCCGCATGCAGCTCGGAGCGCGTGCAGAAGCAGGGGTAGGTAAGGTTCGCCGCCGTGAGGCGCGCGATTGCGCTGTCGTAGAGCTCCCCGCGCTCGCTCTGGAAGAAGGGTCCCTCATCCCAGTCGAGCCCCAGCCAGACGAGGTCGTCCACAAGCCGCGCGGCGACCGTACGGTCCTGCGCCCTCGGGTCAAGGTCCTCGATGCGCAGCACGAGCGTGCCGCCTGCGGAGCGTACGGAGAGCCAGGCCATGAGGGCGGAAAAGACGTTTCCCAGGTGCATGCGCCCGGACGGCGTGGGGGCAAAGCGGCCGCGCACGCCCGTAGGGCCAGGTCCGATGGTGGGCATCGCTGTTCTCCGAGAGGTAGTTAGTATCATTTTTCTTCGGACAGAGGGTAGCACAGGGCGAGCGCGGCCCCGCAGTGCTCAGTTTGGGCCTTCAACACATGTCCTCATGGTTTGAAAATAGGATATTGATTTCTTCTTTTTGCTCAATTCTGAAGTTCTCCCAGATGACGAGAAAACTGTCAGACGAGCAGCTCCGTATAGACGTGTATCGAAAGCCCAAACTGCGTCGCAAAATCAGAAAGCGTGCGTCGAAGGCCTAAACTGAGCCGCTAGAGTCGATCTGCGTAGACGTAGAGATTGAAGTCGTCCACGCCATTGCCACCGGCGGGCGACTCGATCTGCGAAGGCCGTGTCATGGTACGAGCGAGTCCCTTGTAGTCATAAAACGAGACGTCGCAGCCGTCATCGGTGAGCAGGAAAAAGCCCTCGGCACCCTCCTCACGAAGATAGCGCCGCGCCTCCCCGAAGAGGTGCCCGCCGATCCCCCTTCCGTGCGTCGCGGGGTCCACGACAAGAAGCTTCATGACGGCCGCACCCTCAGCCGCACCCGACGCGGCAAAGTCTTCCGCTAGGCGACTCTCCTCGTCGATGACGTCGGAGTTCTTTGCGACCTCGCGCGCGAGGTGGGCGTTCCTGTGCGACAGGCGCACGAGCCTGCTGTGCCTTCTGCGCCAGGCGGTTGCGTCTCTGGGAACGCGGTCAAGCTCGGCCAGGAGCATCGCCCCCACGAGCTCATCATCGAGCTCGGCGACGAGCGAATGAGTCGTCTGGGCAAGGTAGCCCGAGAGCTCGATGCGACTGGCGAGCTCACCGGCCTCGGGGATAAGTTCAGAGCACCAGAGTCGGTTGAGCAAAGTGGCGACGGCATCGAAGTCAGACGTTTCAAAAGGACGGTAGGTTACGCCGCCCTGCATCTTACTCATGTTCTCTCCTAGCTGCGTTATGGTGGAAACTACGGTACAACATGCGGTCGCTCTACCCAAGGAGGCTCCATGGAAGACACACCTATCAAGCGCGCGCTCGTCTCGGTGACCGACAAGACCGGCGTGGTCGAGTTCGCCCGGACGCTCGAGGACGAGTTTGGCGTCGAGGTCGTCTCGACGGGCGGCACGGCGCGCACTCTGACGGATGCGGGGGTGAGGGTCGTCCCCATCGAGGAGTACACGGGCTTTCCCGAGATGATGGACGGTCGCGTGAAGACGCTGCACCCCAAGGTCCACGGCGGCCTGCTCGCGCGCCGCGACTCCGCAGAGCACATGGCGGAGGCCGCCGCGCACGGTATCAACATGATCGACCTTGTCTGCGTGAACCTCTATGAGTTCGAGAAGACCGTGGCCGACCCCGAGGTCAGCTTCGCGGACGCGATCGAGCACATCGACATCGGCGGCCCATCCATGCTGCGCTCCGCCGCCAAGAACGCCGACTCCGTGACCGTGGTCACGGACCCCGACGACTACGACCTCGTGCTGGGTGAGATGCGCACCCACGCCGGTGCCACCACGCGCGCCGTCCGTCGGGAGCTCCAGCTCAAGGCCTTCGAGACCACGGCCTCCTATGACACGGCCATCGCCATCTGGCTGGGCGACCAGCTCGACACCGAGGAGAGCGCGCGACAGGAGAGCCCCGTCACCCCCGACGAGTTTGGCATCTACCTCGAGAAGCTCGAGGATCTCCGTTACGGCGAGAACCCCCACCAGACTGCGGCCGTCTATCGCTTCGCGGACGGGTTTGCGTCCCTGGTGTCCTCCGACCACCCGCTTGCGGCCGCGCCGCAGATTCAGGGCAAGCCCCTCAGCTACAACAACTACCTGGACGCCGATGCCGCGTGGAGCCTCGTGCGCGAGTTCGACGAGCCGGCCTGCGTGATCCTCAAGCACCAGAACCCCTGTGGCTGCTCGATGGCCGCCGACGTCACGACCGCCTATGACCGCGCCTTTGCCTGCGACCCCAAGTCCGCCTTCGGTGGCATCATCGCCTGCAACCGCGAGGTGCCCTATAACCTCGTGGAGCACTTCGCCGACAAGAACAAGCAGTTTGTGGAGGTGCTCATTGCCCCGAGCTACACGCCCGAGGCCCTCGAGCGCCTGGCCCGTCGCAAGAACCTGCGCGTGCTGGCCACGGGCGGGACGGGTGACCATGCGGCGCTCGAGCTGCGCTCCATCGACGGGGGCATGCTCGTGCAGTGCGTGGACACGGTCTCGGAGGACCCCTCGACCTTCATCGTCCCCACCAAGCGCACGCCCACTACGGCCGAGATGAACGAGCTCCTCTTTGCGTGGCGCGTCTGCAAGGGCGTCAAGTCAAACGCCATCCTCATCTCCAAGGGCAGGGCGGGCATCGGTATGGGACCAGGTCAGCCCAACCGCGTCGACTCGGCGCTTCTCGCCTGCAAGCGCGCCGACGAGGCGTGCGCGCGCATGGGGGCCGAGCCGGGCGGCTACGCCTGCGCCTCAGACGCCTTCTTCCCGTTTCGCGACAACGTGGACGTGCTCGCCGAACATGGCGTGACCTGCATCATCCAACCGGGCGGCTCCAAGCGTGACGACGAGTCCGTCGCCGCCTGCGACGAGCACGGCATCGCCATGGTGTTCACGGGAACGCGCCACTTCAGGCACTAGAAACAAGGCCGATTTTATAACACCTGAGGCGCGCCCCGCGGGCTGACACTCGCGGGGCGCGCCTTTTTGTTTTGCACAAATAGATAAAGTATTAAATACTACTTATTGTGAGCGTAAGAGGGACATATAGCCTCATATATGCCCCATCAGCGTTCTAAAAACTCGTATGTGGTAGGAAAACAGCAGCATATGGCAGCATTCACAGGGAGGCCTTCTGTAGGCACTCCTGACCCACTCACAAAAAATTGTGCATGCAACCATTGCTTTTTTATTATTGGAGGGGGTATTTTTCAGATGGTTATCAATCTACAGCGTCGATACGCTCGAGACGAAGCTCGCGACGGCACCCAAAAGAGCACCTGAGGTGCGAAGGGAGAAGCGGTGAACATACGGGCACGCATGCGCGTAGTCATTCTTTTGGCCCTTGCGGCGGTCATGGGAATGGCGCCCGCGCTGAGCACCACTGCTCTGGCTGACCCCACGACCCAAGGTGAGGACGGGGGCGATCAGGGCCTGGTGGTGAGCATCGCCAGCGCAGACGATCTTGCCCGCGCCATCAAGAATCAGGCCGACGGCCAGACGTGGAACCTCGCGTCGGGCACGTATGATCTGGGCGAGGATCAGCTCGCGCAGTACGAGGACGTGCAGGCCAGCGGACGCGTAGGCTGGTACCTCCCCCTCGCGGCCAACAACATCACCATCAATGGAAACGGGGCGACCCTCACGAGTAGCGTCGTCAGGTCAGATGGTGCCTGGCCCACGCAGAACTTCATCACCGTCTCTGGTTCCGACGTCACCATAAACGACGTGAACATCATCTGCAAGAGGGAGGTCAACAAGGCCATCGAGATTCTCGGTAAGAACTTCTCGATGAGCGACTCAGGGGTGCTTCCCGTCGACGGAGGAAACTCGGGCTCCATCTACTTCAACAACGCTGGAACACCTGGCAACATCGGCGATGCGCGCCTAACCAACGTCACCGTCTCCTCTTGGATTGCCAACGCCAACCTGGGCGAAGGGGACACCCTGACGCTTGACGGCGTCACGGTCGACTTCTCGGGTAACGAGTACGCGTCTGACCCGATCTATGCCCCCATTCGCAACAACCGCGTCACGCTCACGGGAGCGGGCCTCACCGTCAAGGCCGACGACGCCGTCGCCGACTTCGAGGATCAGGTTATCGAGCAGTCCCCGACGGGCGCGGTTCTTTCTCTGCAAAGCGATCTTGAGCTTGGCAGTACCCTGAACATCATGGACAAGAATGACCTCACCATTGAGGGCAACGGTCACACCATCACCGCAGCCGGGGACTTCACCGCGGACGAGTTCGGCCAGCTCAATCTCGTGAAGCCTCAGAGCTGCACGAACCTCACCCTCAGGGACGTGAGGCTCGTCGCAACCTCCGCCAACCGCCACGCGCTCGACGTCTATGGCTGCGCGGGCGTCTCCCTGCAAAACGTGACGCTTGACCACAGCGCGTCCACCGTGGGAGCCCCCCTTGTGAGCAACGGCTCGACCATCACCGTCGATGGCCCTCTCACGCTGGTCACCGGCGAGGGCTCCTGGTATGCCGCGAACGTCGACCGAGGCGGTGCGCTCGTGGTCAACGAGAAGAACGGCGGCAGCGTCTCCTTCTCGGGCGATGCGAGCAAGGCCGCGGTGTTCACCGAGGACCCCGACAACGTCGCCATCGACCTTGGAAGCTCGGGTGAGGACCTTGGCGGCGGCTGGTACGGCAAGGCGGCTGCGCGCATCGGAGCGCAGGGTTACCTCACGCTCGCGGACGCCGTCGAGGCGGCGCAGACGGGAGACACCGTCGTGCCGAGCGCGGGCGAGCACGTGGGATGCCTCGACCTCACCGACAAGTCGCTCACCATCGAGGGTCCATCCGAGGGGGAGGCCGTCATTGCCTTCGACCCGCAGACCTGCTCCCCAAGAACGTACCTCGATGACCTCACAGCGTGGCCCACGGTCTACTCCAACACGGATCTTGCGCTCAGAAACGTCACCCTCTCCGGCCCCTCCGCCCCCGGCTCGAGCATCGACGGCGTCTATGTCGCGGGCGGTGACCTCACGCTTGACGGGGTGACCATCAAGGACATGAGCCCCGTCCCCGCTGCCTCCCCGGCGCGCACGGGCGAAACCCCCTCTGGTCGCGGCGTCGTCTTTGGGGGCTCTGGGGACCTCTCCATCACCGGAGGTACCATCACGGGCTTCCAGAATGACGGCATCGACACGAGCACCACGGGCAGCGTCACGATTAACGGCACCACGATTACGGGCTTCGGCGGACAGAGCGCGGCTCCCCAGAGGGGGATCGTCCTGCGCAGCGGCACCGCCAGAATCATCAACGCCACCATCTCCGGCATGGCGGGCAGCGCCCTTGCCAGGCAGGCAAGTGGAAGCGTGGCGATTGACGTCTTCGACGGCGCCACGGCCCATCTCGCGGGCAACGTCCTTTCTGCCGACAATGACGCGGCGCTCTACCTCGAGGACGGCGCCCACGTCGTCGCCGCGGGCAACCAGATTCTCGCGCCCGTGTACAACTTCGGCACGGATGAGGTGGACCTAAGTGGCAACTACTGGGGAGAGGATCCCGACTTTGGCGTCCTGGCTCCCCCCACAGGCACCCTCAAGGTCTTCCCGCGCTACGCTGAGGCCTCCATGGGCACGCTCGTCGATGAGAACGGAGACCCCGTTGAGGACCCAGAGCCCGAGCCCACAACGCATCAGGTGACGTTCGTCTTTGGGGTGAGCGGCGTCGATGACGTGGTCGTCGAGGTCGAGGACGGTGCGACTGTCTCCGCCCCCTCCTCCCTGCCCACCGCTGTGGGCTACACCTTTGCCCACTGGTACGCGGACAAGGGACTTACCAGGGAGTTCGACTTCTCCGTCCCCATCACTGAGGACACGACCGTCTACGCTGGCTGGTACAAGCTGGGCTCCTCCAATAACGAGGTTGTGGGTGCGGTGTCGTCTGACGATGTCCTCGTGCCCCGAACAGGCGACGCCACCTCGTGGGCGTCCTTCGCCACGGCGGCCGTCCTAGGGGTCGTTGCTCTTGGTGCGGGAGCCGTTGTGGCCCGTAGGCACCGATAAGTGATTCGGACCTGCATTTCTCGTGCCTTTAATGACCCCCCAGTCCCGGCCAGCGCCCCCGCTGGTCGGGATCTGTTGTGTCTGGGGCCCCGCAGACGCCTAACGGATAAAATGAGCCCGGCGATATACGGAGGAGGACCCATGCACGAGGAGCGAAACGCAAGCACGCAGGTGGAGGGCTTCACGCTGGGGCGTCCCGCCTTGGTCTGCCGGTGGCGCCTCGCGCATCATCTGCTTCCCCTGGAGAATCGCCACCTGCGCGCCCTTGCCCAGCGCCGCGTCAACGGGGTGCCCGTGTCCACGCAGCTCGTCGCCTGGGCCAAGCAGCACATTGAGTGGACGCTGGGGGATGGCTCCGGCGAGCACCCCGACGGCGTGCTCATGCTCGTCGTCGACGAGCGCGGCCAGGCCGCCATGAGCGTGGGTCCCTACGAGCCCCTGGAGACGATCAGCGTATCGGAGCTCGCCTCCCGTGTGCGCCTGGCCGCGCGCGAAGCCCGCTCCACGGGTGTCTCGCCCGAGACGCTCTGGCTCGTGCGGGAGGGGCAGCTCGTCTGGGGCATCGAGCCGAGCGAGCGTCCCTCGGGTGCGGCCACGCTCGTGTCCGACCTTGCGCGCGCCGAGGGACTTGTCGTCACGCGTCGCGCGGGGCTTGCCCATGCCCTCTTGCAGGGAAACGTTGCGTACGACGAGGCCTTTCTCGTCTCGGACGAGCACGGGGTCGTGGGTGCCGACGACGCGCAGGGGCCCTGCGCGCAGCACTTTGCCAGAGACTACGAGAAGCTCCTGTCTACGACGCGCCGCTAACGCGTCCCCTGCGTATGGCGGGGCACCTATGGCGTTTGCGAGCCGATACATGCGTGGAGCGCCCCGCCGAACGGACTGAAGGGCGCCCCCACGGGGCGCTTGCTGCGTTTAGAGAAAGATATGTGCCGCAAGTGCCCTGCGAGGCTTTTCAACGCCATATCTGACGGGGCATATGCGGCGCTTGCGGGTTGGCCGTCGCGGGTTGGTGCGGCTCCGCGCCGCTCGCCGGCGGCTAAGTCCTAGGCGAGCGAGAAGCTCCAGATATTGCTGGCCTCTGCGCAGATAAGGTCGAGGTCCCACGTCCTCATGCTGCGCCCCACGCTGTTGGAGTCGTGGACGACTACCTTGGCGTCCTGCCCCATTCGCTCCAGCACAATATAGTGGCCCACCTTCGTGAACGTTCCCGGCTCCATGACGCAGATGAGGGGGTGGCCCGCCTCGAGCTCCTCTTCGAGCCGGCTGGACACGGCGGACAATACCTCGCTCGAAAGGCCCAGCTTCTGGGCACCCTCAGTCATGAGCTCCCAGGAGCTCCCGTCCTGGTCGGTCGCATAGCCGTTCCCGGTGCTGAACGCTGCCATCGCGCCAGGGTCGAGGTCCGTCTTTCCCGTCAGGTAGATGTAGACCATGGAGAGCGCGGTGGGCCCGCACCCCTGCTCCGCGAAGGTCCCGTTTGAGTATGCGACGTCTGCCCACTGGGGGTCGGTTTGATAGAGGTAGGGCATCTCGCCCTGGCGCCATTGATCTTGCGGGGTGCTGCTCGGCTCCCCATCGCCGGATTCGTCGGACTCGGAGGAGGGCTCCGCGGGAGTCTCTTTGACATTCTCCTGCCCCTCGGGGGCCTGCCCCGTTGGTCCGGAGCAGGACGAGAAGAGCGCCAGGAGCGCAAGCGCAAGCATCGCGATTACGCCGATGCCTCCCAAAATCAGGCGCCGGCGACCCCTCTTCTCGGTGGCGCGGTCGTCTCCGCGTCCGGCTGCGCGTCGGGGGCGAGACGAGCCACCTCCGCGAGGTGCGTCCTGCATGGCCCTCCTCTCAGAACATTTCGAAGATTCTAGCATGCTGACGAAGTCCCGGACCTAATTCCTAGTGAGGAAAGAGGTATTTAACTGCGCTTCTTTAAAAGGACAGATTAAGGAGAAAAGAGCATGAGAGCTAGAAAAGCGGGATAAGCTGAACCGCAGTCGTCTCTACGGGGGTAGACTGTCGGTATATGTGGGCGCTTGCGCCCACGCTCAGTCATGCTCCTTGTGAATGAGAACGATCTGGGGCCACGGGGGTCCCCAGCGTTTACGGAAACGAGAAGGAGAGGATATGGCGCGTAAGTTCAAGTCCATGGACGGCAACGAAGCCGCTGCATACGTCTCGTATGCATATACCGAGGTGGCGGGCATCTACCCGATCACCCCGTCGAGCCCCATGGCTGACCACGTTGACCAGTGGGCGGCCCAGGGCATGAAGAACGTCTTTGGCACACCGGTCAAGGTCGTGGAGATGGAGTCTGAGGGCGGTGCCTCGGGCACGGTTCACGGCTCTCTTGGTGCCGGCGCGCTGACCAGCACCTACACGGCCTCCCAGGGCCTGCTCCTCATGATTCCCAACATGTACAAGATCGCCGGAGAGGGCCTACCGGCCGTCTTCCACGTGAGCGCGCGTACCGTCGCCACCCACGCGCTCAACATCTTTGGTGACCACTCCGACGTCATGGCCTGCCGCCAGACCGGCTTTGGCATGCTCGCCGAGGGTAACGTCCAGGAGGTCATGGACCTCTCGCCCGTCGCCCACCTCGCCGCCATCAAGGGCAAGGTGCCGTTCGTGAACTTCTTCGACGGCTTCCGCACCTCTCACGAGATCCAGAAGGTTGCCGTCTGGGACTTCGACGACCTCAAGGACATGCTCGACATGGAGGCAGTCCAGGAGTTCCGAGACCATGCGCTCAACCCCGAGCATCCTCATGCCCGCGGCAGCCACGAGAACGGCGACGTCTTCTTCCAGCACCGCGAGGCCTGCAACACCGCCTATGATGAGCTCCCCGACGTCGTCGAGGGCTACATGAACGAGGTCAACAAGAAGCTTGGCACTGACTACGGCCTGTTCAACTACTATGGCGCGCCCGACGCCGATCGCGTCGTCATCTGCATGGGCTCCTTCTGCGACGTGCTCGAGGAGGTCATCGACTATCTCAACGCCCATGGCGAGAAGGTCGGCCTGGTGAAGGTGCGCCTGTATCGCCCGTTCTCCATCGAGCGCTTCGTCGACGTGCTCCCCAAGACGGCCAAGAAGATCGCCGTCATGGACCGCACCAAGGAGCCGGGCTCCATCGGCGAGCCCCTCTACGAGGACGTCATCGCCGCGCTGTACGAGGCTGGCAAGACGGGCATCAAGGTTGTCGGCGGTCGCTATGGCCTTGGTTCCAAGGACACGCCTCCCGCGTCTGCCTTTGCAATCTACGAGGAGCTCAAGAAAGACGAGCCCCGTCGCGAGTTCACCGTCGGCATCGTGGACGACGTCACGAACCTCTCGCTTCCCGAGGACCCGGAGGCTCCCAACACGGCCGACCCGACGACCATCGAGTGCAAGTTCTGGGGCCTCGGCGGCGACGGTACCGTGGGCGCCAACAAGAACTCCATCAAGATCATCGGTGACCACACCGACAAGTACGTCCAGGCCTACTTCCAGTACGACTCCAAGAAGACCGGTGGCGTCACGGTCAGCCACCTGCGCTTTGGTGACTCGCCGATTCGCTCTCCGTATTACGTGAGCAAGGCCGACTTCGTGGCCTGCCACAACCCCAGCTACATCGTCAAGGGCTTCCCGATGGTCCGCGACGTCAAGCCGGGCGGCACCTTCCTGGTGAACTGCCAGTGGTCTGACGAGGAGTTCGCCGAGCACCTGCCGGCGGTCGCCAAGCGCTACATCGCCAAGAACGGCGTCAAGGTCTACCTCATCGACGCCGTTGATCTGGCCGCCAAGGTGGGCATGGGCAAGCGCACCAACACGGTGCTGCAGTCCGCGTTCTTCTCGCTGGCCAAGGTTCTGCCCGAGGCCGAAGCCGTCAAGTACATGAAGGATGCTGCCACCAAGTCCTATATGAAGAAGGGCCAGGCCATCGTCGACTCCAACCACAAGGCGATCGACGCCGGCGCCACCGCGTATCACCAGTTCGGGGTTCCCGCCGACTGGGCCAACGCCAGCGACGAGAAGGCCCCGGTCAAGCTCGAGGGCCGCGCGGCCATCGTGCGCCAGGTCGAGGAGCTCCTCGGGCCCATCAACCGCATGGACGGCGACTCTCTGCCCGTCTCGGCGTTCATGGAGCACGCCGACGGCCAGTTCGAGCTCGGCGCCTCGCAGTACGAGAAGCGCGGCGTCACCTTCATGGTGTCCCACTGGGACGAGACCAAGTGCATCCAGTGCAACCAGTGCTCCTACGTGTGCCCGCACGCCACGATTCGCCCGATTGTCATGAACGAGGAAGAGGCGGCCGCCGCGCCCCAGAACATGCGTCGCCTTGACGCCAAGGGCAAGGACATGGACGGTCTGACCTTCACAATCACCATCTCGCCGCTCGACTGCATGGGCTGCACCAACTGCGTCAAGATTTGCCCGAAGCAGGCCCTCAGCATGGTCCCGCAAGAGGACGAGCACGACCAGATCCCCGTGTGGGACTACGCGGTCAACAAGGTCTCCGAGAAGAAGGAGCTCATCAACCCCACGAACGTCAAGGGCAGCCAGTTCGCCAAGCCTTACCTTGAGTTCTCCGGTTCCTGCGCCGGCTGCGCCGAGACGAGCTACGCGCGTCTCGTCACGCAGATCTTCGGCGATCGCATGTTCATCTCCAACGCCACCGGCTGCTCCTCGATCTGGGGCAACCCGGCCGCTACCTCGCCGTTTACCGTTAATGACGAGGGGCATGGCCCCGCGTGGAACAACTCCCTGTTCGAGGACAACGCCGAGCACGGTCTGGGACTCGAGCTGGGCTACATGGCCGTCCAGGACAAGCTTGTCGCCGACACCCAGAAGCTGCTCGAGTCCGGAAACGCCTCCGACGCGCTCGCCACTGCCGCGACCGCGTGGCTTGAGGCGCGCACGGACGCTACGACCAGCAGGACCGCGGCACTTGCCTTCGCGGACGAGCTCGAGAAGAGCGATGATGCGGTGGCCAAGGAGATTCTTGCCAACAAGTCCTTCCTCACTAAGAAGTCCTTCTGGATCTTCGGCGGCGACGGCTGGGCGTACGACATCGGCTTTGGCGGCCTTGATCACGTGCTCGCCTCTGGCAACAACGTGAACGTCTTCGTCTTCGACACCGAGGTCTACTCCAACACCGGTGGCCAGGCCTCCAAGGCCTCTAACCTCGGTCAGGTGGCGCAGTTCGCCGCCGCGGGCAAGGTCACCAAGAAGAAGAGCCTTGCCGAGATCGCGATGAGCTACGGCTCCATCTACGTGGCTCAGGTCGCCATGGGCGCCAACCCGATGCAGACCCTCAGGGCCATCAACGAGGCCGAGGCTTTCGACGGTCCGTCCCTCATCATTGGATACAGCCCCTGCGAGATGCACTCCATCAAGAAGGGCGGCATGCAGAACTGCCAGCCCGAGATGAAGAAGGCCGTCGAGTGCGGCTACTGGAACCTCTTCCGCTTCAACCCGGCTGCCCCGAAGGGCAAGAAGTTCACGCTCGACTCCAAGGAGCCGACGGGTGGATACCAGGACTTTCTGATGAACGAGGCGCGCTACGCCAGCCTGACCCGCGCCTTCCCGGAGCGTGCGAAGGACCTCTTTGTCGAGAATGAAGAGGCGGCCATGAACCGTTACGCGCACCTCAAGAAGCTCGTAACGCTCTACAACGAGGAGTAGGCTCTCTCGTAAGCGCACGTGACAAGGGCCCCCGACTTCGGCTGGGGGCCCTTTTCCGTCAAGCGAGCGCGAGGTAGAGAAGTGCGAGGGGAGTGCTGCGCCCGCGTCCTTTCAGCGGCGAGTGCGTAGAAGTCAGGCTGTCTTTGCGAGAAAGCTTACCTTTTAGGGGACGTTTTCCCAGTTGGCGGAAGGCCAGGCGCACGAGAAACGCGGACTTCTACGCACTCGCCGCTGAAAGGACGCGAATCCGCGGATCAGAGCGAGAAGGCTGATCTGTCACGTCCTGCGCAGGGGGGCGACGAGTTAGCTACTTTCGGCGGGCGATCTTAAGGGCCACGTTGTGGGCGGCCTTCTCGGCGGTGTCGTCGAGGGGGGCGAGTTCGACGGCGAGCCCGCGGCGGCGCAGGGCATGCGCGATGAGCCAGTCGGTCACGCCGGGGTTCTTGGGCAGTATGGGACCATGTAGATAGGTGCCCACGACTCCCTTGTGGAGGATGCCCTCGCCGCCGTCCTCACCGTTGTTGCCGGTCCCAGGGACCAGGCTCACGCCCAGGGGGGTCTCGCTCGCGCCCAGCACGGTGCGGCCGGCGTGGTTCTCAAAGCCCACGATGGGCTCGGCGCACAAGGATGAGTTCACGGCCATGTTGCCAATGAGGCGCGTGCTCGCCGCCGTGGTCACAAGGTCGAGGATGCCCAGGCCCTCGATGTTCTCGTCGCCCATCTGATAGGAGGTGCCCAGCAGCTGGTAGCCCCCGCAGATGGCCAGGAGGGCGCCGCCGTCGGCAACGTAGGAGGCGAGCTTCTCGCGCTGACCCCGGAGCTCGTGGGCCACGGCGAGCTGGTCGCGATCGGAGCCACCGCCAAGCAAGACGACATCGGCGTCAAAGAGGTCGAGCTCCTGTCCCATGAGCACCTGGTCAACGTCGACGGGGATGTCGCGCCACGCGCAGCGCTTCTGAAGTGACGCGATGTTGCCCCCGTCTCCGTAGAGGTTGAGCGCGTCCGGGTAGAGGTGGACGATGCGCAGGGGGTGGTCGAGAGCGAGGGGAGCGGGAAGCGGAGCAGCGTCCGAGCGTGTGCCCGCAGATGCCTGTACGCTAGCCTGGGCCCCAGACGTGGCCGGGGCAAAGTTCTTCTCCAGACGTCCGAGCTCGGCCACGACCGGAGGAAACGCGGTGTAATTGGCCACCACGTGGAGCGTGCGCTCCAGCGGCTGATCGGCGCACTGCCGCAGCGCGTCCCCCAGGTTCTGGATGACCACGGGCTGCGCGGGGAGGTCCGCATACTTGAGGCGCACCGCCAGGTCGTGGGCACGGGTGCCCCCGACGAAGATGCGCTCGAGGTCGGGGAGGTCCCCCAGGCGCTCGAAGTCCACGTCCCAGATCCAGGAGACGTCGTGGCCGTCGGCATCCTTATCGTTGAGGAAAAAGGCCATGAGCTGGCCGTTCTCGGTCTTGATCTCCTGAAGCATGCGATCGAACCCCGTGGGATTCTTGGCAAGGTTGGACATCACGTCGCGCCCGCCTACCGAGAAGGTCCGGCCGCGCCCAGACGCCGGACGATAAGCATCGAGCACGCCTTGGAACCTCTGGGCGTCTGTCCCCATGACGAGCGCGGCAGCAAAGGCCGCCGCGATGTTATAGACCATGTAGAGACCGTTGTAGCGGCAGCTCAGGTGGTGGGTCACGAGCGCATCCGCGCGGCGGTCCTCCACGTCGAAGGAGTAGCCGTCGCGGCCCAGCTCGACGTTGCGTACGGCAAAGGCGAGCTGGGGACGCCCCCAGCCGCAGCTCGGACAGCGATAGGAGCCCAGCTGTCCATAGTGGACGTAGGCGTAGTCAAGCGGGGCGTTGCATCGCGCGCAAAAGCGGCTGTCCGAGACGCGATCCGCCTCAAGGCCCGTGGGCTCGTCGACGCCAAGGGGAACGCCCCGGTTGGGAACGCGGTCGGCGATGGCGGCGCACAGGGGGTCATCTGCGTTGTAGACGAGCAGCGTCTCAGGCGAGGTCGCGAGCGCCTGGGCGATGACGTCTTGGGTGTGGTCGATCTCGCCGTAGCGATCGAGCTGGTCGCGAAACAGATTGAGCAGAACGAGCGCGCGCGGTCGCACGCGGGGCAGCACGCGCACGGTGTAGAGCTCGTCGCACTCGAGGCAGCCCACCTGGGGGCTCTCACGGCGTCCCTGGAGCAGGGCGGCGGCGATGCCGGACTCCATGTTGTTGCCCGCGCGGTTGCAGACCACCCGCTCTCCCCCGGCGGCGATTGCGTCGGCGATAAGGCCCGTGGTGGTGGTCTTGCCGTTGGTCCCCGTGATCATGACGCTGCGGTCGAGCCCCGCGGCGAGCGAGCCGATAAGCGCCGGGTCAACGCGCAGCGCGAGTGCCCCGGGGATGTTGCCGCCGTTGCGGCGCAGGACGTTGACAAGGCCCCAGTGTGCGACGTCCCCCGCCCAGCAGGCGATTCTCGCGCGGGAATTCATGATGGCTCCTCTTGTTGCCCAAAGCCGGGTGGCCGCGCCATTGACGGGGTGCACCTCGTTTGACATGGGGGTAATATTAGCACGGTAGGTTGTGCGCCCGCAGCCGCTGCCCGCCCGCACGCACGCGCTTCACGGAGGTAACCCTTGTCCACATCTCGTACGGCCGCGCCCGCGGTCCGCACCCAGAGAATCGTTCGCATCGGAATGATTGCCGCCACGTACGCGGCTCTCACCCTGGTTACCATGCTCTTCCTGGGCAGCCTTGCCTGGGGGCCCGTGCAGTTTCGCGTCTCGGAGGCGGTCTGCGTTCTGGCCCTGTTCACTGCCGACGCCGTTCCCGGCCTCGCGCTGGGCTGCGTGATCGCCAATCTTGCCAACATCGCCTTGTCCGGCACCGGCATGCTCGGCATGCTCGACGTCGTCTTTGGGGGACTTGCCACCTTGGTGGGCGCCTGGCTCACGTGGCGCCTGCGCGCGCGTCTCACCCTCGCCCTTCTGGGCCCCGTGCTCGCGAACGCGCTTATCGTGCCCGCCTACCTCCCGCTCCTGCTCAGGGGCGTTGGCTTCTACACGATTCCGTTCACCAGCATCGCTCTCGACGGCGCCTACCCGGCCATGTACCTCTTTGGCCTCGTGGCCACCGCCCTTGGCGAGGCCGTGGTCATGTACGTCCTGGGTCTGCCTCTCGCGCGAGCCCTGCGCAGGACGCCGCTCCCCGGCAAGCTCAAAGACGACGCTGCGACGCGAGCTTAGGAGGCCCCGTGAGACCCGTCATCATCATCCCCTCCTACTGGGCGCAGGGAAACCAGCCCGGAACCCTGGGGGAGCGCGGCGTCTACGACTACACCACACCCATCGACAAGCCCCTGCCGGAGCTCGAGCTGTGCCTCGCCTCTCTCGAGCAGGTGCGCGGCGTCCTGCGCGTGGTGGTTCTCGTGGTGGCACCTCCGTCATGTGCCGATTCGGCCCGCGCTCGCGTGAACAGCATCTGTCGCGCGCACGCCTCGCTCAACCCGCTCGTCATTGGCGACCAGGAGGCGGCGCACGTCGAGAAGGCCGTGGGCAGGATGGCCCATCACGTCACGGGTGAGACGGTCTCCTTGCGTGGCTACGGTGCCATCAAGAACATGGGCCTGGCGGTGGCCTCGGTCTTTGGGTACGACGTCGCGGTCTTTCTCGATGACGACGAGGTCGTGCTCGACCCCGACTTCCTGGTCAACGCCGTCTACGGCCTGGGATCGCTCACCCGGCAGAACCTGCAGATCCTTGCTAAGAGTGGCTTCTTCATCGATGCTTCCGGCTCCCCTTATGCCCAGGGCTCAGACGCCTGGAGCGAGAAGTACTGGACCAAGGCGGACGACTTCAACAGGATCATGGAGAAGGCGCAGGGACCCGTGCGGATCACGCGCTCCAATCACATGTGCGGCTGCTGCTGCGCCCTGCACGCCGCAGCGTTCACCAAGATTCCCTTTGACCCCTACATCACGCGCGGAGAGGACCTGGACTACCTTCTGAACCTGCGTGCCAACGGCCTCGACGTCTGGTTTGACAACGCCTGGTGCGTGCGCTCGCAGCCGCCCGAGGAAATGGCCCCCATGCCGTCCCTCTTCATGCAGAACGTGCACCGCTGGCTCTACGAGTATCGCAAGCTCGATGCCATGAACTCCCGCCGCGACCTCAGGATGGTCACTCGCGAGTCCCTCATGCCCTATCCAGCCCCCTGGCTCTCTTCCGAGGTGCGTCGCCGCGTGTTCCAGACGGCGCTCAGGCGTCTGATCGTGGGGCCCGATCGAGCCTCGTATCTGCGCATTCTTACGCGCGGACGCTACGAGGCGGATAAGTTCGCCCGCTCCTCGAGCTCGCGCTACCTCTCGTTCGCCATGGTGTGGCCCACGATCGCCTCGGCGCTCTGGGAGGATCGCTACCTGCAGAGCGCCATCCTGCGTACAGGCGAGGCGAGCGGCTCCGTTGAGGGCGAGGAGCCGCTGCGGTCCCTCTCCGACCCCTTCTCGGATACGGGGGCGTTTTCCCCGCTGACGGATGGTATGCAATGAGTCGGCGCGGGAGGATCTGCTCGCGCAGGACTGCCGACGCGCTTCTGGTCGTCTGCGCCTTGGTGCTAACGGGGACGCTCGCCTGGAGCCTCCAGAGCGGCCGCCTCGTGGTGGCCATGCTCGCGGGCTGCGGCTTTGCAGCCGTCATCGTCATGAGCGGGGCCGTCAACCTCACCTCCTCGCACACGCGCTCCGAGGCGACGGAGCGCACCCTGCGCGTCGCCTCGAACACCCTCGAGCACCTCGGCGGAGGGCTCACGGCAGAAAACGCCCACGCCATCTGCGCTCTGCTCCTGCCCGAGACCAACGCTGCGGCAATAGCCATCACGGACGTCTCGCAGGTGCTGGCCTACGAGGGGACGCTCGAGTCGCGCTTTAGGTCGGGTTCCCAGAACACCAAGCCCACGCTGGAGGTTCTTGAGAGCAAGCGCATGGAGACGTTCGTGGCCATGGATGCGGCAACGCAGGACGTGCGCCGCTTCGTCTTGGGCAGCCGCCACGAGAGCCATACCTTTGGCATCATCGTGCCGCTGCTCGTGCAGGGGCGCGCCGTGGGCACGATCAAGCTCTACTACGGGCGCGACCTGGACATCGACCGAACGCAGCTGGGCATCGCCGAGGGGCTGGGGATGCTCCTGTCTACGCAGCTCTCGTCCTACGAGCTCGACCGTCAGGCCGAGCTCACGGCCCGTGCCGAGGTCAAGGCCCTGCAGGCCCAGATCAACCCACACTTCCTGTTCAACGCGCTCAACACGATCGCCTCGTTTACGCGCACGAACCCCACGAAGGCGCGCGATCTCCTCCGCGAGTTCTCCCTCTTCTATCGCCGTACGCTCGAGAACTCCGAGAAGACCCTCATCCCGCTCTCGCAGGAGCTCGAGCAGACGCGTCGCTACCTCAAGATCGAGAAGGCCCGCTTTGGCGAGGATCGCATCTCCGAGAGCGAGCACGTCGAGCCGGGATGCGAGCGCCTCTCCGTGCCGTCCTTCCTGGTGCAGCCCATCGTGGAGAACGCGGTGCGCCATGCCATGCGCGACGAGGGGACGCTCCATGTGGACGTTCAGGTGGCGACCGACGGTGATGATATCCTTATAGCCGTCGCAGACGACGGCCTTGGCATGGATCATACGGTTGCAGACCGGCTTCTGGCCGGCGTCAACGATCCGAGGCCGTCGGGTGGCGGGAGCAGGGGGGCCGGCATGGCCCTGCGCAACGTCGCCGAACGCATCGAGCGCTTCTTCGGCGCGGGGTCAGGCGTCGAGATCGTGTCGAAGCCGGGGGAGGGCACGTGTGTGACGCTGAGGCTCGTCGGCGCATGCGAGGCTCTGCCCGTATGGCCTCCTCTCGCCGCCCGCAACGTGGAGAACCAAGGAGCCGGCGGTGCCGGCGCAACATACGAAGGGACCGACACATGCGCGCTATGATCGTTGATGATGAGGCTCCCGCCCGTTCCGAGCTGCGATATCTGCTTGAGGAAACCGGTAGGGTCGATGCCATCACGGAGGCTTCGAGTGCGCGCGAGGCCGTCGAGAAGCTCATGGACGGCAAGGCCGACGTCATGTTCCTGGACGTCTCCATGCCCAAGACGTCAGGCATGCAGCTCGCCGAGGCCCTGCACCGCCTCAAGAACCCCCCCTCCGTGGTCTTCGTGACCGCCTACAGCGAGTATGCCCTCGAGGCCTTCGAGGTGGATGCCATCGACTACCTGATGAAGCCAGTTGAGCCGGAGCGTCTTGTCCAGGCGCTTGACAAGGTCCAGGCGCGCATGAAGCCCGAGCCTCAGACGCACTCCTCGGTCGAGCGGATTCCCGTGGTCAAGAGCGGCCGCAAGGTCCTGGTCCCCATCGATGAGATTCGCTATGTCGAGGCAAAGGACGACTACTCCTGCATCTATACCGACGAT
The DNA here is from genome assembly GCF_015277515.1 of Thermophilibacter immobilis. Taxonomy (NCBI): domain Bacteria; kingdom Bacillati; phylum Actinomycetota; class Coriobacteriia; order Coriobacteriales; family Atopobiaceae; genus Thermophilibacter; species Thermophilibacter immobilis. The sequence goes on along the minus strand of NZ_CP063767.1, from coordinate 2,076,380 downwards.
GACCGCTTCTTGTCCACCATCTCGCTCGCCAAGCTCGAGCAGAAGCTTGCGCCCCATGGCTTCTTCCGCGTGCATCGGGGCTACATCGTGAACCTCAAGTACGTGGAAGACGTCGAGGTCATCTCCTCGGGCATTCTCCAGCTGGGGGTCAGCGGAATCGAGGGCAAGAAGATCTCCGTTTCGAGGCGTCGCGTGGTCGCACTCAAGCGTGCCCTAGGCCTCTAGAAAGGTTTTTTGTGACAAAGACGCGTTACGACATCATCGCGGACACCCATGGGTTTCTCTCTCCAGGACTTCTGGAGAACCTCCAGGGTGCCAATGTAATCGTGCATGCGGGCGACATCTGCTCGCCCTCCGATTATCGGACCCTCTGCGACATCGCTCCGGTTCAGATGTGCCTGGGCAACAACGATTGGGCCTACGACTACGGGCCCCTGGTCAGGGCGAGGAAGATCTTCTATGGCAGCGGCCTCAAGTGGCAGATCAATCACTATCGCGAGCACCTCAACCTCTCGATGAGCGACATCGCCATCTGCGGGCATACGCACACGCCCTTCGTGGAGCGCGACGAATGGACAAAGACCTTGGTGATGAACCCCGGGAGCCCCACCTATCCGCGTCACTCCCAACCCTCGATGGGGCGCATCGTGTGCGGGGACGACGGAACCATCCTCGAGGCACGCATTATCGAGCTCCCGTAGGGGCAAAGGGGACTTGTCAGCAGCCTTGATACTCGGCCAGACGAGAAAAAGCTGCTGACAAGTCCCCTTTGCCCTTTACGGAGATGGAGAAATCTGCTTTTGCGCGCTCTTTCGCACGGGAAGGTCGGGCATGAAGAGCGGCGCGATGATCTTTGTGTAGAAGACGAGCCAGATGATCGAGACGCAGAAGCCCGCGATCACGTCCGAGGCGTAGTGGACGCCCAGGTAGATTCTGCTGATGCCCACCAGGGCGATGATGAGGCCAAAGACAGCGCACCATACGTAGCGCATGACGTCATCCTCATGGTAGTGCCAGACCATCCAGATGACGAGCCCGAAGAACGCCATCGAGATCATGGAGTGTCCCGAGGGAAAGCTGTAGCCGCTCTCGGCAACAAGGCGAAAGCCGTCCGGGCGGGGACGTTGGATGATGTTCTTGAGCAGGATGTTCAGCACGCCGGCGCCCCCGATGTTGACGGTGACGCACCAGCCCGGTGCCTTGCCGGGGGCGAGTGCCGCCACGACCAGTGTCATGACAGCAACGACCACTACCGAGGAGAGCGAGGTGAACCCCTCCATGACGGGGGTCACCACATCGGAGCGGAGCGTCTGGACAAAGAACCAGTAGGCCAGAACGTCAAGACGCATGATCTCACCCTCGGCCACGTCCTCGAGGAGCATCACGAAGACGAGTGCGGCGGCCAGAAGGGCGAGCGTGAGGGCGTTCGTGCGAATCAAATGCAGAGCGCCGCTTCCAAAGGAGCGAACGCCCTGCACAATAGAGTTCATAGGGGAACCCATGCAACTCCTACAGGTTTGCCTTAAGCTCTGCCACGAGCTCGGGCTTGGGGGTGTTGCCCACCATAGTGTGAGCAGGCTTGCCGTCCTTGAACAGAATCAGCGTGGGGATGGAGACGATGCGGAACTTGGTGGCGAGGTCGGGCTCCTCGTCGACATTGCACTTGTAAACGGTCAGCTGGTCAGCCATCTCGTTGGAAATCTGCTCGACCACGGGGCCAAGCGCGCGGCAGGGGCCGCACCAAGAAGCCCAGAAGTCAATGAGCACCGGCTTGTCGGAGCCGGAAAGAACAGAGTCAAACTCTGCGGTGGTGATAGGCTGAGCCATGAGGAACCTCCTGTGTCATGTGGACGGCCCTCCGCCCACGCTTTCGTTCTGCTTGACAGGGGTTATACCCGAATCGCTGCGGTTATCACAGTCAGGGGGGAGCACGCATTTTGCGTGAGCGAAGAGGAGCTGCGGCCGTACACTAAAGCCCCGCGAAAGGAGAATCCCATGGCATCCGCGAGAGACGCGCGCCGCCGCGCATACTTGGACAAGGCTGCCGCCGAGGTTGACGAGCTCGTTGCTCGAGGCGTGAGGATGGGCGGCAACGCCTTCTCGCCAATCCTTCTTGCCAAGGGGGAGCTCACGGTCAAGGAGCGCGACGGAGCCGAGCCCTTCTCGTGTGCGGACGGCGCGGCGCTCAAGGCATCGCTCAAGGCCCTTGGCTACGCTCCCGAGGAGTGGGAGACGCTCCTGAGCGTGAACGTGGACGGCGCCCCACTGGGAGCTGCGCTCATGCGCGAGGCGGTATGCACCCTCGATCCTGCCACGCTCGTCTGCTGCGACGAGGCGGCGGCCGACGCGGTGCGCGAGGCCTTCGCCGATGATCTCGCGTCCATAGAGACGCTCGAGGAGGCCATGCTCGTTCCGGGCGCCGTGGCGCAGGTCTGTGGGATGCGCGTGCTCAACCTCGGCGGCTTTGCGGAGGCGCTCGGCGATGCGCACGAGAAGCAGGTCATGTGGGCGCGCCTCAAGCGGGTGCCGCCGCTCGGGGAGCCGTTCTAGAGCGCCCGCCATTTTTCTCTGCGCACCTGAGCTGGTCGCGGTATGCTTGCCATTGGTACGCAGCTGTCTCGGCTGCGTCTCTGCCCAGGGTCGCCCCAAAGGAGCATCTTATGTCTACCATTCCCACGCCTGTTGATGCCACCAAGACACCTGCCTGGGCTGCCCTCGATACTCGCCACAACGAGCTCGTGAGTTCCGGGTTCACGCTCAAGAGTGCGTTCGCGGATAATCCCAACCGGGTGGACGCGCTCTCCTTCGACCTAGATGACCTGCACTTTGATCTCTCCAAGAACCTCGTCGACAAGACCACCCTGGGCCTGCTCTGCGACCTTGCGCGCGCCGTCGGGCTCGAGCAGCGCCGCGACGCCATGTTCGCGGGCGCGCGTATCAACACGACCGAGGACCGCGCCGTGCTCCACACCGCGCTGCGTCGTCCGCTCTCGGATGCGGGCACGGTCATGAATGGCGAGCAGGACTGCGTCGCGGACGTCCACAAGACGCTCGACCGCATGTACGACTTTGCCGAGCGCGTGCGCTCCGGTGCGTGGACGGGCATTACGGGCAAGCGCATCGAGCACGTCCTGAGCATCGGCATCGGCGGCTCTGACCTGGGCCCCGTCATGGTCTATGAGGCGCTCAAGCCCTACGCGGACGCAGGCATCGACTGCACCTACGTCTCCAACATCGACCCCAACGACATGGCTGAGAAGGTCCGCCGCCTCGATCCCGAGACCACGCTGTGCATCGTGGTCTCCAAGACCTTCACTACGCTCGAGACTCTGACCAATGCCCGCGAGGCTCGTGCCTGGCTGCTCGAGAGCCTGCGCGCCTCCGGGGTCCTTGACGGCTCAGCCGAGCAGGACGCCGCCGCCATCAAGAAGCACTTCGTGGCGGTCTCGACGGCGCTTGACCTGGTGGAAGACTTTGGCATCGACCCCGCCAACGCCTTTGGGTTCTGGAGCTGGGTGGGTGGCCGCTACTCGGTGGACTCCGCAGTGGGCCTCTCGCTCATCGTGGCCCTGGGGCCTCAGCGCTTCAGGGAGTTTCTGGCCGGCTTCCACGACCTCGACGTCTACTTCCAGGCCACCCCGCTCGAGAAGAACGTCGTGGCCCTCATGGGGCTCATCAACGTCTGGTACGTCAACTTCTGGGGCATGGGCAGCCACGCGGTGCTGCCCTACAACCAGTATCTGCATCGCTTCCCGGCCTACCTCCAGCAGCTCACGATGGAGTCCAACGGCAAGAGCGTGCGCTGGGACGGCTCCCCGGTGAGCTCCGGCACGGGCGAGATTTTCTGGGGCGAGCCGGGCACCAACGGTCAGCATGCCTTCTACCAGCTCATTCATCAGGGAACGCGCGTGGTTCCCGCAGACTTTATCGCCTTCGTGAACACGCCTAACCCCACGCGCGACGGTGACCAGGACGTTCACGAGCTCTTCCTGGGCAACTTCCTCGCGCAGACCAAGGCCCTCGCCTTTGGCAAGACGGCCGACGAGGTCCGCGCCGAGGGCACGCCCGAGAGGGTGGTTCCCGCGCGCGTCTTTGCGGGCAATCGCCCCACGACCTCGATTTTTGGCACGGAGCTCACGCCGCACGCGCTCGGCGAGCTCATCGCCCTCTACGAGCACATCACCTTTGTTGAGGGCACAGTCTGGGGCGTGGACTCCTACGATCAGTGGGGCGTCGAACTGGGCAAGCAGCTTGCCAAGCAGATAACCCCCGCCTTTCACGATGACGCCGCCCTTGCCGAGCAGGATGCGAGTACGAAGGCGCTCATCGCATATTATCGCGAGCACCGCAGGTAGGGGTGCCGATAGGTTTGAGGCGACACGGGGCTCCGGGCGCGTGAGGACGTGCTCGGGACCCGTTTTTTCTGATTATGGGCAGTTCAGAATGTAGCCCTGCTTCCGGCGTTCTGCAGAGATGAGGCGTCCAAGATCAGCAGCGGTATCAATGCGTATCATGCTAGTCCCTTATGCGAACGCAGTTATTCGGCATGAGACAGGAACCAGAGGTTCAGCCTCGGTGTTCCCCTCCGGCTTGACAGCGTTGACCTGCACTTTGCAACTGCGAGGTGCCCTAGCTTCAAGAAAAGCAGCTCCGAGTTGGTGGCGGGTGACCGTCTGCTACCGTAGCTTGGACGGTGTCAGTACCGCATCAGAGAAGGGCGACCATGAGCTTTCGAGATAACCTCCAGCACCTGCGCGCCATGCGCAACATGACCCAGGAGCAGCTTGCCATGCTGCTCGGCGTCTCTCGCCAGTCGGTGACCAAGTGGGAGGCCGAGAAGAGCTATCCCGAGATGGACAAGCTCATCAAAATCTGCCATGTCTTCGACTGTTCCCTTGACGAGCTGGTGCAGGGTGACCTCACGGGTCGTGCCTCGGATTCTGGTGCGGCCGCGCTCGTCTCGGGCCCGCCGACTGACGTCTGCGGCTACGACGAGCACCTGCGTCTCTTTGCGAACCGGATATCCTCCGGTGTCGCCGTGATTATCGCCGGCGTTGCCCTTGGTACGCTGGCGGACTTTCTTGCGGGGTCCTATGGGTTCTCTGATGAGCTCTCAGCCATTCCGATTCTTGGGGCGGTGGCCCTTTCCCTGGCCTTTTTGATTCCCGCAGGCATGGAGCACACGGCGTTCAAGCGCTCACATCCTTACGTCGAGGACTTCTACACGCAGGCCGAGAAGGGCACTGCTCGCCATGACCTGGCAGTCGCGCTCGTAGCGGGCGTGGGCCTGATTCTTGTGGGGTGCATCCCCTCTGCCCTCATGGATGGCAGCGCATTCGAAGGCGGGGCGGACACCCTGTTTATGGCGATCGTTGCGGTGGCCGTATGGATGATCGTGCGGTGGAGCATGCTTTACCACGGTCACGATCTGTCGGCCTACAACAGGGAGGCCCTCTGGGATGCCGAGGTGGAGGACATCATGGCCGCGCAGATTGACGAGGACCGTCGTGAGAGGCTCTTGGCTGCCAAGAGGGGGAGGGCTGCGCGCAAGGGGGAGGTCACCGGAGGCATCTGCGGCCTGATCATGCTGGCGTCCACCATCGTCGCGCTCGTATGGCTCTTCAGCTCTCCCGCGCAAACGGGTAGCCAGGCCTCGATGCCCTTCTGGCTCCCGTGGCCCATCGGCGGGATCTCCTGCGGCGTCGTATCGATTGTCATCGACCTGGTTTGGAAGAACGACGCCTAGGGTCTGGCGTGAGGGGGCGGGTGTCCCCGCCCCCGCAAAGGCTACGAACGGGTGCGAGCGCCGCCATGGTCGCCAGGACGGCGGCGCGACGACGAGCCCGAGCGCTGCGCGGGAGCCTTCTTGCGCGGAGCCTCGCCTGGGCGCTTCTCGCCGCGCTTGCTGGGGCCGCGGCCCTGGGGCTTCGAGGGCTTTGGGGCCTCCGATGGCATGCTCACTTCGACGGTCTTCTCCTGATTGCGACTCTTGCCGGAGCCTCCGCGCTTGCGGGTGCGGCTGCTCTTCTTGCCGCCATGAGGTTTCTCGGCGGTGCGGCTGGGGTCGAGCTCGGGCGGCTCCTCGCCCGTGTCCAGCGACCGGGCGGGCTCGTAGGCGGGTACGACCTGGCCCATGAGACGCTCGATGGCGAGTAGGTCGTCAGCGTCGTTGACGGTCACGAAGGTGAGCGCCCAGCCCGTCTCGCCCGCGCGCCCCGTGCGCCCGATGCGGTGGATGTAGTCCTCGGGGTCGGCGGGAACGTCGAAGTTCACCACATAGCGCACGTCGGAGACGTCGATGCCGCGTGCGAGGACGTCGGTGGCCACGAGCACGTCCACCTCGCCCGAGCGGAAGCTCGCGAGCGCGCGCTCGCGCTGGTTCTGGCTGCGGTTGCCATGGATGGGCGCACACGAGATGCCCGCCCGCCGCAGCCTGCGGCAGCAGGCGTCCGCTCGGTGCTTGGTGCGGCAGAACACGATGACGTGCTGCGGCCCCTCGGCCGCCAGGACCGGTGCGAGCAGGTTGTTCTTAGCCTCGAGCGAGACCGGCAGCTCGAACTGGTCGATGGTATCGGCCACGGTGCCCTTGTGGGCGATCTCCACGATGGCCGGGTTGCTCACGAGGTCGCGGATTCCGCCAATGGAGCCCTCGTCGAGCGTGGCCGAGAAGAGCATCGTCTGGCGATCAGCGGGCGTCTGTCCCACGATCTTGCGCATGGCGGGCAAGAAGCCCATGTCAAGCATGCGGTCCGCCTCGTCGATCACGAGCACTCCGACTCCGGAGAGGTCCGCCACGCCCTGCTCGATGAGGTCGACGAGGCGCCCCGGCGTGGCCACGAGGACGTCGCAGCCGCGGCGCAGGGCGGCCTTCTGGGGCTCGTATCCCACGCCCCCCACCACGGTGGCGCTGCGATGGTGCGTGCGCTTCTCGATGGCGGAGCACACGTCGGCGATCTGCTGGGCGAGCTCGCGCGTGGGCGTCACCACGAGCATGAGGGGGCCCTGCTGGCGCGCGGCGTGGCCCAGGCGGCTGAGGGCGGGCAAAAGGAAGGCGGCGGTCTTGCCGGTGCCGGTCTGGGCGGCGGCAAGCAGATCGCGCCCCTCGAGGGCATAGGGGATGGCCTGGGCCTGGACGGGGGTGGGCTCGTCGTAGCCGAGGCCGTCCACGGCGGCGAGAACGTCAGGGGAGAGGCCGAGCGCGGAGAAGGTCGTCGCGTCGGGTGCGGTGGTGCTTTGGGTCATGGGCATGCGTGTAGGTTCCTGTTCTAGAGTGCGGCGGCTCCTCATGGAAAGCCCCTCCCGCGCCTGCGAGAGGGGCAGCTGCGCCGCTTGTATCGGAGCAATTGCTACAGTGTAGCGAAAAAGTGCGCGCCCGCGTCTCTAGCGGCGCTTTTCGCGCAGGAAGCGCACGAGATCGCGGAAGCGGTTCTCGCTCAGCGCCGCTCGCGGCACGTAGACGTAGCGCTTGGAGCCAAAGCCGGCCACGACGCAGTCCTCGGTGTCGTAGACGGCGCGCAGCTCGGAGAGGGGGTAGGAGGTGACCGCCCCGCCTTCGACCTGGGTGTGCACGGCGTCCTCGCACACCACGACGTGGCGTCGGCCGATGCCGTCCGCGGCCCCCAGGGTGGTCTTGCGCGCGTAGCGGAGCTGGAGCTTGTGCCAGTTGGTGATGGCGTTCAGCGCGACAAGGGCGGGCACCATGAAGACGAGCGCCCAGACGAGGTTGTCCTCGCTGATCATGAGGACGGCGACCATGCCCGCCAGGCAGACGAAGGCGACCCCCGTGGTCGCGGTCTTGCTGCGAGGGGCCAACTGCGCCGCCGCGCGCGTGAGCGAGAGCTCGCCGTAGTCGAACGTCGCCGAGAAGCGCACGCCCTCGTAGGCATCATCGAACTTGGGACCGCTCGGTACGACGTTCTTGTGGCGTGTGCCGAACTTCTTGGCCATGACGGTTTCTCCCTCTCTTGGCTGCTTACAAATCCTACCGCGCCTGTGGAGGGCGTGTCGGCGAGATATGCTTCGCCGGTGAAGAACGCCGTTCGCCGGAGCTCCCCGTTTGGGAGCGGCTCGGTCGGGCATCATTCACGTCGTGCAGGGAGCGATGACACGGCGGGCTCGCTCGCGTGTCGACGCACTGTGTGAGCGATAAGCTTGGCAGCTGCCAAAGTGGGGGCCCGAGACGCAGCGTCTCGGGCCCTCGTCTAGTTTCGGCCCTCTGCCTGTGGGCTACTCGACGAGAAGACCCTCCATCTCAAAGGTGAGGCAGTTCACGTAGCCGCGATTGGTGAGGCGCAGCTCGGGGACGCAGGCGAGGGACATGACGCCCATCGTCATAAACGGCGACGGCATGGTGCAGCCCATCTGGACCCAGGCCTTCTCGATGTGCGCGACCTTCTGGGCCACGACCTCGACCGGCTCGGTGCTCATGAGGCCGCAGACCGGCAGCTCCACGAGGGCAAGGACGTGGCCGTCGGCCACGGCGACCTCGCCTCCGCCGCACGCGACGAGGGCGCGGGCCGCCAGGGCCATGTCCTCGTCGCTATCGCCCATGACCAGGAGGTTGTGGGCATCGTGAGAGACGGTCTGTGCGAGCGCCCCGTGGATGCCAAAGCCCGTGACGAAGCCCTGAGAATGGGTGCCCGCGGCACCGTGATGGCGATCGAAGACGCATACCTTGAGCACATCGTGCGCGTGATCGGCAAGAAGCTTCCCGTCTCTCACGGGCACCTCGACGACGATGTCCTTGGTGATGGTCTGGCCGGGCTCGATGCCCATCGCCCGGACGCGTGCGACGCCGTCCGGGCGATCGACTCTGAGGGCGAAGGTCTCGGCCGTGGGCTCGAAGCCCAGGCTCATCGTGTGGGTCATCCAGTCGGGCCAGTCGCGGGGTGCCGCCTCGAACAGAGCACGGCCGTTCTCGGCCACGACCTCCCCGTCGATGAGAACCTTGCGGGCGAAGAAGTCCTTGAGGTCATCGAGAAGCACGATGTCGGCGCACATGCCTGGCGTGATCGAGCCCATGTCCGCCCCCAGCCCGAAGTACTCGGCGCAGTTGAGCGTGCACATCTGGATGGCGGTGACGGGGTCGCAGCCCAGCTCGACGGCAAGGCGCAGGATGCGGTCCATGTGGCCGTCGCCGACGAGGGTCTGGGGGTGGTTGTCGTCGGAGCACAGGGTGCAGTGGCGCAGGTCGACGCCAGACTCCAGAAGGCCGGGCAGGTAGACGGGCAGGTTGTGCCAGGCGGAACCCTGGCGCAGCTGCACGTACATGCCCAGGCGGAGCTTGGCGATGACGTCCTCGAGCCGCGCGCTCTCATGACAGGTCGAGACCCCGGAGGCGATGTAGGCGTTGAGGCCGCGGTCGGTCTCGGGCATAGTGTAGTGGCCGGTCGCGCGCTTGTCGGCGGCTAGGGTGGCGCTGACCTCACCGAGGGCGTTCTCCTCGCCCGCAAGGATGCCGGGGAAGTTCATCATCTCGCCCAGGCCAACCACGTTGTCCCAGTTCATGGTCTCGGCGACCTGGGTGGCGTCGATCGAGGATCCCGTGTCCTCGACGCCGGTCACGGCCGGCACGCACGACGGCGTGGTGACCATGGCCTTGAGCGGCACGCGGTCGGCGTCCTCGTACATGGAGCGCACGCCCTCAAGGCCGCGCACGTTGGCGCACTCATGTGGGTCGCAGAAGACGCCCGTGGTGCCATGCGGGACCACGGCGCGCGCGTACTCGGCCACGCCGACCATCGAGCTTTCTATGTGGATGTGGCTGTCCATGAAACCGGGGGTGGCAAAAAGTCCGGTGGCATCGATGACGTGGGTCTTCTCGCCGATGCAGTGCTCTGCTGTGTGTCCGTCGATGCCTAGGTAGGCCACGCGTCCACAAGAGAGCGCGATGTCGGCGTCAGGCAGGAGCTCGTGGGTGGTGACGCTCACGAGGGTAGCGTGGCGAATGACGGTGTCGGCGGGCTCGAGGCCCTGCGCCACGCGGACGAGCGTGGCGTTGCACTCCCAAAGTGGCTGCCTGCAGAACCTGTTGATCACGTTGACTCCCTCGGACACATTGTTTAGGGACCAATCTAGCGTAGCAGTCCACCCGCCGCGCGAGCAGTGAGTTTTCACGTGCTCGCAGCGTATGGGCTCATGGGGGCAAGGTCTGTAACATCTTAGGGGCACGCTGCTGTCCGCGAGTACGTCCTAGCGTTGCTCGGATACGCCGACACCTATACCGCTATTCATTTTGTTCGAGTCTGAACTGCACTTTTCTCAGAAGTTATGCAGTCTTTTTGGTGCTGCTCTGTTGGCGCAGATAGAAAAGGGGACTTGTCAATAGATTTATCGGGTGTGCCCGAGTAGCTCGTTTTTGGTCAAGTCTATGACCTGCTGATTTTCAATCGGGGATAGGCTTGCTACTCAAGGGATGGCAAAAAACTGTTGACAAGTCCCCTGTATACGGTTGGATGCCATATTTTCAGACTTGGTCGGCGCGAAAGAGGATTAAAAACTCTTGGCAGGGGAGATTCATGCTCCGCTAGTGGAGCTCTTCTCACTAGGCTATACTTAACATCCGAGCGCGTTGGATGGGTTCGGGCGACGCAACACCTCGAACCTGGTCAGGGCCGGGAGGCAGCAGCCATAAGGGGCCTCTGGCGGGCGCCCGTTCCCATCGAGCGCACTCGTGCCCCGTCGCCGCAAGGCTGCGGGGCGTTTTCTTGCGACGTGCGACCGGCTTGCGCCGGGAGGGAACGGTTATGGGTTTCATCGACTTTATCGCCAACCTGCTGCGCGACCCGCGCGCCGCCATTGCCGGATGGATCGCGGCCGGCCCGCTGACGGCCTATGGTTTTGTCTTTCTCATCATCTTCATCGAGACGGGCGTGGTGTTCTTCCCGTTTCTGCCGGGAGACTCTCTGCTGTTCGCGTCGGGGTTCTTTGCCCAGGGAGGCGGGTTCAACATCTGGGCTCTTCTCGCCGTGGCTTGGTGCGCGGCCATTCTGGGCGACCAGTGCAACTTCATGATCGGACACTTCTTTGGAGGGAGAATCCTAGCCTCGGGCAAGGTCAAGGTCATGACGCCCGAGCGCATGAAGAAAAGCGAGAAGTTCCTTGAGAAGTGGGGACACCTGGCCATCTTCCTGGGGAGGTTCTTTCCGTTCATCCGCACGTTCGTCCCGTTCATCGCTGGCATGGGCGGCATGCACTGGCGAAACTTCGTGATCTTCAACGTGCTCGGCGGCGTCACGTGGTCGACGCTGTTCACGCTGCTCGGCTACTTCTTCGGGGGGATTCCTTTTGTGCAGGACCACTTCGAGCTGCTGATCGTGGGCATCGTATTGGTATCGGTCATCCCAACCGTAGTGGGCCTGGTGCATAGTCGCATGAAGGCGCAACGAGCTTAGAGATCGTATCCCCAGACGGCCTTTCGAACGGTTCTGGTTTGTACGGGAGCGCGTTCGCAGGGGGCGCAATATCCCCCGACTGAACCCTAAGACGGAGAACCGTGAAGTCTTCGTGTCGGTTTTTCTGGATGATTCGCCTTCCTCACTATAATGATGCACGTCGATGAGCGGCCCCGCGGCGTAAGTCCGATTGACTCCGTGGCCGCCCGACCTTCGCCGGACGGTCAAAGCTGCGTCCGTTCGGAGGAAAGCATTATGTCCCATAAAAATTCTCGTGCCCAGGCCGCGCGCCCCCAGTTGTGGACGCGCGACCTTGTGCTCATCATCCTGGTGAATCTCTGCGTGTTCGTGAACCACATCATGAGCCTCTCGACGTTCCCGTTCTACATTCAGAGCCTTGGCGGAACCGAGGCGGACGCTGGAGCGTGCGCGGCGCTCTTCTGCCTGGTCGCGGTCGTGTGTCGACCGTTTGTGGGGTGGTGGCTCGATAACGGGGCTCGCCGCGTGGTGCTGGTCGTGGGCCTGCTGCTCTTGGGCTTGGCTCCGCTGGGGTATCTCTTCACGTCGGTACTGTCGTGCGCCATTGCCTCTCGTATGCTGCATGGTGCCGCCCTCTCGTTCTCTAACTCGACGACGGCTACGGTCGCCTCGGACGTCATTGCCCGACCGCGCTTTGCCGAGGGGATGGGGTGCTTCGGCATGGCGACGGCCCTGGCCTCGGCGCTCGCGCCGGCGCTCGGCCTCACGCTGATTGAGCGAGCAGGATATGGCGTGCTGTATGCGACGGCGGCGGGTATCGCGCTTCTGGGACTGATTCTGTTTCTGTTCGTGCGCGCCCCACGCGTCGAGGTGCCCCATACGTCGTTGAGCATCAAGGGACTTATCAATCGCGACTCCTTGCCCGCCTCCTGCACGATGCTCGTCTTCATGTTCACTCTTGGCGCGCTCGAGAACTTCGTGGCCATTTTCTCCTCGAACGAGGGGCTGCCTTCGGGGTCTGTGTACTTCGTGGTCATGTCCGTGTCGCTGCTGGTCGTGCGCGTGACGCTGGGAAGGGTCGTGGACGAGCGCGGGGAGGCGCTCTTTGTCTACACCGGAAACGCCGCCATGCTCGTGGCCTTGCTTCTGCTGGCGCTCTCTCCCAACGTGGTGACGTTCGTGCTCTCGGCGGTGCTCTCGGGGTACGCCTTCGGCGGACTTGAGCCTGCGCTGCAGTCTATGGCGGTCCATACGGCCACAGATGAGAAGCGCGGCTCGGCCAACTCCACGTTCTTGTGCGGCTACGATATCGGCTACGGCCTGGGCGGAGGAGTCGCAGGTGTGCTCATTACAAGCGTGGGCTATGGGGTCATGTGGGCAATTGTCTCGCTTGCGTGCGTGGCCTCGGTCGTGCTCTACGTGGCGTGGGCGCGCCGCTCCGACACGAGCTTCTCCAAGCAGATTGCGATGCGAGGTTAGGGGCGTACGCCAGAGGCCGGCGGCAACGCGGGCGCTCCCTGCGTTCGTTTGTGCGGCCGCAAAAGTCGTCGGGCGGCGATAAAAACGAAGGAGCTCTCCATTTTCCCAGTTCAGAGGAACGTTACTTTTTGTCAGTCACGTGTTCTTGTCATTTGCGACCGCACAAAGCAGTGGTGGCGTGACGTCGGGAGAGGACTGCTGAGAAGCTCGGCGCCGCAGCCTCCCCACGAAGGTGTGCCCGCGACGTTCTTCTCGTGGGCGGTCGAGCGTCCCCGCGCGCGCAGGTATACTGAGGAGCCACATGACAATGCGCCGGAGGATGTATGGAATCGCTGTACACCAAGTATCGCCCACAGACGTTTGAGCAGGTCGTGGGCCAGAGCCACGTGGTTGAGACCCTCAAGCGGGCCGTGCTCGAGGGCCGTACCAGTCACGCGTACCTGTTCTGCGGCCCGCGCGGCACGGGCAAGACCACCATGGCGCGCCTCCTGGCCAAGGCCCTTATGTGCGAAAGCGGCCCCGCGGCTCTGCCCGACGGAACCTGCGAGCAGTGCCATCTCATCGCGGCCGGCGAGCACCCGGACGTCATCGAGCTCGACGCCGCCTCGCGCACGGGCGTGGACAACGTCCGCGAGGAGATCATCTCCCGTGTGAACTACGCTCCCACGCGTGGCCGCTGCAAGGTCTACATCATCGACGAGGTCCACATGCTCACCACGGCGGCGTTCAACGCGCTGCTCAAGACCCTCGAGGAGCCTCCCGAGCACGTGGTCTTCATCATGTGCACCACCGACCCGCAGAAGATTCTGCCCACGATTCTCTCGCGCGTGCAGCGCTTTGACTTCCATGCCATCGGAAGCGGGGAGATGCAGGCTCACCTGGCCTTCATTTGCAACCAGGAGGGGTTTTCCTACGATGAGGGCGCGCTCGAGCTCGTGGTGCGCCACGCGCGCGGAGGCATGCGCGACGCCCTGACCTCGCTCGAGCAGCTCTCGGTCTTTGGCGAGGGCGACGTGAGCATGGCGGCGGCGTCCGACTTCCTGGGCGAGGTCTCCGGCTCCGTCTTGGGCCAGGTCTCAGGAGCGCTGGCCGCACGAGACGTGGCCGCGCTGTTCGGCGCGGTCTCCAAGCTCGTGGAGGCGGGTCGCGACCTGCTCCAGTTCACGCGTGAGCTCGCGGCATACCTGCGCGACGTCTACGTGGTCTCGGTAGCACCGCGCTCCGATGAGGTGGTAGACGCACGGGGAGAAGAGCTCGAGCATCTGCGCTCCGTGGCTGCCGCGTTTGGCTCGCCAGATCGCATAGCGCGCGTGCTGACCATCTTGGGGGACGCCTCGAGTCAGATGCGCATGGCTACCAACCAGCGGCTCGTTCTTGAGATCGCCTTCACGCGCAGCGCGCGGCCCGAGTCCGACCTCACGCTCGAGGCCCTTGCGGAGCGCGTGTCCGACCTCGAACGCCAGGTGGCCATTCTCGCCACGCCTGCCGCAACGGCTCTCGTGGCTTCGGGCGCTCCCGCTCCCGTCGAGGAGGAGCCCGAACCAGCGTTACCGAGCGTCACGCCGCAGGCGTCGAATCCCGTGCAGGTCCCGGAGCCCACGAAGCCCGAGGTGGCATCCCAGCCTAAGTCCGCCCCGCGCGCCGCTTCGCAGGGCGAGCCGCCCCGTCTCGCCCCAAGCCCGTCGCAGCCCGCCGCCCGGCCGACGGTCACCAACGGAAACCTCCAGCGTCTCTGGAAGCAGGTCGTCGACGAGCTCGTAACCAACGTCCCCTCCAAGGGCTCCCTGCTCCTCTCGTCCACGGCTGTTTCCGACGACGGCGAGAAGCTCACGATTTCGCTGCCCAAGGGCTCCCGCTTCGCCGCGCGCATGCTCGAGCGCACTGACGTGCGCGAGAGCATTGAACCGACGGTCTCCCGGGCCTTCGGCCCTCGCCAGATTGTGTACGTGGAGTCGAGCCTTGCCAGCCAGAAGATCTCGCGCGCCGAGAAGCCCGCCGCGTCCGCTTCGCGTCCGGCGGCCCCCCGACCTTCCGCCGCGCCGGCTCGGACGCCGGAGCCCGCGCCCGCCGCGCCTCCCGCTCCCAAGAAGGCCGATTTCCCCATGCCATGGGACGCCCCGACCCCTGCCCAGAGCGCGAGCCCACAACCCGCTCCCGCGGATGATGTGGTCCCCTATGGCGATTCTGACGTGACCGTCTACGAGGAGCACTATGAGGAGGAGGGCTTCTCGCCAACCGCCTTGCCGAAAAAAGCGAACTCTGCGGCGAGCTCGAAACCGACCTCAAAGACTCCATCCGCAGCCCAGGCCCTGGCTGCGTCCACGAGCCCAAATCCGGCCCCGTCCCCGGTGCCACCCGCGCCCTCCTCCGGCCTGACCCCCGAGTTCTCGAGCATCGCCTCGATGCTCGCCGAGGCCTTCGGTCAGCCGGTCTCTGTGAGCGTGGAGAGCGCCGCCACGACCACGGACGACGAGGCCGCCGCCGAGCTCTCACACGATGCCCGCGCCAATCTTGAGCCCAGCTTCACCGACGAGCCCACGGAGGACGACGACTAGCCCGTCCCGCTCACAGACCACAGGCTAGAGGCCCCAGAGCCCAAGCCCGGGCCGCATGGCCCCTGACGAAAGGAAGAACCTTGTCCAAGGGATACAACAACATGGGTGGTATGAACCGCAACCAGATGATGGCGCAGGCTCGCAAGATGCAGGAGCAGCTTGTGGCCGCCCAGCAGCGCGCCTCCGAGACCGAGGTCACGGCCAGTGCCGGAGGCGGTGCCGTCAAGGTCACGGCCACGGGCGACCTGCGCCTGACCTCGCTCACGATCGATCCGGACGCCCTCGACCCCGCAGACGCCGAGATGCTGCAGGACATGATCCTTGCCGCCGTCAATGACGTCCTCGAGTCCGCTGAACAGGCCGCCGGCCAGCAGATCAACGCCGCCACGGGCGGCCTCAACATCCCGGGCCTCTTCTAGGGTGCCCATGGATTCGACAATCAACGACGGTCGGGCGCTCCAGCGTCTCCTCGACGAGCTGGGTCGCCTTCCCGGAATCGGCCCCAAGTCCGCCCAGCGAATCGCCTACCATCTCCTCGAGGCGGACGCGGAGGAGGCGCGCAGGCTCGCGATGGCCATTCTCGAGGTCAAGCAGCAGGTGCATTTTTGCCCCGTCTGCTTCTCCTACGCCACGCGCGACACCTGCGACGTGTGCGCCGACGTCTCGCGTGACCGCTCCTCGATCTGCGTGGTCTCGGAGCCGCGCGACGTCACGGCCATCGAGCGCACGGGCAGCTACCATGGCTTGTACCACGTTCTTGGTGGCGTCATCAGCCCCATGGACAAGATCGGGCCCGAGCAGCTCCACGTCCGCGAGCTCCTCTCTCGTCTGGCAGACGGTTCGGTGAGCGAGGTCATCCTGGCCACCAACCCAGACGTGGAGGGAGAGACCACGGCGACCTATCTCTCACGGGTCATCCGACCGCTCGGCGTGCGCGTGACGCGCCTCGCAAGCGGCTTGCCGGTGGGGGGAGACCTAGAATACGCTGACGAGGTGACCCTTGGCCGTGCCATCGAGGCACGCCAAGAGGTCTAGCAGCACTCACGGGAAGGAACGACGAGAGATGTCGAACAGCGAGGAGCGGCACCCGGCGCACGGGGCACGTCACGAGCGGTCCACTGCTGACTCCGAGTGCCTCTCGACCATTCACGAGGGGCAGGGTGCGCGGGTGACCACGCGCAAGAACGCCTCCGAGGCAGCCGATCGAGCCCGTCACAACGCCGAGAAGCGCTATCAGACCCGCCACCCGGAGGCCCATCGGCCGCAGGGAGGCCCCGAGCGCAGCCACAAAAACGTCGCCCTCCTGGTCGCGGCAGCCATCCTGGGGCTCGTGCTCCTGTTCTTCGTGGTGCGCTGCGCCACCGCGGCACTCACGCCAGGTCCCGCGGAGCAGGCCGCGCAGAGCTCCGATCAGACCCAGCAAGACGCTACCGACCAAACCCAGCAGGGCACGCAGGATTCCACGAATGAGCAGGCACAGACAGACGCGGCGGTGTCCTACCGCGGCGCCTCCTATGCGCTCCAGACGCAGGAGGATGGCCTCTGGGGTCTCGTGTGCACCTCGCCGGATGGGACATCGACCACGCTCTTCAAGATCGAGGGAGACCCCCTCTCGCTCATGCGTCACGACGACACGATTCTCATCCCGGAGAACCGAGATGGCAGCTGGGACGTGGCGTGCTACGTGATTGACGCCCATGCGGACGCGGGCTATGTGGTGGGCTCGGACGGCGCCATGGTCCAGGGCTCTGCTGAGGCCACGTCTGCCCAGCTTGACGACGCGACGATTCACGTCACGGACGCCACGGGCGCGACCACGGACGTGGCCCTGGCGTAGCAAGGGGCTCCGTCAACGGCTTTTTTCAAATTGCCTCTTGCCATGAACCCCAGAGGTATGCGAGAATTGCCCACGCGCAAGGCGAACGGGGTATTAGCTCAGCTGGTTAGAGCGCCGGCCTGTCACGTCGGAGGTCGCGGGTTCGAGCCCCGCATATCCCGCCATTGCACGCTTCGGGGCCCTCTGGGCCCCTTTTTCTTTGGGGTTCGGGTTTTCAGCTGTCCGCGGTCGTCTCGGCCTCACTTCGATTGGTATCTCGAGCGCACAATGCTCGGGGCGAGGTACCATATAGCTCGTTATTTTTGAACGAGACCACAGGATGAGGAATGCAGACCAGCTCAGAGCGGCATGAGATTCATAACGTTGCGGTCTTCGACTTCGATGGCACCATCGTCGACGGTCAGTCTGGTGCCCTCTTCACGACCTATCTCTTCAGGAACCACATAATGTCGCTCGGTCGTGCGCTCAGGCTTGGGTGGTGGGGCGTGCGTTATAAGCTGCACCTTCCGTATCGTCAGGACGAGGCGCGCGAGCTCGTCTTTGGGGCGCTTCTGGGTCGCCCATACGACGAGGTGGATGCTCTCATGGTGCGCTTCCACGACGAGGTCCTGCTTCCGCGCTATCGTCCGCAGGCCGTGGACGAGGTCGCGCGCCGCAGCGCGGAGGGCAACGTCACGCTCCTGGTCTCCGCCACCTTCGAGACCATCGCCCAGGCCGCCGCCCGTACCCTCGGCATGGACGGTGTCGTGGCGACGCAGATGGCGCATGATGCACAGGGCGCTTACCTGGGTGTCGTCGAGGGACCCGTGATAGCGGGAGCCGAGAAGTACCGTGCGGTCGTGCGCTGGTGCGACGAGCGGCTCGGGTTTGGCCAGTGGCTTCTCGCCTACGCTTACGGTGACCACCACACCGACAAGGACCTCCTCTCACATGCGCAGGAGCCGTTCGCGGTCTGCCCGGGCAAGACCCTGCACGCGATCGCCAAGCAGCACGGCTGGAAAATTCTGGAGTGGGACGCCTAGGGCGCCTCGCGCGTCGAACAAGGGGGAGCATGGACATTTCAAGAAAGACCGACTACGCCCTACGCATGCTTGCGGAGCTCGTGAGCAACTCCACGGGAGTCGTGTCCGTGCGCACGGCCGCGAGGGAGAACGAGGTTCCTTATTCGTTTGCCCGCTCCATCCAGCATGATCTTGCCCTCGCCGGCATCGTCGAGAACACCCGGGGGGCAAGCGGCGGGATGCGTCTTTCCGTGGACCCGCACAAGACCACGCTGCTACAGCTTGTCGAGGCGGTGCAGGGCCCCGTGGTCGTCTCAGCCTGTCTCTCGCTGCCCGCGACGGGCGAGCCCTGCCCACGACGCCACAACTGCCCCTTCAACCCCGTCTGGTGCAACGCCGAGCGCCTCCTGCGCTTGTTTCTCGCGTCGGTGACCCTCTACGAGCTCGTGGTCGAGAGGACCTCTCCCTTGTTCGAGGGCAGTTTTCGCCTGGTCAGCGAGGAGGAGGCCCGCGCCGCGGCAAAGGACGCAAGGGAGGAGTAGCCCATGGTCGATGACGCCTGTCTCGCGAGCTTTCGCGCCACGGTGCGCACGCGGGGCGTCGAGCTCTATCGTGACCTGCCCTGGCGGCGCACGCGCGACCCGTACGCCATCTGGATTAGCGAGGTCATGCTCCAGCAGACACAGACCACGCGCGTAGACGGGCGCTGGCAGCGCTGGCTCGAGCGCTTTCCCACGGCCGACGCGCTGGCCGCGGCGGACTCCGGCGACGTGCTCGACGAGTGGCAGGGTCTGGGCTACAACCGCCGGGCGCTCGCCGTGCACCGTGCGGCCCAGGCCGTCTCACAGGCGGGCGGGCAGCTTCCCTCGGAGGCCCCCCTTCTCCAGGCGCTTCCCGGCATCGGGCCCGCCACGGCGGCGGGCATTCGAGCCTTTGCCTTTGACCTGCATTCCGTTTACCTTGAGACCAACGTTCGCACGGTCTTTCTCCACGAGCTCTACCCCTCGTCTGATGGCGTGGCCGACTCCGAGCTCGTGCCGCTCGTGCGCGACACCTGCCCCGCCGACGACTCCGATCCCGCCGACGACCCGCGCACGTGGTACTACGCCCTGCTCGACTACGGTGCCTACCTCAAGCGCACCGTGCCCAATCCGTCGCGGCGCTCGCGCACGCACGTGCGCCAGTCCCGCTTCGAGGGGTCGCATCGCCAGAAGCGCGCCGAGCTGCTGCGCGTTCTTCTCGCCCATAAGGGAGACGCCTCTGCCGGTGCGGATTTTGAGACGATTGTCTACGAGCTCTCGCGCGAGGAGGAAAAAGCGGGTAGAACGGCTCTTGGCTCAGCGGATGTGCAGGTTCTGCTCGATGAGCTCTCCGACGAGGGGTTCTGCCATCTGGAGCATGACACTTGGCGCATCTAACTGATATAGTGTCCTAATACTGGGCGAGGGGCCCGGTATGAGAGAACGTTGATCCCTGAGGGGACCAGAGAGAGGAGCATTATGGCTGTCGATTTTGAGAGTTCGCAGACCAAGAAGAACCTCGAGGCTGCCTTTGCGGGCGAGTCCCAGGCCACCGTCAAGTACAGCTACTACGCTGACAAGGCCAAGAAGGAGGGCTACGTCCAGATCGGCGACATCTTCACCGAGACCTCGGGCAACGAGCGTCAGCATGCCAAGCTCTGGTTCAAGTACCTCCACGACGGCGACATTCCCGGAACCGTCGCCAACCTCGAGGACGCTGCGGCCGGCGAGAACTACGAGTGGACCGACATGTACAAGGGCTTCGCCGAGACCGCCAAGCAGGAGGGCTTCACCGAGATCGCCGCTAAGTTCTCCCTGGTCGGCGGCGTCGAGAAGCACCACGAGGAGCGCTATCGCAAGCTCGTCGAGCGCGTCGAGAAGGGCGAGGTCTTCGCTCGTCCCGGCGTCAAGGTGTGGAAGTGCCTCAAGTGCGGCCACCTGCACGTTGGTGCCGAGGCCCCGAAGGTCTGCCCGGTCTGCGGTCACCCGCAGAGCTACTTCGAGGAGCAGGCGATCAACTACTAGGTCGCGCCTTGTCGTCTCTTGGGCACCCGTCTCGCGCGCTGCGAGGCGGGTGCTTTTTCTTATCGGCGCCCTCTCCGTCCCCCGTCGTGGAGAGGGGGAGGCCTTCGAAGGGATGGAGGAGAGAGGGAGACGGATGCGAGGGGCTCCCGTAACAAAGTGCTTACACAACACGGCTTGCGAATCTTCATCACTTTGCTAGGATTAGGCACATGAAGAAGCAGCACGTATACAATGCGCTCATCTGCATGGGGTTGTTCATGCGCAGGCCCGAGGTCGCCTAGACACGGGTTCTTCTCGCATGCCCGCGTCTGGCCTCGGGCGGTTCGCCTTTTCTCACCATACAACCTAGACAAGGTGCGCACGGCTGCGGTCGGCGCTGCCTTCTCCCCCTGCAGAGAGGAACCATCATGGCCTTCCAGCTTGATCCCACCTTCTCCTCCGATCCCGAGAAGCACTTTGACACCCTCCAGGTCCACGCGGGTTTGGCCCCCGACCCCACGACCGGGGCGGCCGCGCTGCCCATCTATGCCTCGGCAGCGTTTCAGTTTGACGACGCCGCTGACGCCGCCGGCAAGTTCGGTCTCACCAGGCCGGGCAACGTCTACGGTCGCCTGACCAACACCACCACCGACGCGGTGGCCGCGCGCGTGGCCGCCATAGAGGGCGGGACCGGGGCCGTGGCCGTCGCCTCGGGTCACGCCGCCGAGATCCTGGCCATCACCAACATCGTGGGCGCCGGCGACGAGATCGTGGCATCTGACTCCCTGTATGGCGGCACTTGGAACATCTTCCTGCACACCCTCGCCGACCTAGGGGTTAAGACGACCTTCGTCGAGAACAACGACATTGACGCCTTCGTTGCCGCCAGCAACGAGCACACCAAGCTCTGGTACGTGGAGACCATAGGCAACCCCCTCGTCGACGTGGCCGACGTGCCCGCCCTCGTCGAGGCGGCCCGCTCGCTCAACCTTCCCGTGTTCGTTGACAACACCTTTGCGACGCCCTATCTCTACCGTCCCACCGAGGACGGCGCGGCCGTGGTGATCGAGTCGCTGACCAAGTGGATCGGCGGTCACGGTGCCACGCTCGGCGGCGCCGTGATCGATGCGGGGACCTTTGCCTGGGGGGCCGTTCCCGGCAAGTTCCCCACCCTTACTGAGCCCGACCCGTCCTATCACGGCCTTGTCTTCGCTGAGGCCGCTGCCGCGGCGCCCTTCTCGACGCGCGTGCTTGCCAACAAGCTGCGTGACTTTGGCCCCACGCTCTCTCCTTACGCGGCTCAGCTCATCGGTATCGGCATCGAGACCCTCTCGTTGCGCGTACAGCGCCACTCCGACAACGCCCTGGCGGTGGCCCGCTTCCTGGAGGGCCATCCCAAGGTCAGCTGGGTGCGTTACGCGGGGCTCGAGAACGACCCGTCTCACGAGCTCGCTGCGCGTCTGCTGCGCCACGGCTTTGGCGGCGTCTTGGTGTTCGGCGTTAAGGGCGGCCGCGAGGCGGGCTTGCGCGTCGTCGAGAGGGTGCGCCTGTTCACGCACCTCGCCAACGTGGGCGATGCCAAGTCGCTGATCATCCACCCGGCCTCGACCACGCACTCCCAGCTCTCGGCGGAGCAGCTCAGGGAGGCCCATCTCTCCGAGGACCTCGTGCGTCTCTCGGTGGGCATCGAGAACGTCGAGGACCTTATCGCCGACCTTGACCAGGCGCTCGCACGCGCGTAGTCGCTGCCCGAGAGGGACTGCCGTCTCATAAGAGGAATCTTCGTGGGCCCCCGTGCGCACTGCGCATGGGGGCCTGTTCGCGTTTACCGTGCGTGCGGATATACCGCTCACCTAATTATTCAGCAGAGGGTTTGCTAAAATGCCTGTTCGCGTATCTCAGATGTGTCGCTCACGGTTTTTTTTGTGGACATTCGGTGCTCATACTTGGTACAACAGGAACGTTCCGCGAGCGGGGTCACGCCCGCGCTGGGACGCCCGCGCAGGGGGTGTGACGCATTCGATCTCTGAGGAGCATGACGTGGAGACTCTTGACGCCAGTCTGTACCTGAGCGACTATGACCTCTTCCTGCTCGCGGGAGGGCAGTGGTACCAGAGCTACGAGAAGCTCGGCGCGCATCCGGCCGTGGACGCGAGCGGTGCGACGGGTTTCCACTTTGCCGTGTGGGCCCCGCGGGTTCAGAGCGTTCACGTCATCGGCGCGTTCAACGGATGGGACGAGCAAGCCAACCCCCTCGTCCAGACCTCGATCGGAGGCGTCTGGGAGGGCTTCGTCGCCGGTGTCGAGCTCGGGAGCCTCTACAAGTACCTCATCGTGACCGCCTCGGGCAAGAAGCTCTACAAGGCCGATCCCTATGCTTTCTTTGCCGAGGTGGCTCCCGGCACGGCCTCTCGCACGACCGACCTCTCCGGGTACGCCTGGAGCGACGCCTCCTATCTCGCCCGTCGCGCCGCGCGCAACCCCTTTAAGGAGCCCCTCAACATCTTTGAGGTGCACCTGGGCAGCTGGAAGCGGCACGGCGACGAGCCTCAGGGCGAGCCGCGCGCAGACGGAACCTATCCCGGCCCGGGGGACCAGTTCCCCGCCCAGCGCGGGACCTTCTACACCTACGACGACTTCGCCGACGAGCTCGTGGCCTACGTGCGTGACATGGGCTACTCCCACATCGAGGTCCTGCCCCTGAGCGAGCACCCGTTCGACGGGTCCTGGGGCTATCAGCCCACGGGCTACTTTGCCGCCACGTCGCGCTACGGCACCCCCCAGCAGCTCATGCACTTCATCGATGCCTGCCACGAGGCGGGCATCGGCGTCATCTTGGACTGGGTCCCCGGGGGCTTCTGCGCCGACGCCCAAGGCCTGGCCGCCTTCAACGGGGAGATGCTCTACGAGCACGAGATCCATCCCAACTGGGGGACCCACAAGTTCGACTACGCGCGAGGCGAGGTCAGGAGCTTCCTGGTCTCCAACGCGCTGTTCTGGGCCGAGCGCTTTCACGTCGACGGCATCCGGATGGACGGCGTGACGAGCATGCTCTACATGAACTTCGGCGTTGACGATCCTAGTCGCAAGCGCGTGAACAAGAAGGGCACCGAGGAGGACCTCGACGCCTCTGCCTTCATCCGGCAGACCAATGCGGCCATGGGCAAGGCCCATCCCGACGTCATCATGATCGCCGAGGAGTCCACCGCCTGGCCGCTCGTCACCTACCCGCCCGCCGACGGCGGCCTGGGCTTCCACTTCAAGTGGGACATGGGTTGGATGAACGACACCCTCCACTACCTGCAGACCGACTTTCCCTGGCGCCCGGGCAACTACCGAATGCTCACGTTCTCCTCGATGTACCAGTTCAACGAGAACTTCATCCTGCCGCTCTCGCACGACGAGGTCGTCAACGGCAAGTGCTCCCTGATTACGCGTCAGCCTGG
This sequence comes from Thermophilibacter immobilis, assembly GCF_015277515.1. Lineage (NCBI taxonomy): Bacteria > Bacillati > Actinomycetota > Coriobacteriia > Coriobacteriales > Atopobiaceae > Thermophilibacter > Thermophilibacter immobilis. The sequence continues at coordinate 2,052,666 of NZ_CP063767.1, read as the reverse complement.
GGATCCCTGGCGCCAGTTCGCCGGCATGCGGGCGCTCGCGCTCTATCAGATGACGCATGCGGGCGGCAAGCTCAACTTCATGGGCGACGAGATCGCCCAGTTCATCGAGTGGCGCTACTACGAGGGCATCCAGTACTTTCTCGCAGAGGAGTTCGAGTCCCATCGCAACCAGCAGCTCTTTGTGCGCGAGCTCAACCACTTCTACAACGAGCACCCCGCTCTGTGGCAGTGCGGCTACGAGTCCGACAGCTTCTCGTGGATCGACGCCGACAACGCGGAGCAGTCAATCATCTCGTTCGTGCGCCGGGGCGACGATTCCGCCGACGACCTCGTCGTCCTTATCAACTTTGACGTCAGCGCCCACGAGGGCTTTCGCATGGGCGTGCCCGCATGGGGCGTCTGGGAGGAGCTTCTCAGCTCCGATGACGAGCGGTTCGGCGGCTCGGGCGTCACCAACACCGTTAGGCTCGCGGCCGAGGACGAGCCCTGGAACGGCTGCGAGCAGTCCATCACCGTGCGGGTCCCGCCGCTGGGCGGCATGATTCTGGCCTGCACCGGGGAGCTGAAGCGCCCCGCCAAGAAACCGAGCGAGTCCATCAAGGCATCCCCGACCGAAAAGAAGGCGCCGGTCGCCGCAGCCAAGCCCTCGACCAGGTCCAAGGCCACAGCAAAGGGTAAGGGTAAATCAAAGGCCAGGGGCAAGACCGGTAAGACCAGCAAGCCCAAGGTCACCGCGACCAAGAGGAAGACCTCTCGGTAGCCTTTTGCCCGTCAGTATCATCGGATTTGAGGAGTTTGTTTTGCCTACTACCACGTCCAAGATCTTCGAGAACGAGCAGGACTTCGTTGAGCAGTATCGCAAGGCTTGCCTTGCCCACTACGGGGAGCCGTTCGAGGAGTGCACGAGCCAGGAGCAGTTCTCGGTGCTGGCCGGCCTCGTTGCCAGCAAGTCGCGTGCCGCCCAGATTACCTCGCACCCGAAGGGTGCCAAGAAGGTCTACTACTTCTCGCTCGAGTTCTTGCTGGGGCCCCTGCTCGACAACTACCTCATCAACTTTGGCATCCGCGACCTCGTGGACAGGGGCATCAAGTCCATGGGTGCCGACCTCGACACCATCTGTCGCCAGGAGGTCGATCCCGGCCTGGGCAACGGCGGTCTGGGACGGCTGGCTGCCTGCTTCCTGGACTCCATGGCTCACGAGGGCATCGCCGGCTACGGAAACGGCATGCGCTATCGCTACGGGCTGTTCCGTCAGAGCATCGAGGGCGGCCGCCAGGTCGAGTGCACGGACAACTGGCTCGCCAATGGCTTTGCTTGGGAGACGCGCAAGGACGACAGCTCGGTCATCGTGCAGTTTGGTGCGCAGGTCGTGCGCCACGAGGATGAGAACGGCCACTTCTGGTTCACTCAGGAGGGAGGTGAGAGGGTCCGCGCGGTCCCCTATGACGTGCCCATCGTGGGCTTTGGCGGCAAGGTCGTGAACAAGCTGCGCCTGTGGAGCGCCGAGCCCTCTGCCGAGAACTTTGACCTCGACGCCTTCAACGCCGGCGACTACGCGCGCGCCAACAAGTTCCGCTCGGACGTCGAGGCCATCTCCACGATTCTGTACCCCAACGATTCGGGCGAGCACGGACGGATGCTGCGCCTCAAGCAGGAGTACCTGTTCGTCTCCGCAGGCCTGCAGACCATCCTGCGCACCTACGAGCGCGACTTCGGGGACGACTGGGAGCATCTGGGTGACCACGTGAGCATCCACACCAACGATACCCATCCCGCAATGTGCGGGCCCGAGCTCATGCGCCTGCTCGTGGACGAGCGCGGTGTGGGCTTTGACGCGGCCCTTAAGATCGCCCAAGAGGTTCTCTCGTTCACCAACCACACGGTCATGCCCGAGGCCCTGGAGAAGTGGCCCATAGCCACGTTTCGCGCCCTGCTTCCTCGCCTCTACATGTTCGTCGAGGAGATTGACCGCCGTTTTCGCGAGGACCTCTCCAGCAGGCTCTCTCCCACGGATGGCAACTGGACCAACGTCCTCAAGAGCACGGCGATCCTGTGGGACGGTCAGGTCCGCATGGCGAACCTCTCGATTATCTTCAGCCACTCGATCAACGGCGTCTCGGCGCTTCACACGCAGATTCTCAAGGACAGCGTCTTTCACGAGTTCTACGAGCTGCGCCCCGAGGCGTTCAACAACAAGACCAACGGCGTCTCTCACCGTCGCTTCCTGCGCGAGGCCAACCCGTCCTACTCTCGGCTCATCACCGACGCCATCGGCGACGGCTGGCTCGACGACGCCATGGAGCTCGAGGGGCTCGTGGCCTTTGAGGGTGACGCGAGCTTCCTCGACGGCATGGAGAAGGCCAAGCATGAGGACAAGGAGCGCCTGGCGGCCTTTGTCAAGCAGGTCTCAGGCGTGGAGCTGGATACGAGCACGGTCTTTGACGTGCAGGTCAAGCGCTTCCACGCCTACAAGCGCCAACTCCTCAACGTGTTCAAAATCCTTGACCTGTATAATCGCATCCTGGCTGATCCGAGCTTCGAGATGCAGCCGACCTCGTTTATCTTCTCGGGCAAGGCCGCACAGAGCTACACCTTCGCCAAGGAGATCATTCGCCTCATCAACTCGGTGGCCGACGTCGTCAACGCCGACGCGCGCGTCAACGACAAGATCCGCGTGGCCTTCGTGCCCAACTTCGCGGTCTCCAACGCGCAGCTCATCTACTCCGCCGCCGAGATCTCCGAGCAGATTAGCGTGGCGGGAGCGGAGGCCTCGGGCACCTCGAACATGAAGCTCATGATGAACGCCGCCATCACGCTGGGAACCCTCGATGGATCCAACGTTGAGATCTCCGAGCTCGTGGGACCCGATAACATCAAGATCTTTGGCCTTCACGCCAACGAGGTCGAGGAGCTGCGCGCGAGTGGCCGCTACTACGCCTGGGACCAGTACAACGCGGACCGCGCCCGGCTGGGCCGCGTGGTGGACGAGCTCACCGACGGCACGCTCGCGCGCCTCTCGGGCAACTTCGACAGCGTGCGCGACTATCTCATGGCCGACAATGACCCCGATCTGGTCCTGCGTGACTTCCCCTCCTACGCCCAGGCGTTCGATGAGCTGAGTCATGACTACGCGGATCGGCGCTGGTGGAACAAGGCGGCGCTCCACAATACTGCCAAGGCGGGATATTTCTCCAGCGACCGAACCATTCGCGAGTACATGGCCGACATCTGGCACATTGAGAGCTAGGAAGAAGCATGTTCTTGGGGCTCCACGCCCTGTGACAGGTTGTGAAAGGAGTGGGGGGTATGAGCAGAAAAGAGTGCATCGCAATGCTCCTGGCAGGAGGTCAGGGTAGTAGGCTCGGAGCCCTGACGGAAAACGTTGCCAAACCAGCGGTCTCGTTTGGGGGCAAGTTCCGCATTATCGACTTCGCGCTCTCCAACTGTGCGAACTCTGGTGTCACCACGGTGGGGGTGCTGACGCAGTACCGTCCGTACCTGCTGCACAGCTACATTGGCACCGGGGAGGCGTGGAACCTCGACGATCGCGAGGGCGGCGTCTCCATCCTGCCGCCGTACGCCACGCAGGCCGGCGGTGCCTGGTACGAGGGCACGGCCGACGCCGTGACCCAGAATCTGGGCTACATCGAGCAGAACGACCCCGAGTACGTGCTCATTCTCTCCGGCGATCAGCTCTACCGGATGGACTACGCGGACATGCTCGCCACCCACCGCGCCCACAACGCGGACCTCACGATCGCGGTCATGCCCGTGCCTTGGGAGGAGGCCTCGCGCTTTGGCATCATCACGCAGGACGACGACGAGAAGATCCTGAAGTTCAGCGAGAAGCCCACCAAGCCTGACTCCAACCTCGCGTCGATGGGCATCTACATCTTCAACACCGACCTGCTCGTCTCGTCTCTGAAGGAAGACGCCATCGACCAGGTCTCCGAGCACGACTTTGGCAAGAACATCATCCCGAAGCTCCTGGAGCAGGGCAAGCGCCTCTGCACCTACGAGTTCAACGGCTTCTGGCGCGACGTGGGCACCATCTCGAGCTATCACGAGACGAGCATGGACCTTCTGGGCCCCAACCCCGCCTTTGACATCTTCTGCAGCACCTTCCCCATCATGAGTAACGCCTCCACCCGCCCGCCGGCGTTTGTGGGAAAAAACGGCAACATAGAGGACTGCCTGGTCGCAAATGGCTGTCAGATCCATGGCACCGCCAAGCACTCGATCCTTTCGACCGACGCCTACGTCGGCGAGCGCGCCACGATTGTCGACTCGGTGCTCCTGCCGGGTGCCGTGGTCAAGGACGGTGCCCACGTCGTGCGCGCCATCCTGGGCGAGAACGCCGTCGTAGAGGAAAACGTCAACCTCGGCAGCGTCGACCAGACCAAGGACACGGCCGTCATCGGCAACGACGTCGTCGTTGGAAAGGGGGAGAACTAGCCATGGAGAAGATCATCGGTCTTATCACCTGCAACTACTCCGCCAAGGAGTCCAGCCCGCTCAATGAGAGCCGCCCCGTGGCGTCTCTGCCTTATCTGGGACGCTACCGCCTCGTTGACTTTGCCCTCTCCAACCTGGTGAACAGCGGCATTCGCACCGTGGGCATGGTCATGCCGTACAACTACCGCTCGATCATCGACCACGTGGGCTCCGGCAAGGACTGGGACCTCGACCGCAAGAACGGCGGTCTGTTCATCCTGCCGGGGTCCGCCTTTGGCACCTCGCGCACGGGCGCTCGCTTCCTTTTGCGCGACCTCGTGCACAACCGGGTCTACTTCACGAGGAGCACGGCCGACGCCGTGATCTTCTCGACGGCCAACTTCGTGTACAACGCCGATCTCGGCCAGGTCTACGAGGCCCACAAGGCCTCCGGCACCGACATCACCGTCCTCACCAAGACGGCCTCTGAGGCCGACGAGGACGTTACCGCGTTCGACGTCGAGGACGGCCGCGTGAAGGGCGTTCACCACGGCGTGAACTTTGGCGAGACGATGTTCCTTGACTGCTTCATCATCGACCGGCAGCTCCTGCTCGACATGTTCGACTGGTACGCCCCGACGGACTACCTCGATCTCTTCGAGGCCATGCAGGGAGACTTCGGTCGGGTCAACGTTCGCACGCACGACTTTGGGGGCTACGCGGTCCCGGTCTTCAACAAGCGCTCCTACTACCGCTCCAACATGGACCTACTCGACCCGCACGTCTCGGCCGAGCTCTTCCCGAGCGGTCGCTCGATCAAGACCAAGGCGCATGACACGGCGCCAGCCAAGTTCGAGGTCGGCTCTCGCTCCAGCAACTCTCGCATCTCCTCGGGCTGCCGCATCTATGGAAGCGTCAGCGACTCCATCCTGGGCCGCGGCGTGGTCGTGGAGGCGGGCGCCACGGTGCGCAGCTCCATCGTGATGCAGAACTGCATCGTGAAGAGCGGCGCGCGCGTGGAGAACGCCATCGTGGACCGCGGAAACGTCGTGCCGGCGGGCACCGAGATGAGGGGCACTCCTGAGGACGTGCTCATCAAGGAGAAGGCCCGCGACTAGGAGTCGGAGAGAAAAACATGTCAGCCACTGCAAAACGAAGAAAGATGAGGGTGCTCTTCGCGTCCTCAGAGGCCGTCCCGTTCGTCAAGACGGGAGGGCTCGCAGACGTCGCCGGATCGCTTCCCCGCGCTCTCAAGCACGCCGGCGCCAGGGTTGCCGTGATTCTCCCCAAGTACGGCAGCATCCCGCAGGAGTACCGCGACCGGATGAAGCACGTTACCGACTTCAACGTGCCCCTTGCCTGGAGAAACGACTACTGCGGCATCGACAAGCTGACCCTACAGGGCCTCGACTTCTACTTCATCGACAACGAGTCCTACTTCAAGCGCGATGGGCTCTACGGCTACTACGACGACGGCGAGCGCTTCGCCTTCTTTTCCAAGGCCATCTGCGAGGCCATCGCTCAGGTGTCCGAGCTCGCGTGTGACGTTCTGCACTGCAATGACTGGCAAAGCGCGCTGTGCCCCGTGTTCCTGCGCGAGTTCTATCGCGAGATTCCCGCCTGCAATCAGGTGAAGTGCGTCTTCACCATTCACAACGTCAAGTTCCAGGGCCAGTACTCCTTCACGGTCCTCGATGACGTCCTGGGCCTGGGGCACATCCCCGCGGCGCGCGACCAGCTCTACTACGACCGAGACTCGATCAACTACATGAAGGGCGCCCTGTGCTACGCCGACGCGCTGACTACGGTGAGTCCGAGCTATGCCTACGAACTGCAGATGCCGTTTTACGGTGAGGGCCTCGACGCCCTCTTCAGGCGTCGCTCGAACGTCTTGTCCGGAATCCTGAACGGCATCGATCAGAGCATCTGGAACCCCGCCACGGACCCGATGATCGAGGAGGGCTTCTCGGCAGCAGACCTTTCGGGCAAGGCTGCGTGCAAACGAGCGCTCCAGGCCGAGCTGGGCCTGGACGAGGATCCCACGCACCCGCTCGTCGTCTTCGTGGGACGTCTCACCGACCAGAAGGGCCTGGGCCTGGTGCGCTACGCCATGAGCGCCCTCATGCGCCGCGGGGTTCAGGTGGCCGTTCTGGGCACGGGCGATGCGGAGCAGGAGGAGGCGCTGCGCTACTTTGCCGCCGCCTATTCGGGCCAGATGTGCGCACGCATCGCGTTTGACAACGAGCTCTCGCACCGCATGTACGCGGGCGGCGACATCCTGCTCATGCCATCCGAGTTCGAGCCCTGTGGCCTGTCGCAGATGATCGCCATGCGCTACGGCACGCTGCCGCTCGTGCGCGAGACCGGGGGGCTTGCGGACTCGGTCGTGCCCTACAACAAGTTTACCGGCGAGGGGACCGGCTTCACCTTTGCCAACATGAATGCCGACGAGATGCTCGACACCCTCCTTGGAGCCTGTGAGATTTTCTGGACTAAGGCGGATACGTGGACTAAGCTCGTGCGTCAGGCCATGGCGGCGGACTTCAGCTGGCGTCGTGCCGCGAACGACTACATGGATATCTACCATGGTCTCCATCCGGAGGTCATTCGGTATAACAAGAGAAGAGACAGGTAGCGCTTGAAGGCTCGTCACGTAACCTCCGAGAAAGAGTACCGAAGTCCTTTTGGTGCCGTCCAGCTGGGCGGTACCGTCACGTTGGGCATCGACGTGTGGGAAGACGGGGTCGTCTTCTGCACCCTGCGCGTCTGGACCGACGCCCACGGCGAGGAGCTCGTGGAGATGCACGGCTCCAACCAGGAGGATCACCTGCGCTTCTCGGCGACCTATAGGCCTGCTGAGACGGGCGTGGTGTGGTACAGCTTTGACATCGAGGCCCAGGACGGCTCCGTGTGGCGCTACGGCGCGCGCGAGGGCTGGACCACGGGAGAAGGCGCCTTCTCCTACGCCGAGCCTCCCTCGTTTCAGATCACAGTCTTCTCGCCGCGCGCCCAGCAGCCGAACTGGTACCGCGAGGGCATTGCCTACCAGATCTTCCCCGATCGCTTCGCGCGCGGGAAGGACTGGGAGAAGCGCGCCCACCGTGCGCTTGCCAGGCCGCGCGGGGCCGCCGAGCGGGTCCTGGTCGAGGACTGGGATACCCCGCCCACCTATGCGCGCCGCGAGGACGCGAGCATCGCTCGCTGGGACTTCTATGGAGGGACCCTCGAGGGCGTGCGCGAGCATCTGGACTATCTGGAGAATCTCGGCGTGAGCGTGATCTACCTCAACCCCATCTTTGAGGCGGCGAGCAACCATCGCTATGACACGGCCGACTACCTGCGCATAGACCCCATGCTCGGCGGCGAGAATGACCTGCGCACGCTGTGCGTGGACGCGGCCGAGCGGGGCATGTCCGTCATCTTGGACGGCGTCTTCAACCACTGCGGCGCCGACTCGCGCTACTTCAACCGCTACGGGACCTATCCCGAACCGGGTGCCTTCCAGAGCGAGGACTCCGCGTATCGCGACTGGTTCAGCTTCAACGAGGACGGCACCTACGCGAGCTGGTGGGGCAACCCCGACCTGCCTGACCTCAACGAGAAGAGCTCCTTCCACGATCTCGTGTGCGGCCGCAACGGCATCGTGCGCCGCTGGATGCGCGCGGGTGCGCGCGGCTGGCGCCTTGACGTCGCCGACGAGCTCTCCGACGAGTTCATCGTCGACATCAAGCATGCCATCCTCACCGAGCGTCCCGACGCCGTGCTCATCGGCGAGGTCTGGGAGGACGCCTCCAACAAGCTCGCCTACGGAAAGCTCCGCCAGTACTTCCAGGGCCGGGAGCTGGACGCGACGATGAACTATCCGCTGCGCACGGGGCTTCTCGCCTTTCTGCGGGGCACGACGGGTGCCCCCGAGCTGGTCGCCTGCCTCGAGCAGCTGCGCGAGAACTACCCGCGTGACGCCTTCTACTCGGCGCTCAACCTCCTGGGTAGCCACGACCGGGAGCGTCTGTTCACCGTCTTGGGGGGTGCCCCTGACCCCGACAGCCTCTCGGAGGACGAGCGCGCGAGCTATCGGCTGGACGAGGGACAGGTGGGCCTTGCGAAGGCGCGCCTGTGGGCGGCGGCGCTGCTCCAGATGACGCTACCAGGCGTGCCCTGCGTCTACTACGGTGACGAGCGGGGCCTCGAGGGCTTTCGCGATCCGTACAACCGGGCGAGCTTTCCCTGGGGCGGCCCGCGCGGGCGGGCGGACTGCGCGAACAGCTATCGCAATGCGATCGCGCTGCGCAGGACCCTGCCGGTGCTCGTGGACGGGGACTTCGAGCCCTTCTCCTCGGGTGAGGACGTCTTTGGGTTCTGGCGACGCGGGGACCACGAGAGCGTGTGCGTGCTCGTGAATCGCAGCCTCTCCGAGGCCCACACGGTCAAGGTTCCCCTGGTGGGAGAGGCGGTCACGGACGTGGTCTCGGGGCGGGCACCGCAGGTGGACCACGGGCAGGCCGAGGCCTTCCTATGGCCGCTTGGCACGGCGGTCCTCTCCTTCCAGAACGAGCTTCGTCTCCAGAAGCCGCTGGAGCGGGGGATGGGGGTGCTGTGCCACATCACGTCGGTTCCCAACGATGGGGCTCCGGGCACGCTCGGCGCGCCCGCGCGGCGCTTCGTCGACTGGCTCGTTGCGTGCGGGCAGAGGTACTGGCAGGTCCTGCCCGTGAACCCGGCCGACGAGTTTGGGTCGCCGTATGCGGGCCTCGCCGCGTTTGCGGGCAACACTGACCTGCTCGAGCAGCCGGCCGAGGTCACGCTCGCCTCTCTGGAGAAGATTGGCAACGACGCTGACTACCTGAGGTTCTGTGCCGAGAACGAGTACTGGCTTACGCCGTACTGCACGTTTCGTGCGCTCAAGGAGCGCTTGGGCGAGGGGCCCTGGCAGGGCTGGCCCGCGCGCTACCGCCACTACACCCCCAGGCTGGCCGGCGAGACGCGCCTGCGCGCTGCGATCGAGGACCAGCGCCGGCTGCAGTACGCGTTCGAGCGCGCCTGGGATGACCTGCACGACTACGCACGCGCACGTGGGGTGCAGATCATCGGCGACATGCCGATGTACGTCTCGGGGGACTCGTCGGACGTCTGGAGCGAGCCGGACCTCTTCGACCTGGACGAGCAGGGGCGCACGCGGCATCAGGCGGGCGCGCCCGGTGACGCCTTTGCGCCCGAGGGCCAGCTCTGGGGCAACCCTATCTATCGCTGGGACATCATGCGCGAGCAAAACTACGGCTGGTGGCTCAGGCGCTTCAGTCGCGCGCTCTCGCTCTACGACTACGTGCGGCTTGATCACTTCATTGGCTTCTCGTCGTATTGGATGGTGCCCGAGGGAGTGCCTGCGAGCGAGGGCTCGTATGCGTTTGGGCCGGGGGTCGAGCTCTTCGAGGAGGCGAACAGACAGTTTGGTTCGCTGCCGTTCATAGCGGAGGACCTGGGGGCGCTCACACCCGCCGTGCGCGCTCTCGTGGCCAAGACGGGCCTTCCCGGCATGGACGTCATCCAGTTCTGCGACGCTGACGTGCGCCAAGGGTACGAGCCGCCCGCCGGTGCGGTGGCCTATACGGGCACGCACGACAATCAGACCCTCGTGGGCTTCTGCGAGAAGCGCTTTGACGTTGCGGGAGACGAGGCCGTCCAGCTGGCCGGATCCCTCATGCAGCGCGTGGTTGACTCCGGGGCCGACGTGGCGATCGTGGCCCTCCAGGACGTGCTCGGTCTGGGCGACGAGGCGCGCATGAACGTGCCGGGCGTGGCCGAGGGTAACTGGAGCTGGCACGCGGATGGCGCGGCCGTGGAGGCTGCGAGCTCGCGCCTGCGCGAGCTCGCCAGGCGGAGCGCGCGCTAGGCGCTCGAGGCCTTGATGACCATGGACTCAAGGAGCCCGACCATGGTCTCGTAGGAATCGGCGCGAATAAGCTGCCGCACGTTTGCCCTACTGCGGAGCACCCTAAAGAGGACGTCGAAGAGAAGCTTGAACTCCCTGCGGCTGTCCTCGTTGATTCCGATGAGGAGAATGAGCGAGACACTCTGGGAACTCCACGGTATGGGCCTGCTGCCCACTGCCACAAAAAGGAAGGGCTTCCAAGTTGAGGCCGACACGCGATGAGCGTCCGCACGAGAGAGGGTTGCGTGTCACGGGTACAATGTACGCAAATTCGTTCGCACAGCCGGTCCCCCGGGGAGCTGGCGTTATCGCATGTCGAGGTGCCATGCTCATCAACCGCGTTTCTCGTCAGCTCCTGTCCGCGCCGGAGCTGGAGCCGCTGCTTCGCGAGCTCGGCGCGGGCCACGACGCCACGCTCGCCGTGGCTCAGAGCGCCCGCCCCCTGGTGGTCGCCTCCCTCTGGGCGCGCGACCCCCAGCCCTGCCTGCTCGTGGTCTCCGGCGAAGAGGCCGCAGGCCGCACGGCTCGCGCGCTTGCGGCATGGCTGGGTCAGGACGTGGTGGCTCGCTATCCCGAGCGACGCGACCGCCCCTGGGCCGAGGCCGCCCCGGACGATGCGGCCATCGGGGCTCGCTGCCAAGCCGTTTCTCGCCTCGCGTCTGGCGAGAAGTGCCTCGTGGTGGCGAGCGCCCACGCGCTCCTGCGCCGCGTGCCGCCCAAGGGCTCGGGCTACTTCGCGTCGAGCACCTTCTCCGTGGCCGACGAGGTTCCCTTTGACGAGGTCCCGGCCCTGCTCGTGGGCATGGGCTACGCCGACGCGGGTGAGGTGGACGCCCCGGGCACCTTCCACGTGCACGGCGACGCCGTCGACGTCTTTCCCGCCCAGGCCACCTCTCCGGTGCGCATTGAGTTCTTTGGCGACGAGATCGACCGCGTGCGCCGCATGGTCTCCTCGACGGGTCAGACCATAGGCGAGCTCGAGTCAGTGACCGTCGCTCCCTGTCGCGAGATGGCCCTCACGGACCAGACCGTGGCCCACGCCGAGCGCGCCCTGTTCAACCGAGCCCGCGACAACGCTAAGGTGGCTGCCGATCTGGAGCTCATTCGTCAGCGTGCAGCACAGCCGGCGCTCGAGCGCTATCTTCCGGAACTCTATGGCTCCACAGCCTCGCCGCTTGACCATATCTGCCCCGAGACTCTCGTGGTTCTCGCCGAGCCCCGCGCTCTCTTTGACGACTGCGCCCGCGCCATGGACGAGGTCCAGGTGGCTGCTAGCGCCGCGCACATCTCGCTCGAGGGTCTCTACACGGCACCGCGTGACCTCGACTTTGGACGCCAGCAGCGCCTGTCCCTCGCGTCCATCCTGCGCGCGGGGACCGCCGCCGCCACGGCCGAGCTCCCGGTACGTCAGCCGCAGATCGCGGGCTCAGACGTCAAGCTCCTGGGTCGCGCCCGTCAGCTCGTGGCCGACCGGGCGGCAGTGATCTTTGCCGTGCCGGATCGGGCGGCACGTGAGGCCCTTGAGCTGCGCTTTACCGACGAGCTCATCCCCGTGGTCGAGTCTTTGGGCGCGGCCCCCGAGAACCGCGACCCTGAGCCCGTGCCCCTGGATCGTGGGCGCGTGACGTTCGTGGACGCACCGGTTCCCGCTGGCATCGTGATTCCCACGGCGCAGCTCGCGGTCTTCTCGGTCTCGGATCTCACCGCGCGCACGGCCAAGTCGCATCGCCGCGCGCGGCGCGTGGACCCCACGAGCGTGACCTTCCCGTTCAAACCCGGCGACTACGTGGTCCACGCCACGCACGGCATCGCGCTGTTCTCCCAGATCGTGCGCCAGGAGGTGGGTGGCAAGGAGCGCGACTACTTCCTTTTGGAGTACGCCGGCGGCGACAAGCTCTTTGTGCCGCTCGAGCAGGTGGACCGCATCACGCGCTACGTGGGGCCGGACGGCAGCAGCCCGCGCCTCACGCGCCTCAACACCGCGGACTGGTCGCGCGCCACGGGCAAGGCCCGCAAGAGTGCCAAGAAGCTTGCCTTTGACCTGGTCGACCTCTATACGCGCCGCTCCTCGGTGGCGGGCTACGCGTTTGCCCCGGACACGCCGGTGCAGCAGGAGATGGAGGCGAGCTTCCCCTACGAGCTCACGCTCGATCAGGCCAACGCGATCGTGGACATCAAGGCCGACATGGAGACGCGACGCCCCATGGATCGCCTGCTCTGCGGCGACGTGGGCTTTGGCAAGACCGAGGTGGCCCTGCGCGCGGCGTTCAAGTGCTGTCAGGATTCCAAACAGGTCATGGTCCTGTGCCCCACGACGATTCTGGCGCAGCAGCACTTCGAGACGTTCTTCTCGCGGTTTGCGCCGTTTGACCTCAAGGTGGCGGTGCTGTCGCGCTTTGTGACGCCGGCGCAGCAGCGTCGCGCGCTCGAGGGGTTCGCGGACGGCTCGGTGGACGTGCTCATTGGCACGCACCGGCTGCTCTCCGCCGACGTTAATCCTTATGACCTGGGCCTTGTGGTGATTGACGAGGAGCAGCGCTTTGGCGTCCAGCACAAGGAGCAGCTCAAGAACATGCGCGAGCAGGTCGACGTGCTCACGCTTTCCGCCACGCCCATTCCGCGCACCATGCAGATGGCCATGAGCGGCGTGCGCGACATGAGCCTCATCATGACGCCTCCTCCCGGGCGCCTGCCGGTCAAGGTGAAGGTGGGGGAGTACGACTCCGACGTGGTCTCGGCCGCCATTCGCGAGGAGCTTGGTCGCAAGGGGCAGGTCTACTACGTCTCCAATCGCGTGACCACGATCGAGGACGCGGTCGAGCGCGTGGTCGAGGCGGCACCTGAGGCTCGCGTGGGGGTGGCGCACGGTAAGATGAGCGCACGCGAGGTGGAAGATGCCATGCTGCGCTTCTCGGAGCACGAGATCGACGTGCTCGTGGCCACGACGATCATCGAGAGCGGCATCGACAACCCGCACACCAACACGCTTATCATCGAGGACTCGCAGCGCCTGGGCCTGGCCCAGCTCTACCAGCTCAAGGGGCGCGTGGGGCGCGGACGAACGCAGGCCTTCGCCTACCTCATGTTCCCGGCCGAGCTGCCCCTCACGCCCGAGGCCACCGACCGCCTCACGGCCATCAACGAGTACCAGGACCTGGGCAGCGGCATGAAGATTGCCATGCGCGACCTGGAGATTCGCGGCGCGGGCTCGCTCATGGGGGCCGAGCAGCACGGTAACCTCTCCAGCGTGGGCTTCGACCTCTTCACGCAGATGCTCGGCGAGGCCGTGAGCGAGGCGCGCGGCGAGACGCGCGAGGTGGAGCAGGCCGAGGTCACCATCAACCTGCCCGCCGACTTCTTCCTGGCTGAGGAGTACCTACCTGACGTGGACAAGCGCGTGCTCGCGTATCGGCGTCTGGCCGCGGCCGTTGACCTGGCCGAGGTGGACGCGCTTCAGCGGGAGTGTGAGGAGGGCTTCGGCGCGCTGCCGCTTGCCGGCCGCAACCTCTTCGACCGCGCGCGTGTGCGGATCCGCGCTCAGCGCCTGGGATGCACGTCGGTTTCGCTCACTAACGGCAGGCTCATCTACCAGAGGGTCGAGGTGGCGCGCCCCGTGGCGCTCAAGCTCAAGGGGCGCGGGGCCCTGGTGTATCCCAAGACCAAGAAGGTGGCCTATCCATTCCATCGAGGTGTGGAGGAGGTCATGCCGGCGGCGCTGGGCGTGCTCGAGGAGATTGGCGGCGACGACGAGGTCGATGCATAAAGCGAACGGGCCCGACCGCTTTGGGTCCCATCCCCCGTGCATCGTAATTCTGACTTTTGTGAGAGTCGGAATCTGAGGCTTGCATAGAGATCACCTTCTATCTGCGTAAATACAGACAGAAATGCATACTTTCTCGTCTGACTCCCACAAAAGTCAGAACGCGATTGCCGAGAAACACAAGAGGCCGACCGAAGGGGTGCCTTCGGTCGGCCTCAAACCTCGCGAGGACGAGAAGGGGCTACTCGCCGTCGTCCTTTGCGTCATTCGCACCAATCGCGCGACCTGCGCCAATGGCTGCGGCACCAGCGACCGCAGCGGCGGCGAGAGCGGCAAGGGGGCTGGGGTCGCCCGTGTTGGGGACCTTGCCCTTGGGGGTCTTCTTGTCGTTTGCATCCGTGTCCGGCGTGGGATGGGGATTCGTGCCCGGTTCCGGAGAACCACCAGCCGTCACGAGGGCGCCGCGCGCGTCGGTGAGCTCCTTCAGCGCCTGGTCAACCTGCTCTTGCGTGGCATCGGGATCGTCCAGGACTGCCTTCGCGGCGTCGAGGGCGCTTTGCAGCGCGGCGAAGCTCTCGGCGGTGAAGGTGTCCTTCTTGGGAACGACGTTGTCCTCGATGTCCTTGACGGTAGCCGCGAGCGCCGTGGTGTCCACGGTGGTCTTTTCTCCGCAGGGGTCGTACTCGAGCCCAAACCCAAAGGGATACGCGATCGACTCGATATTAAAGTGAGCACCGTTGTCATCCACCACGGCATCGTAGAGGTCGACCGGGAGCTTGCCCTGTGCCCCGTGCCCGCCCATGAGGACCTCGATCCCCGCAGGGATGTTGGGGCCAAAGGCAGTCGCGGGAGCCAGCGCTTCCGTGGGATCCATGCCCATGTTGCCAAACACGGCGGCCACGGCCGGGGCATCCTCATAGACCGCGCAGTCGTACGGCAGAGAGATGCTCATGATTGCTACGGGGACTTTGGCCTCGTTCGCCTTGATCGCGATCTGGGTCGGAATGTAGGTGCTGTAAACACTCTTCAGCTGAGGATTGAGGTTGGACGTCCTGCCAACCTCGGAGATCACTACGACCTGGGTGGCCTCGGACACCTCGGGGAGAATGGCCTCGAGGGCAAGCGCGGGATCGCCATAGGTCTCGGCGTAGTCTATGGACTTGTAGGTGACGTCTTCGGGAATCTTTCCCTCGGCGATGAGGCGGCGCATTGCCAGCTCCATCCCGGGCCTCTCGTTTTGGTATGCCGCGACAAGAAGGACGTGGTCTCCGGAGGAGGGGCACAGCGGCAGGACGCCCCCCTCGTTCTTGACCACGGTGACGGCGTCAGCAGAGACCTCGCGCTCGACGGAGCGGTTCTCGGCGCTGCCCACGGTGGCAAGCGTCTCCGAGAGGGCCGCGTCGATGTCTCCTGCCGTGGAGGCGTAGTCCAGGATGCCGCGCTTCTTCTTGAGCGCGAGAATGCGCCTGACGGACTCGTCGAGGTAGGCGTCGGTGATTGAGCTGTCCTGCTCAAGCGTGTCGATGAGCGCGTCGAGTCGGGGCAGGTCATCGGATGAGGTCAGAGACAGGGGCATGAGCGCTATGTCGACACCCGCCAGGAAGGTGCGCCTCACGGCGTCGATGTAGTCGAAGTTGCTGGCGATGGCCATCATATTCAGGGCGTCCGTGACTGAGACGCCCGTGAAGCCCATCTCGGTGCGGAGGATGTCGGTCATGAAGATGTGGGACAAGGTGGCGGGGAGCTCGATTTCGCCCGTATCGGGATTGGTTGAGGTTGCCGTCCCGGTCTCGACCTTGGGATACTGGATGTGGGCGGTCATGAGCATGTCCGCGCCCGCCTTAATAGCCGCCTTGAACGGTGCGAAGTCGACGGCCTCCAGCTCCTCCTGGGTCTTCTCGATGCGGGGAAGGCCCGTGTGAGAGTCGGTCCCAGCGTCTCCGTGACCGGGGAAGTGCTTTGCAGAAACGGCCACGTTATGGGCTTGCACGCCCTGCATCATGGGGACGCCCAGCTCGGAGACGAGCTCAGGCTTGCTACCTATCGAGCGCAAGCCGATCACGGGGTTATTGGGATTGCTGTTGACGTCGAGCACCGGCGCGAAGTTGACGTTGATGCCCAGGGCCGAGAGCTCCCGACCTATTACCTCCCCACAGTCCCGCGCGTCCTCGACGCTGCGCGTGGCCCCCACGGCCATGTTTCCGGGCAGGCCCGTGCCACTGCCCAGGCGGTATACGATTCCGCCCTCCTGGTCAATGGTGAGGAGCAGGGGGACGTCTCCGAAGGAATTGCCACTTGCATTGCCCACGACGGCGTCCTGCAGACCCCTGCACAGCCGCAGGGTCTGCTCGGTTTCTTTGACATTGTTGGCGAACAGGATGACGCCGCTAAAGTCATATTTGTCTACAATGCCTGCGACCTCAGCGTTCATTACGGTGAAGTCAGCCACCGTGCCGTCCTGAGCCCACTTCCTGAAGTCGGGCATGAGCTTCTGCGCTATCTTCTGGCGGCGGCTCATTCCGGCGAGTACGGCTTCGACGTCTGTGTTGCCGGAACCCTGGGCGCCCTCAGCAAAGGCGGGAAGGGGCGCCAGGCCCAAGCCTGCCGCCACAGCGAGGCCAGCTGCTCCTGCTTTGAGGAATGTGCGACGGTTGATCGAGGGCGAGGATGTTTGTGGGGACGGCGTACACGTCATAAATCTCCTTGGCATGCGACCCGTGTAGACGGGCGATCTGAACGGCGCCCTCACTATAACAGCCTCTTTTTAGGAGGCAGTGTTCCCCGCCAGCGGCTCCGTCACTGGTGGTGGGGGGTGGGGGTAAGTGCGGTGCGGTCATGCCCACGGATTGTCGCCCTTGCTGCCCCCGCCCTGACTTTTGTGAGAGTCGGGGGCTTCGAGTGCATGGAGCCAGTCTTTCAACGGTTGTTTTGTGAAGGTCTATGCATAAATCTTCGCATGATTCCCATAAGAGGCAAAGCATGGGAGAGAGCTGGATTGCTTTTATAGAAGGCGGGATCTGGAAGCAAACGCAGCCAGCAAGAGAGAGTAGAAGATGACCGTCCTATGGGAAGTTAGGAGTGACCGCTTACCGAAATATCTGACCGCTCATCTCCATAAAGGACAAAATATGGCTTAAACATATAAGACGTATATAATGACTAATACCAAAAGAGAAAGAAAGGGGATTGCGGAGATTGTCTTTAGTTATCGGACATGGCGATGAAATAAGTTGGAAGGAGACGTAGATGAACCAGCTCTATGCTGCTGTTGTTGTTGGCTTAGTAGGCGTCATCTGCATTATGGATTCCCGCTTACTTGGGCGTTTGAGTGTCGAACGTCCTCTTATCGGGGCGACGATGGTTGGTATCGTACTTGGAGACATTCCTACCGCACTTGCGGCGGGGGCTACGCTCGAGCTCATGAGCATTGGGCTTATTAACGTGGGCGCATCGATGATTCCCGATATGAATATGGGCTCTATAGTGGCAACTGCTTTTGTCATTCTAACGGGAGCGGGCCCAGAAGCTGCTCTGACAATTGCGGTGCCTGTTG
This sequence comes from Thermophilibacter immobilis, assembly GCF_015277515.1. NCBI lineage: Bacteria > Bacillati > Actinomycetota > Coriobacteriia > Coriobacteriales > Atopobiaceae > Thermophilibacter > Thermophilibacter immobilis. The sequence continues at coordinate 2,034,989 of NZ_CP063767.1, read as the reverse complement.
CCATGCTTGGGCAAGCTCTTGGTCTTGCCATACGAATGGTCCTCTCTGCGTTCAGCACGAGGACCGACGCCCTAATTGACGAGGGTAAGTTCACGCAGGCCCTTCATCTGCACATAATCTGGGGCAATATACTTTATGCTCTTATGTATTTCGTTCCCATCTTCCTCGCTATTTACATAGGGACTGATTTTGTCCAACAGCTTGTCAACGCAATTCCCGCATGGGTTACCAGTGGTCTATCCCTTGCAGGCAACATGCTCACAGCCCTCGGCATGGCTTTGCTTCTTACCATCATGCTGACGAAGAGCATGACCATATTTTTCCTGTTGGGGTTCTTTGGTGCAGCATTCCTAGGACTCAACGTGACAGCTATGGCTATTTTTGCCGTGTTGATTGGACTGCTTCTAATGGGGCTGAAATTCCGTGATGGGGGTGCCACCAGAGCTGCGGCACAAGACTTAGACCAGTATGACCCCCTTGAGGATGACGAGTAGCGAAGGGAGCTATTTACATGACACAGGATACTGACAGCCCGATTGATGCCAAGCAGAAGAGTGAGCTAAAGAGCCTTGAACCGAAGCCAGTTTCAGAGAGGAAAAGGCTGTGGCAGTTTTTCTGGCGGACATGGGCCATTCAGAGCTCATGGAATTATCAAGGCCAAATGAACCTAGGTTTCCTCTATAGCATAGCTCCCACACTTGATCGAATTTATACGGATGAGTCCGATCCAGAGATTCTTGCAAGAAAAAAAGAGGCGTATCACCGCCATACCGCCCTATATAACATTACTCAGCAGCTCAACAGCTTTGTTCTTGGCCTAGCCGCATCAATGGAAGAGGAATATGGGCGTAATCCTGAGGATTTTAATCCAGAGGTCATCAACTCTCTGAAGGTTTCTTTGATGGGACCTTTGTCAGGTATCGGGGATTCTCTACTTGAAGGTACACTTCGAATAATTTCCTTCGGACTGGGCGCTTCGCTTGCTGCGCAGGGATCAATTCTCGGTCCTATTCTGGCTCTTATCATTTCGGGTGTCCCAAAAACTCTCATTACATGGTTTGGTGGGAAAGTTGGTTATACGCTAGGCACCGACTACGTCAAGCAGCTCCAAGACGGTGGAATCATGGACCGAGTCATGTATGTGGCGAGCGTAGTCGGGCTGATGACCGTGGGTGCTATGATTGCGACAATGATCGGAATTACCACTCCTCTTGAGTTTCAAGACGGTGCTGTTGTACTTCAGAGCGTTTTTGACGGGATCTTTCCCGCTATGATTCCCTTGCTTATTACATGGCTGCTCTATACCCTTCTAAAAAAGAAAATTGGGCTTGGATGGCTTTTGTCAGGATGTATTGTGGTCAGCCTAGTGTGCAGCTTCTTTGGCCTTCTCGCCTAACTAAATAAGTGGTTCCTAAAGGAGGGGCCCGGCGGCAATCCGGCCCCTCCTTTAGGCCCAGACAACCCATGATTTAGGAAAATATCGTAACTCAAACAAAAGATACGAAGAATTTATTTCTATATATATATTGAAATATTAGATCTAATACTGGAACGGTCCTTGGGAAGCAAGCAGAAATAATGAATAGGAGAGCACTAAACGACTTTATGTGTCAGCGGTGGGGCAGATTTGCCTCCGAGGTAGAGATCCCTAAAGGTCTCTACCTCGGAGGAGGAGTTAAGTGGGAGTGTGCCTCCATCTATGGCTATAGATGCGCCCCATCATCAATGGCTTCATAGGCCCTCTTGTATGTTGCCATTGAACGAGCGTCGGCGGCCTTGGGATTGTAAGAAGCCTGAGCATCAGTGCATTCGACACTCAAGACGCCTCGATACTCGTTTCGAGCGAATTCCTCAATGTCTTGAGCTATATTCCGCTCGCCATCACCCAGGGAGAGATGCAAAGAGCGTTCGCCGCAGTCAACAAAGTGTGAGTGAATAACATCTGAACCAAACGTGTCAAAGTAGCCCTGAATGGTATCACCCGCAGCGACCATGGCACCGATATCAAGACAAACTTTAAGGGCTGGGCAGTCCACTTTTTTAATGAGCGAGTGAAGATCTTCGACTGAATTTGCAATGAGTGATTCGGGAGCACGCAATGCCTCCATTGCGAGATTGATTGATTTCCTCTCAGCGTAGGAAGAAACTCTCTTTAGCATTTCTACGCTGCGCTTGCGCGCTTCTGTTAAGGGCTCGCTATAAAATGCCCACCCGCTTGTTACCAGAACTTGGCTGGCGCCGATTTCTTTGGCAACATCTATGGCTCTAGTAAAGTACAGATACACACGCTCTTGGATGCTTGGATCCTTTGCAGCCATGTTATGGGGTTTGGGGTTAGTCTGCTCAGGGCAAAGACCCATAACCTGAATGCTATATCTATCCATGAGACGAGTTATTTTTGTCACTGGGTCATTTTGCTGATAGTCCATGAAGAAGTGTTGAGGCGCAGTCCATAGCTCGACGCTCTGGAAACCGCACTCGTGTGCGGAGGCAAAGAAATCCTCAAGCTCAAAAAATAGATAATGATGGTTCATCGCCACCAGCTCGATGTGTTTTTGTTTCACAGGTCCCCCTAAGTCGGATTCTATAAACATAGTATACGTTATAGACGTTATATATAGTAGTCTTTACGCTAGAGAGCCAGATAAAAGAGCATTCCGCGAATGGGCCCTTTTGCACCGTGAACGCAAAGAAATAGGCGGGGGTGGACTTATAGGTATATAACATCTATGATGAATAGAATAGATGAGGAGGGATTATGAATCGGCTTGTACTAGCGTCACATGGTGGACTTGCTGAAGGGGCTCGAGACTCCATTGAGATGATTACGGGCGACGTCTCCAAGCTGAGTGTTATTTCGCTCGAACGCGATGATACCGAGCAAATTATTGACAGAACTGAGGCCCTGCTCCGCACATTCGATTCGGCGGACACCGTCTACATACTCACAGATATGCTTGGTAGCAGCGTAACCAATCAGATGATAGAGCTTCACGGGAATCATTCAGCGATTACCGTGATTACGGGTATGAATCTCCCCCTTATTTTAGAGCTGGTACTTTGCGATTATTCGCCTCGTGAGGAGGAACTGGAGGAGATGATTAATCGGGGCAGAGAGGGCATCCAGAATACTGAAGTTCTCATGAGAGCGGCCACACAACAAGAAGAGGGAGACGATCTCCTATGATTAGGCTTGTGAGATTAGACTATCGGCTCGTTCACGGCCAGATTCTGGCTGCTTGGGTAAATCATCTGAGTGCACAGCGCATCATCTTGGTGGACGACACTGCTGCTAACGATCAAATGAAATCCGCAGCGCTTAAGCTGGCAAAACCTACTGGAATTCGTTTAAATATATTTACAGTTGCAAAAACTATCGAAAAGATGCCCAAAATCCTTTCCCTCAATGAGAACATCATGATGGTCTTTGGGACAACCTCCGCGCTAGTGGATGTTTGCAAAAAAACTTCTGCGTTTAATGAAATACAATATGGTGCGACCTTCAATAAAAAGGGATCAATGCAAATTGATGAGAGCGTTTTCTTGGATGAGCAGGAGCAAAACGACACACGCGAGCTGCTTAGTTTAGGGGTTACGATTTATAGCCAACAGACTCCTGCTAGGAAAAAGGTTCCAATTACAAAAATATAGATTCTATATTTGTAGACACGGGTCTATTTGTCGCGGCCACAACGGCCACGTCACCGAATCAGGAGGAGGATTCATCTATGTTTGACATTGATCTCGACCAGCCCAAGCAGATTGTCTCCGACGTTTTGTCCAACCACAAGATCACGAGCGTCGCCTTCGTGGGCTGCGGCGCCTCGATGTCCGAGCTCTACCCGGCCAAGTACTTCCTGGCCAACAACACCAAGACGCTGAACGTCCAGATCTTCACGGCCAACGAGTTCAACTACGACACCCCGGCGTGGCTCGACGAGCACACCTTCGTGCTCACCTGCTCGCTCGGCGGCGGGACCCCCGAGACAGTCGAGGCCAACAAGACCGCCAAGGCTGCGGGCGCCCTCGTGGTCGCCCTCACCCACGTCCCCGGGTCCGCGCTCACCAAGGGCGTCGACCATGTGATCGTTCACGGCTTCGAGGCAAACTACGCCGCCAAGGCCGAGAAGGTGGGCTATGCCCTTGCCGTTGCTCTGGAGATCCTCCAGCAGGTGGAGGGCTACGACCACTATGACGACATGATCGAGGGGTTCTCCAAGGTCTTCGAGGTGGCCGAGAACGCCGCTCAGTCCGTGGGCAAGGTCGCCGAGGACTGGGCCCAGGAGCACAAGGACGACGAGTGCATCTACTTCATCGCCTCTGGTGCCAGCGAGAAGGTCGCCTACTCCACCTCCATGTTTCTCATGATGGAGATGCAGTGGATCAACTCCGGAAACTACAACTCGGGCGAGTTCTTCCACGGCCCCTTCGAGCTCACCGACGACAAGCACAACTTCGTGCTCTTCATGGCTGACGGGAAGACGCGCCCCATGGACGCCCGCGTCCTCACCTTCCTCCAGCGCTTCGACGCGCGCTGCCTCGTCATCGACGCCAAGGACTTCGGCCTTTCCGGCGCGGTTCCCGCCTCGGTGGCCACGTACTTCAACCCGATCGTGCATACGGCGGCAATGCGCGTCTTTGCCGAGCACCTCGCCGACCTGCGCCAGCACCCGCTGACCAAGCGTCGCTACATGTGGAAGCTCGAGTATTAGGTTTCAAGCAAGTGCGGCCTATTGATGGGACGGGTGAAAGCTCGTCCCATTTTTGCTGAGTCGACCAGACCTGCAGACACAACAATCGGGCCCCAGTCTAAAAACATGAGACCGCCTGGCTGTCATAAGACGTGTAGCATACTCCAATAGCTGAAGGACGGCAGACTTTTTGAGCAACTATAGAGAGGCAAAGGAAACAATATGACCGATTTGGGGTCAACCCCTCTTTATCAGCAGATTTATGCGGACATTAAAGATTCCATCGAGAGCGGGGTCTACAAGACGGGAGATCGTATCCCTTCAGAAGCAGAGCTAAGCAAGGAATATGATGTGAGTCGAATAACCGTACGAAGAGCGATTGAGGGCCTTTGCTCGGATGGATTCCTTAACAAGAAGCAAGGGCGGGGCACATTTGTGGGGAAGTCTCGCTTATATCGACGTCTCTCGCAATCGCGTGAGGTGCGCTCATTTTCCTCTATGTGTAAAGATGGCGGGGTTATGCAGGGGGCGCATTTGATAGATCGACAAATCGTGCCTGCGCGCCCCCAGGAGATTGAGTTCTTTGGCATAGAGGAAGGGGCTCTTCTTCTATACATTCATCGCATCAGAACGGCTGATGAGGTACCCGTCCTCGATGAGAATATTTTTCTTCCCTACGATTGGGCAGCCACTTTGTTCTCTATGCCGCTGGAGAATAAATCTATATTTGACACGCTTTATGAGGTGACGGGCAGGAGACCCGTGTCAAGTACCATATGGAGGATAAGTGCCGTGCGCGCTACAGTTGAACAATCCTCCCGCCTGGATATTCCCGTTGGGGACCCTCTCATATATACAATTAATCACTATGTGGACTCAGGAGGGAATCCCGCTTGTATCGGGCGGGATTACTTCGTGGGGAGTCGGTACGAGCTGAGCCTTTAGCCCCCGCATTAAGGAGTACTGTCTCTTTCCTGGACGCTGAAGAGGCACTGTCTGCATGGGGCGTCACTTCTTTGTAGGAAGACGCGACGAGCTTGCCCTCTCGCTCGCAGGACCCTTTCTCTGCAGGGTGTCCTCCATGCCGTCGTTCTGTTGTGCAGCTCCGTCCAATTTATCCTGTAGTGCTGTCCCAAATTCTGACGTTTGTGAGAGTGAGGTGACGGAAAGTGCGCAGAGTTGTCCGCTCAACAGGTATTTCATGGACACTCATGCATAAATCTTCGGTTGTCTCTCACAAAAGTCAGAGTTGCCGAGGACCTGGGGGGATTCAGTCCCGCGCTAGAATGGCCCCAGCCAACGAGAGGAGCACCATGTCCGACGACACCGCCTCTGCCGCAGACCGCGTGGACGCCGAGAACGCCGCGCGCCCCGGCGCTCCGATGACGCACCCTGAGTTCGACCGGCTCGTGCGCACCATCTGGCGACTGCGCCAGCCCGACGGCTGCCCGTGGGACCGCGAGCAGACGCACCGCTCCATCACCAAGAACATGATTGAGGAGGCCTACGAAGCCGTCGACGCCATAGAGGCCGACGACACCGGTCACCTGCGTGAAGAGCTGGGGGACGTGCTCGAGCAGGTCCTTCTCCACGCGCAGATCTCGTCCGATGACGGCGTCTTTGACATAGACGATGTGGCCCGCGAACTCAACGAGAAGCTCGTCCGCCGTCATCCACACGTTTTCGGCGATCTTGCGGCAGCCGCAAACGGCGACGAGGTCATGGACATCTGGGATGACGTCAAGCGTGCCGAGCGCGCGGCGGCAGGGGAGGGGGACGCTCCCGAGCCGGGGATTCTCGACTCTGTGCCCCACTCTCTGCCCGCCCTCATGCAGGCGCAGAAGATTTCCAAGCGCGCGGCTAAGTCAGGCTTTGAGTGGGAGACCGTGGACGACGTCTGGGACAAGGTCGCCGAGGAGCGCGTGGAGTTTGAGCGTGAGGAGCCGGGAACCGACGCTCGCTCCCTTGAGTTCGGTGACCTGCTCTTCGCCCTGGTCAACGTTGCGCGTCGTGAGGGAATCGACGCCGAGGAGGCTCTTGCCGCTTCCAACCGGAAGTTTCGCGCTCGCTGGTCGCGCATGGAGGAGCTTGCGCGACAGAGTGGACGCGAGCTCGATTCCCTAGGCACGACGGAGCTTAACGTGCTCTGGGGGCGTGCGAAGCAAGAGGAGATGGCCTGACCTTCTCGTTGCGCGCGGATGCGTCTGGTATAAAAGAGGAGGGCGCGACCTCGTTGCGCCTGGCTTTGCCCAAACGATCAAGAAACGAAGCTGTGGCATGAGCGAGTCTTCCTCAAAAATTACGTCAGGCGTGCGCGCCGGCCGCGCAGCCGCGCGCCCCTCGCTTGACTCGACGGGTCGCATTCCGGTGGGGAGCACGCGCGCGTCGAAGCCCCCGCGCAAGAAGGTCTCTCGCGCGGGCGAGAAGGTCGGCGCCCTTTCTGGTCTGGTCCGGCGCTTCCGCGTGCCCCTTATCGTCTTTGCCGCTCTGGCCCTGGTCGTCGTGGCGCTCTACGCCCCCGCTCAGGGGCTGTACGTCGCCTGGAGAGACGGTCAGAGTCTGGGCTCGCAGATCTCTGGGCTCGACCAGAGCAACGACGAGTACCAAAGTGACATCGAACGCCTGCAGTCGCGCGAGGGCATCGAGGACGAGGCGCGCAAGAAGGGCTACGTGAGCGAGGGCGAGACGGGCGTGGTCGTGGAGGGCATGGACGAGGACGACTCCACTAGCCAAGACACGACTGCGACGGAGCTCCCCTGGTACCTGAGCCTGGGCGACTTCGTCTTCCAGTACCAGGCGCAATGATGCGACGCATTGCCTGCATCGACATCGGGACCGTGACCGCCCGTCTTGCCGTGGCTGACGTCGAGGGCGGCCGCGTGGTGCGCCTTGCCAAGCACTCCGAGATCTGCAACCTCGGTGAGAACGTGGACCAGACGGGGGAGCTCAAGCAGGAGGCCATGGAGCGCGTCTTTCTGTGCGCGCGGGGCTACGTCGAGTCCGCTCGCGAGGCAAAGGCCGAGGTCGTCTGCTGTACCCTGACGAGCGCGGCGCGTGACGCCAGAAACGCGCGCGAGCTAGGAGCCGCGCTGGGCTCAATCGGACTCGAGCCAGTGATCATCCCCGGTGAGCTTGAGGGTACCCTCACGTTTCTGGGCGTGGCCCAGGACTTTAGGGGCAAGCGGATTATGGTGGCCGATAACGGAGGCGGCTCCACCGAGCTCGCGCTGGGCTCCTTGGGTACTGACGGAGCCTTCGACCTGGGATTTGTTACGTCTGTTGACGTGGGGTGCCGACGCGTTACGGAGAAGTACCTCTCAGCTGGGCCTCTGCCTTCTGCGGATGACCTTGCCGCTGCTCACGAGTTTGCGGCTTCGGCCTTCAGGGGCGCTGTCGAGAGGGGCGGCCTGCGAGCTGCGAAATCCGCGCGCTCGGACAAGGACGCCCCTGCCGCTCCCGAGGAGCTCGTCGTCTGCGGCGGCACCGTGACCAGCCTGGTGGCGATTGACGCGCGGCTCGATCCCTACGATCCCGCGCGCGTTCATCTTGCCACGCTCTCCCGGAGTCGGGTCGAGGAACTCGAGGCGCTTCTCGCCGGCTTGACGGTGGAGGAGCGCGCCGCGCTGCCAGGCCTGCAGGAGAAGCGCGCCCCCGTGATGCTGGGCGGGGCGGTGGCCGTGGCGGAGCTCATGCGCCAGACGGGCTTCGAGCGGCTGGTGGTCAGCGAGTCCGACCTGCTCTTTGGCTTGGCGCTCGCGGCGGCTGCCGAGCTCTGCGGCGTCGAGTCTCCCGTGGTCTGGAAGCCCGCTCTGCGTCCGCTGCGCTAGGATGTTCATAGACACGGGGGCGTGGCGGAATTGGCATACGCAGCGGACTTAAAATCCGCAGCCGAAAGGATTGTGGGTTCGAGTCCCACCGCCCCTACCATCACCTCTTTTCGGGTTTGGGTTCTCGGAATAGGCTTTTTTTGGAGCCCTGCTCGATTCATTCATGTTTTCTGAGGTAGTGCCATCAAATCGTTACTGGGGCGAACCCAAACTCGAAGTTGAGTTTGGGTTCATCGGAGGGGCTCGGCGGATATAGGGGCATCTGCCATCTGGTCTTTTCTCGATTCTCTTCTCGAATCGTCTGTCACGGAGAACCCAAACCCGAAAAGGGCCCATGTGCTGCTTCGAAAAGACACCTCGCGAATCCTCCGACGGGCGTCTGATATACTCTGCCCTGCGTCCCCATCGTCTAGTGGCCTAGGACACCGCCCTTTCAAGGCGGTAACACGGGTTCGAGTCCCGTTGGGGGCACCCGACTCGTATTGCACGGGCACTCACCTGGGGTGCCCGTGTTTTCCCTTTCTAGGGGCTTTCTCGCTACTAAGGAAAAGGCGGAGGACCTGCCCGACCGCACCGTTGCTGAGCTGTGCCACCGTGCAAGGGAGCTCGGGCTGCACGGCTACTCCAAGCTACGCAGGGCGGAGCTCATCAACCTCATACGAAATAGCTGACACGGCAGATGGCTCTACCAGTCCAGGTCGTTCTCCTCAGCAAAGCGCTCGGCGGAGCGAACGAACCAGTCATGATCCTGACACCAGCCGATGAAATCGGGGATGTCAGCGATGATGGGCTCTGCCTCTCGCACGGCGAACGTGCCCTCCTCGAGTCCGCCGGGGCTCACCTTGGGTCGGTCGGGGAGATAGATCTCAACGTAGGCGGGACGTAGCAGCGCGTAGGCACCTCCTACGTTGAGTTCGTCGAACCCGCGCAGCGCACGGCGAGCGGCGCTCATCCGGTTGAGCTTGTAGAGCAGGATCGTGCGCGCGAGGTGCAACCAGGGACTTCCCTGGCGAGAAAACCGTGCGTCGAGCGCATCAAACCCAGGCTCATCCTCGAGGCGCGCCAAGGCAAGCGCGTAGGTATGACGCGCGCCCACCGGATCGCTCGGGGAGGCGTCGATCACGGAGGCTGCCGCGCTCGCAGCCATGCGGAAGCGCGCCCCGTCCAGACAGGTCCGCGCCACGGCAGCGCGCAGCCTGAGGCGCGGGCGGCAGAAGACGTCCGGCCAGAGATCGGAGCTCGGCGCGGCATCGATGGGCAGGTCCTTGGCAACCGCCTGCTCCAGGCCAATAAGCTCCTCGAGCAGCGGGTCGGGGTCGAGGTCGCTTGCAAGGATTCGCACGAGGCGAGCGTCTAGGCATTTCTCGTCAGTTGTGGACACCTCGGCGCAGTGTTCGGCAAGGGCCGAGAGACGCCGGGTTCGCGCCGCCTGGTAGGCCTCGTCATCCAGGAGATCTTCGTCGTCCAGGCTCTCGTGGTAGGCGTCAAGTGCTTGTGCGAGCCCAAGGAATGCCTGTTCGGAAGGATCGTCGATAAATGACGCGGGGTCGTGGCGCACCGCGAGCAAAAGCTCTGCATAGGCCTCGTCGGAGAGGGGCCCAATCTTCTCGCGCCGATGTGTGGCGCAGCGCTCCACCAGCTCACCCCAGGCGTTCACGAGCTCTGCGCCCCCTCGTTGCGCCCCATGTGCAGGGCCTCCTCGGTGGCGTGCGGGTCCATCCGCGCGACCTCGCGTGCAATCCAGGAGCCGAGGACTCCCTTGCCGCTCCTCGCGCTACCCTCCTGCAAAAGGACAATGCCCTCGCTCACGGCAAGGATGAGCTCGTCCTCGCTGTAGGGCGTTACACGCAGCCGGGCGAACTCGCCGTCAGGAAGCTCGCTCTGGCGAATGAGGGCCGAGCCGGTTCCGGGATAGGTCGCGAGGAGCCGCGCGAGCTGCTCGCGCGCAGAGGCAAAGTCGCAGCGCTTGTGGGCAAGGGAGATGCGTGCCAGCGTAATCCAGGCGTCGTCGGCCGGACGCAGCGGGCAGAGGGACGCGTAGCGTCGGGAGAGCTCGCTCAGCCCCTCCTCGTCCTCGAGCTTGGCGAGCGCGTAGGCGAGCGTAAAGCGAACGTCCGAGGTGTCGTGCGGGTCCTGTGCGAGAAGCTCCTCGGCGGCGGCGATTGCATCATGGTTGCGCCCGCAGATCAGGGCCTCCTCGGCCATCGAGGCCAGCCAGCGCCAGTAGGGACGCAGGGCGATGTCGGCTGCGAGCGTAGCGCGCTCGCCGCTCAGCCCCCCGCGCGCCTCGTCGCGGATCTTCTCGCATGACGCACGAACCTCCCTGACGTGTCCCGCAAGAAAGCGATAGCGGGCGTCGACGGTCGGGGCCTCGGACGAGGAGCGCATCCTCAGCGCGTCGTGGCAGGAGGGGTCAAGTCGAAGCGCCTCGTTCAGGAAGTCCTTCCCGCGTTGGATGAGCTTCTCGGCCGCCTCGTCGGTGGCAAAGGGGAGCTCGTAGTCGATGACCTCGGCCGCTAGAACGACCAGGTGGAAGGCTCGGTCGGCGTCAGACTGGGGGAGGCTGTCGCGATCCTGCGCGAAGCGGCGCCCAAACGACGCGAACGCGCGGGTGGCGGCAACGGGGTCACCTGCGTCGAGCTCGCGGGCGAACCGCAGGCTCAGTCGCTGGTAGTCCTCGCGTTTTGGGTCGTGCGCCATCGAGCCTCCTTTCGGACTTCCTATGGTAGCCGAGATGCCCGGGACATGCGGCGTGGCTCCGCTGCAGTGGCCTTCCCAGGGAGTTTCTCTGAACCGCGGCTCTTTGAAGGTCCGTTGGTGGTTTCGGGTCGCTTTTTCTCCTCGAAAGGTTGGAGATACTTAAAGAATATGATGTGGTGAGATACGAGGGGATTGCGTTTCGACGCCTCTCTGAGAATGCAAAATGAGGGATTGTTGCCAAGGGATTTCTGATATTCTAATGGGGTCTGAGCTGTCCGTACACCGAGAGTTACCTACCGTGCGCCGAAAGCCCAGGAGATGACCGTCTCGTTTGCCAAAAACGGGGGATTCCCCCGTTTTACATTCCGTCGCGGTGGCGACGGCAGAGAACCGGAGGAGAACGTATGGGACAGTTTACCAATCCGCGCGACCTGTACTTTGGCGAGGGAGCCCGCCACGAGGTGAAGAAGCTCAAGGGGTCTAAGGCCCTGATAGTCACCGGCGGGGGCTCTATGCGCCGGGGCGGCTTCCTGCAGGAGGTCGAGGCCGATCTCAAGGAGGCGGGCTTCGAGGTCCAGATCTTTGAGGGCGTTGAGTCCGACCCCTCCGTTGACACCGTCATGCGCGGCGCGAAGGCAATGGAGGAGTTTGGTCCTGACTGGATCATCGGCATCGGCGGCGGTTCTCCGATTGACGCGGCCAAGGGCATGTGGCTCTTTTACGAGTATCCTGACGAGACCTTTGAGGAAGCCGTTGTCCCGTTCAGCTTTCCCACGCTGCGCACAAAGGCCCGCTTCTGCGCGATTTCCTCGACGTCCGGCACCGCTACTGAGGTTACGGCCTTCTCGGTGATCACGGACTACGAGAAGGGAATCAAGTATCCTCTTGCCGACTTCAACATCACGCCGGACGTGGCCATCGTCGATCCCGAGCTCACCTACACCATGCCCGTCAAGCTGTGCGCGCACACCGGCATGGATGCCCTGACGCACGCTATCGAGGCGTACGTCTCCACGGCGAGCTCGATGTTCACCGACGCCAACGCACTGCACGCCATCCGCGAGATCGTCGAGTGGCTGCCCGCATCCTACCAGGGAGACCACGAGGCTCGCGCACACATGCACGAGGCTCAGTGCCTTGCCGGCATAGCCTTCTCCTCGGGCCTGCTCGGCATCGTGCACTCCATGGCGCACAAGACGGGGGCCGCCTACTCCGGGGACCATATCATTCACGGTTGCGCCAATGCCATGTACCTGGGCAAGGTTATCCAGTTCAATGCCAAGGACACCCGGGCCAAGACTCGCTACGCCTACATTGCCCACGAGATCCTGCACCTCCCCGGCGAGACGGAGGACGAGCTCGTGGCCGCCCTGGTCCAGAAGATCCGCGACCTCAATGATCAGCTCAACATTCCCCAGGGCATCAAGAACTACGGCAAGGGCGGCGTGAAGGCCGACGAGTCCATCATCGACTACGACGAGTTCAAGGCCAAGAAGGCCGATGTCGCGGCCAATGCCCTGCTCGACGCCTGCACGGGCTCCAACCCCCGCCAGCCCACGCAGAAGGATATGGAGAAGCTTCTCGAGTGCGTCTACAACGACGAGGACGTTGACTTCTAGATCGTACATCTGACTTGTGTGGTATGGGGGCTGGGACCTGCGGGTTCCGGCCCCTTTTCTCGGTGCTTGCCCCTCGGCATCTCCCTCCCAGGATTCTGACTTTTGTGAGAGTCAGCGATTGCTTTATGCATCGCATCCAGAATCCCCGCAGGTGGTGAGAGTATTGCATACACTCTCGAGCGTGCTGCTTTCTCGCGCTTGTCGGTAGCGTTCGATGAACGCGCCGCAGCGTTCCATCGGTCAATGAAGCCTCGATTGATTTCATGAGAGGGCTGTTACCTGCTAATTCTGGCACCTTATCTTGTAAGATGAATACACTTAGCAGCAGGAAAAAGGCAGTGAGGGCACATGCGGAGCAAAACAACGCTGAAGGATATCGCCAATGAGGTCGGCGTCTCCATTACGATTGTCTCTGGTGTGCTCAACGGTCACCCCGTGCGCGTATCTGAGGAGAAACGTGAGGAAATCGTACGCGTGGCAAAGGAGCGAAAGTATCTTCCCAATCGCATTGCTCGGAGTTTGGTCTCTCGGCGTTCTAAGACTTTTGGACTTATCATCCCCAGCATAGAGAGTCGCACCTACACTTCATATACGAAGAATCTTGAGGGGCTCTGTCAGAAAGAGGGCTTTGGGCTGTTTATTGCCAATACGAACGACCGGCTTGAGCGCGATCTTGCGACCATGGCCCAGCTCGTTGAGCGAGGCGTGGATGGCATCTTCTTTGTTCCTAGCAATGAGTCGTATGAGAGCAAGGAACTCATCTATGTCCTGGAGGATCTCCCTGTTCCCTACGTCATGGTCAACCGCTATCTGGTGAATTATAGGTGCGATCGTGTCTACTTTGACAACGAGCGCGGAGGCTATGAGGCGACCAAGCTACTTTTGGATAATGGCCATACAAAAATCTGTTGTGTAGCTAATACAAGTGGGTCCAATACGGGTCGTGCAAGGTTTCGAGGCTATGTGGAGGCTCTTGAGAACCATGGTCTTATCCTGAGGCCCGAGTACCTTATCGAGAGTAGCTATACCATGCTCGGCGGGTATGAAGCAGGTGAGAAGGTCCTAAAGACCGATACAACCGCCATCGTAGCGGGGAGTGACTACATCGCTCTTGGTTTGCGAAGGGCCCTGCAAAAGAGGGGTCGACGTGTGCCGGAGGACTACTCACTTGTGAGCTTTGACCAAAGCGAGTCAGACTTTCTCGTGGACCCTCCGGCAACTACGGTCATCCAGAACATGTCAGAACTCGCGCGACGCTCATTTGAACTGATGAATCGTCGTCTAGCGGGCGAACAGGGCGATCCCATCGAGATTGTGCTGGACGTCTGCATTCGACTGGGTGATACAGTCCGACCATTGTCATAGGCGTTCCAATACCGGTTACCGATAAATTTGGTCCTTTCGCGGTAGCGATACCTCCTATTCATAATCCATGCCTTTTAATGGTGCTGCACCAGTAGGTTTAACGTTAAATCAAAAGAGAAGTTGGGTGTGATTACCAAAAGGTTGAAAGAGAGAAGTCGATTTCCCCGCATTTGACGGAAGAGAGAGGAAACGGGTGCAGTTACTTGGTTTAACGTTGCACCTCAGAGGATTACAAGAGGAATTTGACGGTGGGATGCAGAGAACAGTGTCGAGATAGGTCAGGTTTTGTAGAAAGGGGATTCATGGGCGTAGAGCTGACAAGAGTCGACTACCGACTTATCCACGGGCAGGTGATCACTAATTGGATGAGCTTTTACAACATCAATAAAATCGTGACAATTGATGACGACCTGCGTAACGACTCCTTTATGCAGGATGTCTTTAAGATGGCAGCTCCAAAAGGAGTAAAAATCGTCATCGTATCTGCGAATGAGGCGGTGGCAGCCCAGTCAAATGGGGAGCTTGATTCCGGTCGTGTCATGCTGCTGCTTAAAAACGTGCAGGCACTCAAGACCGCAGTTGACGCAGGTGTGCAATTCACGCGCGTCCAAATTGGTGGCCTTGGTGGGGCGGCGGGACGAAAAGCGGTACACGGGCCCATAACGCTTGACCAGAGGGACCTGGACACCCTTCTCGAAATCCAAGCGACTGGGGTGGAAATCTACTTTCAAACCACAACCGACTACCCAGTTGCCTCGCTCGAAAAAGTCGCTGAAAAATTTAATCATTAAATAGAGCTGGGGGAGGAAGCAATGAACGATGTTCTCCGCGCGGTTCTCGTAGGACTGGTGTACTGGGTCTCTATGGGACGAGCTTTCTATTACTTTTCCTTTGCGTTTCGCAAACCCGTCGTCCTCGGTGTCGTCATAGGCGCGATTTACGGGGATGTCCAAATGGGACTGCTCCTGGGCGCAAGCATCCAGCTCATGTATATGGGCGGCATTGAGGCTGGGGGTAACATCCCCTCCGACCAGGGGCTTGCCGCTTGCATCGCCATTCCGGCAGCGCTGGTAAACGGACTTGACCCGGGTACGGCCGTAGCATTGGCGGTGCCGTTCGGTGTCCTTGGAGTCCTCATCAACAATGTGCGCAGGACGATCAACTCCTTCTTTAATACTAAGGGTGACCAGCTGGTCGTCGAGGGAAAATACGATGCGCTTGCTAAGTTTTCGTTTCTCATCCCCTGGCTCGCGAACGGGGTTCTGTATTTTACCCCGGTCTTTATCGCCACGTTGGTAGGCCCCTCCGCTGTTCAGGCCTTCCTTGATGTCATACCGCAGTGGGTAATGGGTGGGCTTAGTAACGCGGGCAATATGCTTCCCGCCCTCGGTTTTGCCCTGACGCTCGTGGTTATGGGCAAGAGGCACTACCTTCCCTTCTTTGTCCTGGGCTTCTTCCTCTACGAGCTCCTTGGCTTCTCGATGCTTACGGGAGCTGTCATTGGTCTGTGCTTCGCCATGATTGCGTCTCTGTTCGTACAGCACAACGAGAAGGAGGTTCTTGATGTCTAACGGAGACAGCGCTAGGGGACAGGAAGAACCCGTTATGGATCAGAAAGCCGTACAGGACAGCATAGAGAACGTGATGAAGTCTGAGAATGTTTCTGCTGTTACCAAGACCGACCTGCTCAAGGCTTGGTGGAAATGGTGCCTCGCCGTCGAGGTTCCGGTAAGCTTTGATCGTATGCAGGCGCTTGCGTTTTCCTATTCCATGAATAAAGTTCTGCAAAAGCTGTACAAAAATGATCCCGATGAGCTCAGGGCTGCTTTTGAGCGTCACACGTCCATGTTTAACACGAACTGTGACTGGGGCAGCGTTATCCATGGCATCGTGATTTCCCTCGAAGAACAGCGCGCCAATGGAGCTGAGGAAATTACGGCCGACATGATTCAGTCAATCAAGATTGGCCTTATGGGACCCCTTGCGGGTATCGGCGACTCGGTTGATCAGGGGATAGTGGCCACTATTCCCCTGGGCATATTCGTTCCGATGGCCCTGCAGGGCTCTGTTATCGCGGCCTTTATTCCTGGCCTTGTTTACATCCTCTGGTCATGTGGATGGTCTTGGTTCTTGTTCCAAAAGGGATATACGCTGGGCCGTGAGGCCGTGACCGAGATTCTTCATTCGGGGGCCATCAAGCGTGTTATTGATATCGCGAGTATTCTCGGCATTTTTATGGTGGGATGCCTCTCTGCTTCCTATGTGAAGGTGAGTACGGCTCTTGAGTTTACGAGCGGCGGAGGGACCACGACGCTTCAGAGTATTCTGGATGGCATGCTTCCCGGCCTGCTGCCCTTCTGCGTTGTCATGGGCATGTACCTCTACATCACAAAGCGCGGACCAAAGTATCTACGTTTGATTATCTACACCATGGTCATTGCCATCGTCCTGACGGGTCTTGGTGTTCTTTAGGCATTTTATTCGCGCCCCGGGGCGTCGGCTTTATCAGCGTAAGCCGACGCTCCGATGGGCAGAGAGGAGCATTCATGAAAGTTCTCATCACGCCCCGTGGGTTTGCCAAGTATGGGCTCGATGAGGTCAAGCGGATGGAATCCAAGGGACTCGAGGTGGACTACAACGACACTGGCAGGGCCTATTCGCCAGAGCAATTCCTTAAGAAGGCGACCGATGCCGACGCCATTATCGTCGGCGTTGACCGGATGGGCGATGAGGTCATCGACATGTGCTCCCACCTTAAGGTGATTTGTAAGTTCGGAGTGGGGACCGACAACATCAATGTTGCGCATGCCGCTAAGAGGGGAATTTTCGTGGGGCGTACTGTCGGATCAAACTCGCTGTCCGTTGCCGAGCATGTGGCCGCGCTCATGTTCGCAGACGCCAAGAATCTGTGGCCCGCGCTTCGTGAGGTTAAAGGCGGAGGATGGGGTAAGCCGACAGGGACAGAGCTTGCTGGAAAGACGCTAGGTATCGTAGGATTTGGCGCTATCGGGAAATGTCTCTCGCGAATTGCCGCGGGAATCGGCATGCGTGTTAAGGCCTATGATGCCCTTGTTGTGGATACAAAAACAGCAGAGGAGTACGGCGCTGAGATAGCGAGTTTCGACGATCTTCTCGAGGGCTCCGACTATGTATCTCTTCATGTCCCCTTGCTTGAGAGTACGCACAACTTGATTGCTGAGCCAGAACTCAAGCTTATGAAAGCCAACGCATGCTTGGTCAACGCCGCGCGCGGAGGGGTCGTGGATGAAGGCGATCTTTACAACGCCCTCATGAATGGGGAGATTCGCTCCGCATGTTTTGACGTGTATTCGAAAGAACCCCCCGCACCTGATGACCGCCTGCTCTCGCTCGACAACTTCCTGCTCACTCCCCACATTGGCTCAAGGACCAATGAATCGGAGGCACGTACCTGTGCCGTCTCCACGGGTGTCGTGCTCGAGCACCTGGGCCTCTAGGTATGGCAGACAGGAAACGTATGAAAATTGTTCTAGGAACGCATGGAAGGCTTGGCGAAGAACTCGTGAAGTCCGCCGAGATGATACTAGGAAAGCTTGAGGGCATCGAGGTCGTGTCTCTCATGCCGGGGATGTCCTTCGAAGATTTCACGTGCCTGGCTGAAGAGAAACTCGCTGCGGCTCATGGTGAGCGCGTGATTGTGCTCGTCGACCTCTTAGGGGGAACTCCTTCCAACGTCTTCTCCGCCCTGACGCGTAAGTATCAGTGCGATGTAATTACGGGGGTGAATCTGCCCGCGCTCATCGGGCTCTACATGAGTCTTGACCAGGGGAAGTTCACTGCAGAGCTTGTGGATGAGGCGCTGTCTCTCATCAGGGAAAGTGCGGTTCACACCAATGAGCTCTTGGACACATAGGAATACGTCGTTTTGCGGAAGGTCTCTAGGAGAAAGACAGTGCTATGACAACTTTTTCTGGTGTCATCGTTCCCATGGTCACCCCGTTCAATCGTGATGAGAGACAGACCATCAATTACGAGGTGGCCGAGCAGCTCATCGACAGGCTTGTCTCTGCGGGTGCCTCGGGCATCTTCGTCTTTGGCTCTAACGGAGAGTTCCATCTTGTGGGCCACAAGGAGAAAGTCGACTTTTCTCGCCATGTCATAGAGTATGTGAGAGGGCGCGTGCCCGTGTACGTGGGAACGGGTTCCTGCTCTACGTATGAGGCATGTGAGCTGTCGCGTGAGGCGGAGGCCTTGGGGGCATCGGCGCTCTCGGTCATTAACCCCTACTTCATGGGCATCACCTCCAGGGAGATCGAAAGCTACTATGAGGATGTCTCGGCAAGCGTAAAAATTCCAATTATTCTCTACAACATTCCCAAATCCACAGGCATGAATTTGCCGGCTGGCATTGTGGCCAAGCTAGCCCCGATCGATAACATTAGAGGTATTAAGGACTCTTCGGGAGACATGGACAATCTCGCGAGTTACGTACGTGCCGCAAGGGGACATGACATGGATGTGCTCGTAGGGTCTGATGGAAAGATCTCGGAGGCCTACGAACTGGGGGCATCCGGGACAATCGCCGGTACGGCCAATCTCATCTGTGATGTGGTGGTGACCCTATGGAATGCGCTCAAGAGAGGTGACACTACCGCTGTCACGCGTCTTCAGGCGGACATCGAGCCCCTTCGAGACGTTCTTCACCTAGGCTCGACCCCCTCGATGCTCAAGCGCTCCCTCGAACTTGCGGGCGTGCCCGTAGGCCCAGCTCGAAGACCCGTGGGCGAGGTGCCTGCCGGGCTCGACGATTCCATCAGGGTCATGCTCGATCATTATGGTATTGCACATGCGTAGGGGCATTCAATGATGACCTTACGCCCTGGTGCACAAGACAAGGAGAAATGCATGAATATGCAAAAAGCAACCGTTACCCAGGCCCTCTACGAGACCTGTGCGTTTGCGGTCGTGAGAACGCCTACGGTTGAGCGTGGCTGCGAGATAGCGGAAGGACTGCTCAAAGGTGGCGTCAGGGCGATGGAGATAAGCTACACCCTGCCCAACGCAGGAGAGGTCATCTCTGGCATACGAGAGCGCTTTGGCCATGACGTGCTCGTGGGCGCGGGCACGGTCATGGATGCTGCGACGGCGCGCCTAGCTCAGATGTCTGGTGCCCAGTTTGTGGTTGCCAACTGCTTCTCTGAAGAGGTCGCTCGGACCTGTAATCTCTATCAGATTCCCTACGCCCCGGGCTGCACCACGATGACCGAGGCAAACCACGCGCTCGAGGTGGGGGCGGCATTCATCAAGTGCTTCCCCATCTCCAACACCTATGGTCCGTCACTCGTAGGGCTCTTCAAGACGCCGACTCCCTGGATGCCCCTTATGGCCTCGGGTGGCATCACCCTTGAAAACCTCTCCGAATGGGTGGAAAAGGGCGTTGACTGCTGCGGAATGGGTGGTCTACTTACTAAGGGCGCCGTGGAGGAGATTGCCCTCAACGCATCTGAGGTGCGTCGCATCATTGACGACACGCGCGCAAGGATGAGATAGCCTCACCGCTCGGGGTAGCTCTTGTTGGGCGCTCTCGCGGTTCCTTGAACGCCACCAGCAGTTCCTGATTGGCTATTTCACCTTGAGCCGCTGGTGGCGTTCAAAGAACGCGCCGCAAAGAGTCCGGCCACGGTCGCGCTTCATTATTTGAAGCGCCTTGATCCCCGACCAGACGCTACAGTAGCCCCAGAAGCATGAGCTCGGGGAGGCTGGGGCATGAGGTTCACATCAAGAGAGTTCGAGGGGCGTCCCTTCATCTGGGGCTCGGCAAACTCCGCGTATCAGTGTGAGGGTGCGTGGGATGCTGACGGAAGGGGCCTAGGCGAGTGGGACTACTTCAACGCACAGCCTCACATGAATACCAATCACGTTGATGCTACGCAGACAAGCGACTTCTATCATCGTTATCGCGAGGACATTGACCTCATGGCCCAGGGCGGCCAGAACTCCGTGCGCCTGTCCCTCTCATGGAGTCGCATCATTCCCCAGGGTACCGGTGAGGTGAACGAGCAGGGCGTCTCCTTCTACAATGATCTCATTGACTACTGCGTCGAACGAGGGGTGGAGCCCAATCTCACCCTCCTCCAGTATGACCTGCCCTATGCCATGGCCCTTACGGGGGGGTGGTCGAACTCTGCTACCGCAGATGCCTTCTGCGCGTACGCCTGCGTGTGCTTTGAGCGTTTTGGCGACCGCGTGTGCCTCTGGTCGACGGTGGACGAGCCTCAGTACTACAGCTACTGTGCCAACTTTCTGGGGATTTACCCGCCTTGCCGGCATGTGGATATCCAGTCGTACCTTCAGTGGCAGTACAACCAGATGCTGGGGAGCGCCAAGGCGATTAAGGCGTTCCATGGGGGCGGCTATGAGGGGGCCATTGGCGTTATACATCAAGACTGCAATGTTGAGCTGGCCCCGGGGACGCGAGGTCGTGAGGGCGTTTATGCAGCGGCTGACTTCTTCTACAATCGATTGATCCTGTGTCCGGCACTCGAGGGCAGGATTCCCCCCGAGACCAATGCCATGCTTGAGAAGCTAGGCACCTATCTGTATCGCGTGCCCAATGAAGAGGAGATTTTCTCCGACGGTATCGTAGACTTTCTGAGCCTGAACGTGTTCTGCCGCAAGTATGTAACGGACTGGCAGGGCGGCGCCATGCAGGCGTCTGGGAACATAAAGGGAGCGGACAGCTCGAGCGTGGAGGGGCAGGTGGTCGCCCCCCTGTTTGAAACTGCCTACGATGCAGGGGAGACACACAACCAGTGGGGAAGAGAGCTTCTCCCTCGCGTCATGTACTCGTCGCTTATGCGGGTGAAGGAGCAGTACGGCAACCCTCCCGTGGTCGCCGAAAACGGACACGGCAGCTACGAGACGCCTGACGCGCGCGGTTTCGTGGAAGACGATGGGCGCATATCGGTTATCGGAGAGTTTCTGGACCATCTGGAGAAAGCCAAGCGTGAAGGTGCCAACGTGCGAGGCTATTACTATTGGTCTACCATGGACCTCTATAGCTGGGTCAACGGCTACGAGAAGCGCTATGGCCTCGTGCGCGTTGACTTTGACAACGGTCTCAAGCGGATTCCCAAGAAGAGCTGGGGATGGTATCGGGATTTGATACGCCAGCCCAAGAGCTGACGCATACGAGACGGGGGTCAGACGTGGACGCTAACGGCTTTGGCCTCCTCAGTTCAATCTCGGAAATTCTCAACTCGCGCAAGCGAGACAGCGACTACGCTATTGCCCGCTACCTCGTTCCACGCTTGGACAACTTGCGCTCCTTGATGATTACCGATATCACGGAGAATGCCTTTGTGACGCGCTCGGCGGTCCGTCGATTTTGCAACAAGCTGGGTTTTAGCAGCTTCAGCGAGCTTAAGTCTCAGGTGACAACAGCCGCCTATCCGAGCGACCTTAACCATCGAGACCTGCAGGAAAATGTTGTGGAGTATCGTGCAAGCCTCGACGGGGGCATTGAGGATATGTTGTCGGAGATGGGACGCACGGTGAACAACGACCAGGTCGTTGCCCTTTCTCGGAGCCTCCATGATCATGCCGGCGTGGTTCTCGTATGCGCCAACAATACCAGCGGAACGCTTGTGCGATTTCAGCAGGAGCTCTTCTATGCGCAAAAGTTCATTCAACTTGCAACGGATTCTTATCGGACGCGCCTCGTGGAGTCTACAGATGACGAGGACCGACTCGTTGTGGTGGTCTCGGCGTCCGGCGTGTTCGCACGTAATATAGAGAGCTGGATCAGCGAGATCGAATCCGAGAAGTACCTTATTACGGCAAACCCCGCAGCCGTGCGCATTGATGACTATGACCGAACTTACTGTCTCAACTGCAGCCCCATTGACCACGACAGCTGGGGGTTGTTCGGAAAATATGGGATGACATACTTCTTTGACTTGCTTTCGGCATGCTACCTACATCTTTACGGTGCGTAGCCGCTAACCTCCACTGACCTGGTGGTTCGTTTAATGAACCACGCGCGACGCTCTCTGCCTTCTATATTTCTACATGAGAGCTTCAAAACAACGCAGCGGCCCGTAAGCCGCCGAGCGGAAGGGGAGATGACCGTGGATACCTATGAAGACCTTGCCCGTCAGATTATTGAAGACGTGGGTGGGCCCTCGAATGTCTCAAGCGTAACGCACTGCTTTACCAGGCTCCGCTTTACTCTCAAGGACAACGAGGCAGTACGGGAGGATCACCTCAGGAAGCTATCGGGCGTTGCCGGGACCGCGCTCGCGGCCGGTCAGTATCAGGTTGTGATTGGCAATGACGTGACGAAGGTCTACGACGCCGTGACGAGCCTGCCAGGCATCACCGGCGAGGGTGAGGTAGCCGCAGAGTCCGTCGCCGACGAGAAGCCCGTCAAGCCGGTCAAGAAGGGTTTCTCGTATTGGATCAACATTCCTTTGAATACCATGTCGTCCACCATCACGCCGGTCCTTAACGGACTCGTGGTCACGGGGCTATTCAAGGCGGTTCTCTCGATTCTTGTCCTGCTCGGAGCGCTCGACACCACGAGTCAGACGTACGTGCTGCTCAACATGATGAGCGATGTGTTCTTCTACTTCATGCCGTTCATGATCGCATGGAGCGCCTCCAAACACTTCAAGTGCAATACCGTGATCTCGCTCATGCTCGTGGGAATTCTTCTGCACCCCACCTTCACCGGCCTGGTGAGCGCAGGTGATTCTGTGAGTCTCTTTGGTCTGCCGGTGCACGCCATCTCCTACAGTTCGTCGCTGCTCCCGGCGCTTATCACCGTGTGGGCTCAGTCCAAGGTTGAGCGGCTGTTCTCCAAGACGTTCTTCAACAAGCTTGGCCTCATTGAGCTTTTGCCTACTTTTATTGTTATGGCCCCACTGACGCTCCTGGTAACGGGCCCCGTGGGCTCCATCATCGGCGAGGTCATCGCTAGCGCCATGCTCGCGCTGTATCAGAACTACTACCTGCTGGGCGTCTTTGCTGTCTGCCTTATCATGCCCGTGCTCATCCTTACGGGAAGCCATTGGATTTTGATGCCCACAGCCCTCTCTAACCTCTCGACCTTGGGCTTTGATCCTTTCCTCTGGGTGGGCTTCGCCGTTATCAACTTCACGCAGCTTGCGGTCTCCCTGGCGATCTTCTTCAAGGCTAAGAGCCGCGAGATCAAGGAGTTCGCTGGCAGCGCTGTGCTTCCCATTGCCACGGCTGGCGTGACCGAGCCCTGCATGTATGGCCTCACGCTCAAGCTTAAGAAGCCTCTCATTGCCACGTTCGTGGGCTGCGCGGTAGGTGGCCTGTACTGCGGCCTCATGCATGTCAAGGTGTTCGAGCTCATTACTGTCTCCCTGGTGAGCCTGCCGCAGTTCATCGATCCCGCAGGAGGCAACAACTTCGTGGTTGCCCTTATCGGCATGGCACTCGTGTTCGTGGTGACCTTCGTGGTGACAGATCGTGTCGCGAAAGTTGGTGTAAGCACGTTCCCCTCAGGCCTGAAGGCCTGAGGGGAACGGCCATCGCCCTAGAATCCCGAACAGCGACGTATCGGGACTAGGAGAGGCGATGACCGCTATGGCAATCATAGGCGATGGGCAGGACGGTGTGACACCGGGGCTGCCCCGGTTCGACGACGGGATGGTGAACGTGGGCGAGCTGGCGAGGGTGCTCGCCGAGTCCGTCGTCAACGAGGTGATGAGCGTCGAGGCCGACCTCGAGTGCGAGGGCGGCAACCAGAGGAACGGCTACCGGGAGCGCTCGCTGCTCACGAGCGTCGGCACGATCACCCTCCGCATACCCAAGCTCAGGCGCGGGTCCTTCTTCCCCGAGGACCTGGTGGAGCGATACTCCAGGACCGACCGCGCGATCGTGGCGGCCGTGGCCGAGATGGTCACCTGTGGGGTCTCGACGAGGAAGGTCGAGCGCGTGGCCCACACGCTCGGTGCCGACAGGCTCGGCAAGGATGCCGTCTCCCGGATGTGCGCCACGCTCGACGAGACGGTCGCAGACCTGCAGGGGCGCGTCTTCCGCGACCTGCGTTTCCCCTACCTGTGGCTCGACGCCACCTACATCAAGGCCCGGGAGGGCGGGCACGTCGGCTCCGTGGCCGTGGTGACGGCGATAGCGGCCGCCGATGACGGCCACCGCTACCTCGTCGGCGTCGACGCGGTCGACACGGAGTCCTACGCGTCCTGGCTCGGGTTCCTGAGGGGCCTGCGCGACCGTGGCGTGGCGGACGTCATCTGCGTCGTCTCCGACGCCCACGAGGGGCTGAGGCGTGCCATCGAGGAGACCTTCCCGGGCGCCGCCTGGCAGCGCTGCATCGTCCACCTCGAGAGGAACTGCTGCTCGCTCGCCAGGACAAGGCGCCAGCGCGCCCTCGTGGGGCAGGTGCTCTCGGCCGTGTTCGCGGAGCGTGACCCGGACCTCGTCAGGGAGCTCTACCACCTGGCGATCGACGAGGTTGGCGCCATCTGCCCCGCGGCGGGCGAGCTCCTGGAGGAGACCGAGGCTGACGCGCTCGCCTACCTCGACTTCCCCTACGAGCACCACATCAGGCTCAGGACCAACAACATCCAGGAGCGCACCAACCGGGAGATCAAGCGCAGGAGCCGCGTCGTGCAGGTCTTCCCCTCGAGGAGGAGCCTCCTCAGGTACGTCGGTGCCGCTCTCTCGGAGATGGACGAGGCCTGGCAGTCGAGACGCTGGTTCTCCGCAGGGTCCATCCAGGAGGCCTACGAGGAGGACTCCCAGCGTACGCCAGCGCCGGCACCGACGTACGAGGGAACCGCGGCCGAGCATGCCGCCGCCATCATCCGGCTGGTGAAGGCGGACGGCGTTGACTCGAGGAGGAGGGCGGCATAGGATGCGTTAGGAGGAAGCGGGTTCACGGGCGAAGGCACCGCTTACACCAACTTTTGAGACACTACCTGGTGACATGGGTCGTCGGCTTTGACGAGAAGGACTTTGAGAACTAACGAGCTGCTTCGCGCCTGGTATGGGGGCTGGGACCTGCGGGTTCCGGCCCTTTTTCTCGACGTCGGCCCCTCTCGAGCTTCTCTCGCTTGTGCGGCCGCAAATGACAGGAATCCTCGACTGACAAGAACCAACGACTCTTCTACCTGCGTAAACGTAGGAGGTGCGCTGAGTGGGCGCTCGCGCCTACGTTTCCGACTCGTCCTTCTGGGCGTGGGCGCGTACGGCTTCCTGGAAGAGGTCGGCGTCGGTGCGACAGGGCACGAAGGCGTCGCCCACGTGCTGGCGGGTCTCGTCACCCTTGGCAAGAAGGCACACGAG
Source organism: Thermophilibacter immobilis (assembly GCF_015277515.1). Lineage (NCBI taxonomy): Bacteria > Bacillati > Actinomycetota > Coriobacteriia > Coriobacteriales > Atopobiaceae > Thermophilibacter > Thermophilibacter immobilis. Next base: position 2,009,471 of record NZ_CP063767.1, on the reverse strand, counting down.
CGCGCGGTCCTCGCCCTCGTAGCCCAGCTCCACGGCCCGTCGCACGGCAGCGGGGCGATCGTAGATGACCTCGTAGGACGTGTCCCGCGGCGTGGCGTCTGCCAGCTGGGCGCAAATCTCCTCGAGGGAGTCGTGGGCGGGGTCCTCCTCGGTGTAGATGAGGTGGTCGGCCCACTTGGCTGCCTCCTGGGGCAGCTCTTGTCGGCGCTCGTGTGCCTTGCCGCCCGGTGCCCCAAAGAGCGCGATGATCCTGAACCCGGGGAACTCCTTCTTGAGGGAGGAGAAGAGCTTCTGGTAGGAGAGCTTGTTATGCGCGTAGTCGACCAGGCCCACGACCTTCTGGTCGGGCGTCAGGAGCAGCTCCATGCGACCGGGAACCTTGGCGCGGACGAGTGCCGCCTGGATGCGCTCCCGGCCAATACCCAGGAGCTCGCAGATGGCAATCGTGGCGAGCGCGTTGTCCACGTTGAAGAGGCCCGGCATGGCAAGGGCGATGTTTCCCTCCCAGCTGGGAGTGTGAGCGCGAAACTGCACGACGCCACAGGAGGAGCGGACGTCAGTTGCCCACACGTCGGCCCCGGGACGCGTCTCGGCGGAGAAGCTCAGCACGCGCTCGCACTTCTCGGCATGGGTGCGGATGACGTCAGCATGGTCGCAGTCGAGGTTGATCACGGCGGCGCGGGCGTGATCGAAGATGCGCAGCTTGCTGGCAAAGTAATCCTCGAAGTTCGGGTGCTCCACGGGAGAGATGTGGTCGCGCCCGATGTTGAGGAAGCAGGCCACGTCCAGGTCAAGGCCCAAGACGCGGTCGTACTTGAGGCCCTGGCTCGAGACCTCCATATCAAGGTAGGCCAGGTGCGCGTCGCGCATGTGCGCGATGTGGCGCCAGAGGTCGGGGGCCTCAGGCGTGGTGTTGTGGCTCTCGAGGTTCTCGACGCCGTCAAAGGTCTCGATGGAACCGATGACGCCCGCTGTGGAATAGGGCTCGCCGCCGTCGAGCACGGCGCGCAGCATGTAGGAGACCGTGGACTTGCCCTTGGTCCCCGTGATGCCGATGGTCGTGAGGTCGCGGTCCGGATGGCCAAAGGCCTCCGCCGACGTCACGGCCATGGCCCGCCTGAGGTCGGAGGCTATGAGAGCCGGCACGCCCGGGGCGGTTGCCGCGAGCCCGTCGGCGTGCTCCTCGTCGCAGAGATACGCCACGGCCCCCTGCTCGAGCGCGCTCGTGAGGTAGGCAGGCGAGAAGGCCCGGCCCTTGCACACAAAGAGATGGCCCGCGCGCACGACGCGCGAGTTGCAGTCGGCACCGGTGACGGGTATGGTGCCCGTCTCGGCCGTGAGGTTGTGGGTGCCTGCGAGAAGGCCCTGCTCGGTGAGGAGCGTGGCCAACGAGGCGAGCGTCGTCGTATTCATGCGGCTAAGTATAGGACACGAAGCTCTGGAGACGCCATGCTGCGGCGTGCCGTGGTAGACTTCTTGAGTCCGGGCGATTGGCGCAGTGGCTAGCGCAGGTGCTTTACACGCACAAGGTCGGCGGTTCGAACCCGTCATCGCCCACCATGCACGCGCTCAGGGGCTCCTCGTGGCCCCTGATTCTTTTTTTGCTCTTAACGTGGCCGCCGAGGAGGCCGAAGGGACGTTCATGACTTCCGACTCTGCTTCCACCCCTGCTCGCGCACAGGACCGCTCCGCCTCTCAGATGCGGCCCGTCACGCTCACGCCGAACGTGATGAAGAACGCGACGGGATCCTGCCTGGCCGAGTTCGGGGACACGCGCGTGCTCTGCTCGGCAACGGTCGAGGAGGGTGTGCCCTCCTGGCGCAAGGGAAGCCATGCCGGCTGGGTTACGGCGGAGTATGCGATGCTTCCCGCCTCCACCAACCGTCGCACGTCGCGCGAGTATCGAGGTCGTAAGGGCCGCTCGATGGAGATCGAGCGTCTCATCGGGCGGAGCCTGCGGGCGGTCTGCCGGCTCGACCGGCTGGGTGAGGTCACGATTACGCTCGACTGCGACGTTCTTCAGGCGGACGGAGGTACCCGCACGGCCTCCGTGACGGGAGCCTGGGTCGCGCTGCACGCGGCGCTCTTGTCCCTCGTGGAGAAGGGACGCCTGCCGCGCCTGCCGCTGACGGGCCAGGTGGCGGCCATCTCCGCGGGAATCGTGGGTGGTAGGCCCCTGCTCGACCTGGACTATCCCGAGGACTCCCATGCAGACGTTGACCTCAACCTGGTGGGAAACGAGAAGAGCCAGATCGTGGAGGTGCAGGGCACCGGCGAGCGAGCGCTTCTGAGCCGGGAGCAGCTCGACGAGCTACTCGACCTGGGCCAGGCGGGTATCGCCCAGCTGACGGAGCTGCAGAGCCAGGTAACGGGCTTTCGCCTCTAGGTCGCGTGGCGCGTGCCACCTTTCTGCCTCGCTCGTTCAAAGAACGAAGCCCTGTTGACCCGTCCCAGCTGACATTCCCTTCGTTTTCATTGCCAGAGCGTAGACGCGCTCCCAGGAGAAGTGGCTGCGCACGATTTTGCATCGGCGGCGATGGTCGGTCTCCTGCAGGGCCTCTTTGGCTACGAGCTCCACAGCGCTCTCATCTTCGCCGAGCGCCTCTGCAATCCACAGAAGGGATCCGGCGTTCTGGAGTCTGCCATAGGCTACGCGGGCGCTCGTGTTGGGAACTTTGCGAGAATAGGCTCCGCTACCGTTGTTCCCGTCCTGACAGCCGAACCAGGAGAGCATATGCTCTCGTTCGTCCGCATAGCCGAATTTTGAGACGCCTGCGTATCCGGGGCCGTTCAATGCACTCTTGATAAAGAGGCCCGCTGCCGGGGTATGCGCGGGAAGCTCCCGTAGAATTCTCACGAACTGTCTCGTGGTGAGATCTGGTTCCGTGGCCATGGCTGCCGCTCCTCCGAGATGGTGTGTCTAGATAGTATCCCTGTATAAGGGCTCTGCGCGAGTCCTCCGGACATCTCTTCCCAGCCTTGAGCCAGCGCTCACGAAGAGCATCGTGCTGCCAATGGGTAGCTCCCCGTAGGAGGCTAGTTCGATGACGTTCTGTATAAAATGCTGGTTACGCTCCGCTCAAAGAATGCTCAAGTGATCGTGGTGGTCTGGAAAAGTGCCCTCAAAAACACTGGAAATTTGCACATTAGTTCAGGTGATGCCGCTATTTTAACCATCCCGCTAAAGAGGGAGAAGGGCACATCATGAGAGAGTACATCCCCCGCGTCGTGGACTCCGGGCTTGAGGAAGACCTTTCTCTATTCGGTACTCTCGTGCTTCGCGGGCCAAAGTGGTGCGGCAAGATCACGATCGGGCGCAGATACGCAAAGTCTGAAATCTCGATGACTGATCCAGCCGGTGACTTCGCAGGACGGCTCATGGCGACTGCGGACCCCGCGACAGCGATGGAGGGGCCGACGCCGCGTCTCATAGACGAGTGGCAAGAGGTGCCAAAGTTATGGGATGCGGCTCGCTTTGAGTGCGACCGTAGGGGAGATCCGGGGCAGTTTATCCTCACGGGCTCGTCGACCCCCCATGACGCCGCTCAGCCTATGCATAGTGGCGTAGGGCGTTTCTCCGTGCTGAGAATGGATACCATGACCCTCTTTGAGTCGGGAAGATCCACGGGAGAAATTCCTCTTTCGCGGTTACTCTCCGGAGACACGTTCACCAGGGCACAAGGATCGATGTCTGGTCTTCCGTCTGTGGCGGAAGCTGTATGTCGTGGTGGGTGGCCCCGGTCTGTCGGCCTTTCGACGAAAGCGGCGATGCGAATAGCGGCAGAATACGTGCAGACGGTCGCCGATTCAGATATATCGAGGTTAGATGGTGTGCGTCGTAGCCCCGATAAGGTGAATGCCCTACTTGCCTCGCTTGCTCGCAACGAGTCGACGCTTGCAGGGAGAGAAACCGCCCGTCGCAAAATGTGTCGTAGTTGCCTATGGGGCTCCCGCTTACGTAACAGACGAAGGAATTCAGGTCGTACCGCTTGACGTGCTGGCGCCATAGCCGGTGGCCTCGAGAGACTCCACGGTTCATAGTTGTCAGGGGGCGAGAGCTTCTTGTCGTCTTGGACTCGCTCTTTGAACGCTATCGGCAGGTGCGGACGAGAAACAAGCCTCCGAACTGCCGATAGCGTTCAAAGAACCAAAGAACGGGAGATGCCCGGTTGAGCTGCAGCTGACGAGCCGTGCGCCCCCTAGCTGACCACGACCTCGCCAAAGCCAAGCTCGTGCGCTCGTGCCTCCAGCGCGTCCATCCGTGCGTCGGAGGGGGAGGGCGCGCTCGCCATGGGCCCGCGCACCCCAAAGTGGCGGAAGCGCATGAGGCGCAGACGCGCGGCCCCCACGCGCCTGCCCAGCGTGGCCGCGATGCCGTCCACGGCATCCTCGGGGTCGTTCCATCCCTCGGTCACGATGACGCGCACCTCTTCGAGCTTGTCGCGCTCCGCCAGAAAGGCGAGGTTCTTTCTCACCGTCGCGCCGTCGGTGCCCGTGAGGTGCACGAACCACGCGTCGCTCCACGCCTTGACGTCAATCATCACGCCGTCGGCCACGTTTAGGAGCCCCTCGTGCTCAGAGAAGTCGATTGTCCCGTTGGAGTCGATGAGGGCGCCGATCCCCGCCGCGCGGCATAGGCCAAAGAGCTCAAGCAAAAACTCCGGGTAGAGCATGCACTCGCCGCCCGAGGTCGTGACGCCACGGATGAAGGGCTGATAGCTGGATACCTCGGCAAAGACCTCACGCGCGTCCATGTGGCGGATGCGCGGCGAGGAGCGATACGTGCAGGTGCCAATGCACGTATCGCAACCCGTGCAAAGCTCGGAGTCCCACACGACTGCGCCCGCCTCGAGCGTGAGAGCCCGTGCCGGACAGGCCCTCACGCAGGCGCCGCAGGCCACGCACAGGGACTGGGTCTCGGGGTTGTGACAGTAGGCGCAGCGAATGTTGCAGCCCTGCAAAAACACCGAGCAGCGAGCCCCCGGCCCGTCCACCAAGGAGAACGGGATGATGTTGTTGATGGGGACGTGTGCGGACATGACTAGGGCTCCGACCTAGAGCCTGACCTTGCGGTCGGCAAGGTCGTTGGCGCGCCAGTTGCCCTCGCCGTCGTGGGAGGTATCAGCGAGAACCGCCTCGCCCTTGGCGTACTTCTCCATCTCGGAGCGCTTTACGAGGAAGCCCGTGATGCGCACGAGGTCGCCGTCGGACGAGTAGAACGACAGGTACTTGTCGTCGATGGAGAAGGCGGCTTTGATGACGTCGAGAAGGGCATCCGGGTTCTTCTCGGCCGTGGGTTCGACGGGGAAGATGTCGGACACGCCGGCGTTGAAGAAGCGGTGCAGGCTCGCGGCCTGGCGAATGTGGTCGTAGAGGACCTCGGGCTCGTCGCCCACCTTGACGCGCACGCCCGGCGTGACGCCCACCTGGTCGGAGAAGCCGGCCTGCGCGTGCAGGGTGAAGCGGCCGCCCGCCACCTCGGAGTACACGGCGTCGAACTCGTTGACCTGGTCGTAGATCTTCTGCATGATCTTCTCGGCCAGCTCGTCGGCCTCGGGGTCCGTGCCGTAGGCGCGCTCGTCTCCCAGGTGCAGGAGCTCCTTCACGCACTCGCTCATACCAGCCACGCCGAACATCCCGGTGAAGCGCTCGCGGCTGATGAGGCCGTCCTTGACGAGCCAGGAGCTCTGGAAAAAGTTAGACTCCTCAACCTCGAAGCGGATGCGCTCGTTCATGTAGTTGCACAGCTCGCCGGTGGCCGAGGGCAGGATGTTGTCCAGGAAGTCGTCGACGCTCGTGGCCAGGCGCGCCATGCCCGGCAGCAGGAGGCGGTCCAGGCAGTAGGCACCGCCGCCCAGGGGCAGCACGTTGTAGCAGCTCACAACCTGGTAGCCGCCCTGATAGGTGTGCTTGTGAATGGCGTGGTTGGCAAACGCCGGGTTGGCGCACTTCATGGCGGTCGTAAGCGCGAGGCGCATGAAGTCGTCGGGCGTCACCGCGGGGTCGTACTTCAGGGTGAAGTTTGGCACGGCGTTTTGGAGCTCGGCCTCGACCTCAAGGAGCAGGCGACCGGCTCGGGTGTCCTCGGGGCCTATGTTGGCATGGCAGTAGCCAGAGGCTACGGTGCGGTCGATGTAGTTCAGGAAGTGCTTGAGCGCGCGCTTGGCCTCGTCGTCGGAGACGCCGTCAAGGAACGGGTCGATGATCTTGTCGAGCTGCCCCACCGAGACGGGACGGCTCGTGACGGAGGGCACGTTGTTATAGACCATCGAGAGGCCCCAGAGCAGGTCGTCGAGGTCCCTGGGGGCATCCAGGTGAAGGAACTCGGAGCCGTGGCCGGAAAAGTGCTGGTAGTCGGGGCAGATGTAGCGCGGGCGATAGGGGGCGTTGCCCTCCTGCATGTCGTCGAGCGCGCGGGCCTCGAAGAAGCGGTCGAACTCCTTGGTGGTCTTGAGGGGGCGCACGGAGTTCTCGGCGGCCTGCGCCAGGTGCAGCACCTTCTGCTTGTAGGTGAGGTTGCTCGCGGTGATGATGTTCAGGTACCCGTTGTCGCTCATTGTTCCTCCCTCTTGCCGCCCTGGGGCGGCTCCGACTCCAGCTCGTGTCGTATCTCGTTTTCCAGGCGCTCGTAGGCGTCCCGGTCAATGACGATCTTTCTGCCTGAGCGCCTGAGCATCTGGCGGCCCTCGAGCTCGCCCAGCGCGCGCGAGACGGTCTTGGTACTCACGCCGGCCCGCTCGGCGAGCTCCGCGCGCGTGGCCTGGATGGTGGCGCCTCCGTTTTCGCTGCGCCCCGTGCCCTGGTGACAGGACTGGAACAAGACGAACATGAGGCGCCTCGTTGCGCTCCAGCCCATGAGGCTGCGCGCGTTGCCCATCTGACGCAGGAGGCTCCTCACGACCCAGCGCGAGCGGGCGAGAAGGGCCTCGGGGTCGGACGTGAGCCAGGCGAGGTAGTCCGCCTGCGGCGCCGCGATGAACGAGCAGCCGCTCAGTGCCACGAGCGATCCCAGGGTGATCGGGCTCTGGGCCAGGAGCTCCATCTCCCCGAAGACCGTGGGGGCCTCGAACTCGTCGATGGTGAAGCTCGAGCCCGAGACGCTCCGGGTCGTGGTTCGAATGCGACCCACGCACAGGACGTAGACGTGCTCGCAGCGATCGAACATGCTCACGAGCTCCTCGCCGCGCTCCACGTGGATGAGGCGGCAGCGCGCCAGGAGGCCAGCCGGGATGCGACGCGCCCACGGCATGAGCGCCTCGCGCGTGGGCGCGTTCAGCGCGCTGATGTATCCGAGAACGTCCACGGCCCTCTCTCCGGCGTCATCGAACCCCTTTTGGGCCATTCTACGGAGCTGCTGGTTTACATTCGAGGACATATGTCCCTTTATGGAAAAGCGCCCGCAGCCATGTCGGCGAGCGGCGTGGCTGCGGGCGCAGACGGCGGGCGTGGGACGCGAGAGGGAGCTACCCCTCGAGGGCGCGCAGGGCAACGGCGGTCTTGGCCCCCAGGACCACGTTGTTGAACACGAGGCGGATGTTGGAGTCGAGCGAGTCCCCGCCGGTGAGCTCTGCGACCTTGGCGAGAAGAAACGGCGTGCACTCCTTGCCGTGGATTCCCTGTTCGTCAGCCTCGGCGAGCGCCTGGTCGATGGCCTGGTCGATGACGGCCTTGTCCATCGAGTACTCCTCGGGGATTGGGTTGCCCACCAGGACGCCGCCGGACAGGCCCATCTCACGCTTGGTGTGGAAGACCCGCGCGAGCTCCTCGGGGCTGTCGACCTCGTAGTCCACGGCGAAGCCGGAGTGGCGGGTGTAGAAGGCGGGCAGCTCCTGGGTCTGGTAGCCCAGGACGGGCACGCCCCTGGTCTCCAGGTACTCGAGCGTGAGGCCCAGGTCGAGAATGGACTTGGCGCCCGCGCAGATGACCATGACGGGGGTCTGCGCCAGCTCCTCGAGGTCGGCCGAGACGTCCATGGTGGTCTCGGCGCCGCGGTGGACGCCGCCCACGCCGCCGGTGGCAAAGACCTCGATGCCGGCCATGTGGGCGATGATCATCGTGGTGGTGACGGTCGTGGCGCCGTCCATGCCCCGGGCGCAGACCACTGCGAGGTCGCGGCGGGAGACCTTGGCCACGCCGTGGCCCTTCTTGCCCAGATGGTCGATCTCCTCCTTGGACAGGCCGGCGCGCAGGCGCCCGCCGATGACGGCGATGGTCGCCGGCACGGCGCCGCTCTCGCGCACGAGGCGCTCGACCTCGAGGGCCGTCTCGACGTTTTGGGGGTAGGGCATGCCGTGCGAGATGATGGTGGACTCCAGGGCGACGACAGGCCGGCCCTCCTCGAGCGCCTTCTTGACCTCGGGGGCAACGTCCAGGTACTGGTTGAGCTCCTTCATGGCAGTTCCTTTCATGTAGGGTTGGCTACGTGGTTTGATCGGGCGCATGCCCCTAGGCGGACTTGTGCTCCCCGGGCGACGCGGACATCCTCCTGCGGACCGCCGCTGCGGTGATGGCCGGGTTGATGGTGCCGGCGGACTCCACGCACAAGGAGGAGGTGGCCAGGCCAGCCAGTCCCTGCCCCCTGAGGTCGGCCCCGTCGAGGTATGCCCATGCGATGGCGGCCATCATCGAGTCCCCGGCTCCGGTGGCATTGACCACCTCGCTGTCGAACGTGGACAGCTCGAACTGGCAATCGTGGTTGGCGCAGTAGAGGCCTCGTGTGTCGAGCGAGATGAACACCTGCTCCAGGCCCGTGTCCAGGAGGCGCTGAGCGGCGAGGTGCAGGGTCTTCTCGTCATGGATCTCAACACCCGAGAGGGTCTGGGCCTCGAGCTGGTTGGGCTTGATGGTGTGGAGCTTGCCCAGGATGCCGTCGAGCTTGTGCGCCTTGGCCGTGGAGACGGGGTCGCAGAAGAGGGGGACCGAGACGTGCTCGGTGAGCCACTGGAGGCTCTCTGCGGGAATGTTGGTGTCGACCACGCACAGGGCCGCGCGTTCGATGAGGTCGAGCTTGCGCCCGAGGCACGAGGGCGTGAGACGGTCGTAGATGGCCATGTCGGCGATGGCGAGCTGCATGTCACCCGTCTCGTCCATGATGAACAGGTAGGTCGAGGTGGCCGCCCCGGGGATGGTCACGGAATCCTTGACCTCGATGCCCACGGAGCGGCAGCTATCCTGCAGCTCGCGGGCGTGCAGGTCGTCGCCAAAGGCCGAGATGAACTTGACGTTGCAGCCCAGAAGCGCCATGTTATGGGCGATGTTGCGACCGGCGCCGCCCGCCGACATGCGCACTGTGCCGGGGTTGGAGTCGCGCGGCACCAGGTCGTGGTCGGGCCGGCCGGCGATGTCCATGTTGGCACCCCCGATGATCACGGCGTAGGGGCTCTCGGAGATGACGTACTGCCGTCCCAGGATGGCCCCCTTGCGCGCGAGGTTGGAGATGTGGACGGCGACCGAGGAGCGAGAGATGCTCGCGCGTTCGGCTATCTCCCTTTGGGTGACGGAGGGGTCCTCGCGGATCCAGTCAAGAATCTGCCGTTCTCGTTCGGTGAGCATGGGACCTCCTCCTCAGCACTTCTTTAGAGACGTAATCACTTCTTTATTTCTCGTCATTATACGGAGGCCCTGACGTTGTGTAAAGAAGGCTGTGAGAAAAGGGCGCCGCTGGGGTCAGGCGGTCGTAAAAGGGGGCCAGAAGGTGCTTTTGCACCCTGAAGACGAAGATTTCTGGTGACGGCCGGCGCGCCCCGCGTCTCCTGTGGCAGCATCGCCTTCCCGCATCTGCCACTCGCGGCAAATCACCTGCCACTCGTAACACTGAGGCGCAGGGGCGGTTCGTGCGAGAGAAGCGATGAAGTAGACTGACGTCGGCTAATCAAAGTAACAAGATGGTAAGCAGATATTTATGCACGTCACGGCAAGCGACAGTTCGTGCATCATGCCAGGGAGCGGGTGCAGACCCATCGGGGATTGGAGTACACATGAGTGAGGCTTCCCATGCCGATCGGCGCGTGTTTCTTGTCGTTCTTGACAGCTTTGGCATAGGATCGGAGCCCGACTGGCCCGACTTCGACGACGAGCTGAGCAACACGCTTACCGCATGCGAGACCTCGGGAGAGCTTCACATTCCCAACCTCACCAAGCTGGGCCTCCTTAACATCGAGGGCGCGCTCGAGGGCCCCCGTGACGTTGACCTCGCGCCCATCGCGCATCCCACGGGAGCCTTCGCGCGCCTGCGGGAGGCCTCGGCCGGCAAGGACACCACCGTCGGCCACTGGGAGATGGCGGGCGTCGTCACGCCGCGCCGCTTCCCGACCTACCCTGAGGGTTTCCCTCCCGAGGTCATCAAGGAGTTCGAGCGCCAGACGGGGCGCGGCGTGCTCTGCAACCGGCCCTACTCCGGCACCGAGGTCATCAAGGACTTTGGCCAGGAGCATCGGGACACCGGCAAGCTGATCGTCTACACCTCGGCGGATAGCGTCTTCCAGATCGCCGCTCACGAGGACGTCGTTCCCGTCGAGCAGCTCTACGCGTACTGCCGTATCGCCCGCGCGATTCTCACCGGGGAGCACGGCGTCGCTCGCGTCATAGCTCGTCCGTTTGTGGGCGAGGACGGCTCCTTCACGCGCACTCCGCGTCGCCACGACTTCTCCCTGGAGCCCACGGGACCCACGATGCTCGACGTCCTCTCCAAGAGCGGCTACGACGTGCTCTCGGTGGGCAAGATCTACGATATCTTCGCCCATCGCGGCATGACCGACTTCGTCTACACCTCGGGCAACCCCGAGGGGATCGACAAGACCATCGAGCGTACGGGGCGCGCCTTCAACGGCCTGTGCTTCACGAACCTCGTGGACACCGACATGATCTACGGCCATCGCAACGACGCGGTGGGCTATGCCAAGGCAATCTCGTACTTTGACGCCAAGTTGCCCGAGCTCCTGACGGGTCTCGGCGAGGACGATCTGCTCATGATCAGCGCCGATCACGGCTGCGACCCCGTCACTCCCTCGACCGACCATTCGCGCGAGTACGTCCCCTGGCTCATCGCGGGCCCGCGCGTCAAGCCGGGCGCGAACCTGGGGACGCTCCCCACGTTCGCCGACGTCGCCGCGACCGTCCTCGACTATCTGGGGGCTCCCATGCTCCCCATCGGAACGTCTCATCTCGACCAGATCCTGGAGGGCTAGGACATGGCGCTCACCCCCACCCCGCACAACGCCGCCGCCAAGGGGCAGATCGCAAAGATGGTCCTCATGCCCGGAGACCCGCTGCGCGCCCAGTTCGTGGCCCAGACCTACCTTGAGGACGTCGATCAGTTCAACTCCGTGCGCGGCATGCTCGGCTACACGGGAACCTATCAGGGCGCGCGCGTCTCGGTCATGGGATCGGGCATGGGCATGCCGTCCATCGGCATCTACTCCTACGAGCTCTTCAACTTCTACGACGTGGATGCGATCATCCGCATTGGCACCGCGGGCGGCCTAGCCCCCGACGTGCAGCTGCGCGACCTGGTCATGGGCATGGGCGCCTGCACGGACTCCAACTACGCCGCGCAGTTCCACATGCCCGGCACGCTCGCCCCTCTCGCCGACTTTGGCCTTCTGCGCCGCGCCGTCGAGGTGGCCGAGCAGCTTGGCTTTGACTACAAGGTTGGCAACGTCCTGTCCTCCGACGTCTTCTACAACGACGACGAGACGGTCAACGAGCGCTGGGCACGCATGGGGGTGCTGGCGGTGGAGATGGAGTCGGTCGCCCTGTACCTCAACGCCCTGCGCGCCAAGAAGCGCGCTGTGACCCTGCTCACCGTCTCCGACCTTCCCCTCACGGGCGCATCTTTGCCGGCCGAGGAGCGCCAGACGTCATTCACCCAGATGATGGAAGTTGCGCTGGGAGTTGCCACCTCGGATGTGCGCTAATGCCAGGGGGAGTGCACAAAAAGCGGGCACTTCACGGGTCTTCGGGCCCGTTCAAAAGGAGACGGACAAGGCCGTCTCAAAGGGGTCTCGGCGTCCAGCCGAGATACAACAGAGAAGGAGCGTTGCAATGAGGGAGAATCACAGCGTTTCGCGTCGTGGCTTCATCGGGGGGATGGGTGCCGTGGCGGTCTTTGCGGGTCTCGGCCTGGCGGGGTGCGGTGGTGGCTCGAGTACCTCCGACTCCTCCTCCGATTCCGGCTCCTCCAGCACGGATTCCGAGGCCAGCTACAAGCTCGAGATGATCACCGACACCGGCGGCGTCAACGACCAGTCCTTCAACCAGCTCTCTTGGGCCGGCCTTCAGCAGCTCAACGAGGAGAAGGGCTGGGAGGTGAGCTACCTCGAGTCCAAGCAGGAGGCCGACTACGCCACCAACCTGGACAAGGCCGTCGATGACGGCTCTAACCTGATCTGGGGCGTGGGCTTTGCCATGGCCGACGCCGTCGAGAAGTCCGCCCAGCAGAATCCCGACGTCAAGTTCGCCATCGTCGACAACGCGAACGCCTCTGACGTCTCCAACCTCACCGGCGTCCAGTTCCGCGCCCAGGAGCCCTCGTTCATGGTCGGCTACATCGCGGCGTGCTTCACCAAGACGGGCAAGGTCGGCTTTGTGGGCGGCGTCTCCTCGGACGTCATCGACCAGTTCGAGTTTGGCTACAAGGGCGGCGTCGCCTACGCCAACTCCACCAAGGGCACGAGCGTCGAGGTCCAGGCCCAGTACGCCGAGTCCTTCAGCGACTCCGCCAAGGGCAAGTCCATCACGCAGAAGATGTTCTCGGACGGCTGCGACATCGTCTTCCACGCCGCCGGTGGCGTGGGCACGGGCGTCATCGAGGCGGCCAAGGAGGCCAACCAGTACGCGATCGGCGTGGACATGGACCAGTCCTACCTCGCCGAGGACAACGTCATCACCTCGGCGCTCAAGCGCGTCGACGTGGCCGTCGTGGACGTGTCCACCCGGATCGAGTCCGGCGACCTCGAGGGCGGCACCACGATCAGCCTGGGCATGACCGAGGACTGCGTGGGGATCCCCGAGGGGCATGACATCATCGGCGACGAGATCTACAACGAGGCCGTCGAGATCGGCGAAAAGATCAAGAGCGGAGACATCAAGCCTCCCGCAAACGAGAGCGAGCTCAGCTCCTTCTCTGCCTAGGGCTGCACGCAGGCCCATTGCGCCGGGGGATGCCTCGATGAGGTGTCCCCCGCGCTATGGGAGGACGAGCTAAAGGAGGCGACACGTGGAGGTCAGTCCGGCATACGCGGTGCAGATGCACGGCATCACCAAGACCTTCGGCACGTTCAAGGCGCTCGACGGCGTGAACCTGGACGTCAGGAGGCAGTCCATCCATGCCATCTTGGGAGAGAACGGGGCGGGCAAGAGCACGCTCATGAACGTGCTCTATGGCCTGTACCAGGCCGACGAGGGAGAGGTCTTTCTCAACGGCGAGCAGGTCGGCATCAAGGACCCCACGGGTGCCATCGCGCAGGGCATCGGCATGGTTCACCAGCACTTCATGCTCGTGGAAAACTTCACGGTCACCGAGAACATCGTGCTCGGCGACGAGGTCTGCGGCGCCCCCGGCATCCTGGACCCCCGGCGAGCGCGCGAGCGCGTCGCCCAGATCGCCGACGAGTACGGCTTCGACGTTGACCTGGACGCCAAGGTCGAGGACATCTCGGTGGGCATGCAGCAGCGCGTGGAGATCCTCAAGGTCCTCTATCGCGGGGCCCAGACGCTGGTCTTGGACGAGCCCACGGCCGTGCTCACCCCTCAGGAGATCGACAAGCTCATCAAGATCATGCACGGCCTGGTGGACAAGGGCAAGACGATCATCATCATCACCCACAAGCTCAAGGAGATCATGGCCTCCGCGGACGAGTGCACCATCATCCGCCGGGGCGTCTACATGGGCACCGTGGACGTTGCCACGACTAGCCAGGAGGAGCTCGCCTCTCGGATGGTGGGACGTCGCGTGAGCTTCAACGTGGAGAAGGGCTCTACGCGTCCCGGTGACGTGGTTCTGTCCATCCGCGACCTCCACGTGAAGGACGCGCGTGGCATCGGGCAGGTCAAGGGCCTCTCCCTTGACGTGCATGCCGGCGAGATCGTGGGCGTGGCGGGCATCGACGGAAACGGGCAGGCGGAGCTCACCGACGCCATAGACGGCCTTGTCAAGGTGGAGTCGGGGACCATCAGCGTACGGGGCGTCGAGGTGCAGAATACGAGCATCAAAAACGTGCTCGACCACTCCGTGGCCACCATCCCCTCCGACCGTCACCGCTGGGGCCTGGTCTTGCCGTTTACCGTGGCCGAGAACGTCGTGCTCGAGATTCACGACCAGGACGAGTTTGGCTCGGGCATCCGGCTCGACTACGACCGCATGCGCGCGTATACGCGCGAGCTCATCAGGGAGTTTGACATTCGCCCCGATGACTGCGAGGACCACGCCGCGGGAGGCCTCTCCGGGGGCAATCAGCAGAAGGTCATCATTGCGCGCGAGGTCTCACGCGAGCCCGATCTTCTTGTTGCGGTTCAGCCCACGCGCGGCCTCGACGTGGGCGCTATCGAGTTCGTGCACAAGGCGCTCGTGCGCGAGCGCGACCGAGGCGCCGCCATCCTGCTCATCTCGCTCGAGCTTGACGAGGTCATGAGCGTGTCCGACAGAATCGACGTCATCTACGACGGTGCCATCGTCGGCTCCTTCGACCAGGGAACGGTCAACGAGCGACAGATTGGCCTTCTCATGGCAGGGGGTGAGAGCAAATGAGCACCTTCACCAAGATCCTGAAGAAGCCCATCGTCTCGGCGATCGTCGCCATTCTCTTTGGTTTTGGTGTGGCGGCGATCGTGCTCGCCAGCGCGGGCTATGACCCCGCGGGCTCGTTTGCCGCGCTGTTCAACGGGGCTCTCGGCAGGCCCAAGTACATTGCCAACGTTATCATCAAGGCCACGCCGCTCCTGCTCACGGGCTGTGGGGTCGCCTTTGCCTACAAGGCGGGGCTCTTCAACATCGGCGGAGAGGGGCAGTACATCTGCGGCACCGTGCTCGCCGTCGTCGTGGGCTCGCAGGTCAATCTCCCGGCGCCCCTCCAGATTCCGCTCGTGATCCTTGCGGGCACGGCGGGAGGCGCGCTCCTGGGCGCCTTTGTCGGCTGGCTCAAGGGGAAGTTTGGCATCCACGAGGTCATCACGAGCATCATGCTCAACTGGATCATGCTCTACCTCTGCAACTTCGTCGTGCAGACTGACACCTTCCACCGTGCCAACTCCACGGGGGCCATCCCGGTCAACGAGTCGAGCTTCACGATGATCCTTCCCAACTGGAAGGTGTCCGAGGCGGGCCAGAAGGCGCTCTCCGGCATTCCCTGGCTCCAGGAGGCGCTCGTCAAGACCGACGCCAACGTGGGCTTTGCCATCGCCCTTCTGGCCGCGATTTTCATCGCCTGGCTGCTCACCAAGACCAAGGTGGGCTACGAGATCCGCGCGGTGGGCCTGGCCCGCGACGCCGCCCAGTTCGCTGGCATCAACGTGCAGAAGAACATCGTGTTGTGCATGCTCATATCCGGAGGCCTGTGCGGCCTTGCCGGCGCCCTCACCATCACGGGCATCTCCCCGCACTCCATCTCCACGATCGCCGCTTTTGAGAACTACGGCTTCAACGGCCTGTCCGTTGCCTTTATCGCCGGCTGCTCGCCTCTGGGCTGCATCCCCGCGTCCCTGCTGTTTGCCGGTCTCATCTACGGTGGCCAGACGGTGCAGCAGGTCATGGGGGCGCCGTCAGAGATTATCAACATCATGATTGGCACCATCGTATTCTTCATGGCCCTGGGCGGCATCGTGCCCAAGCTCGCCGAGCGCATCGAGCGCAGGCGCGCACTCGCGGCCGAGGGCGCCCTCGTAGGGGCGAGTCCGACGGATGCGTCCGGTGGCGTCATCGAGATGGGCGCCGAGAAGAACGAGACCTCCGCCTATCCCATAGAGCAGGAGGCATCCCCGGTGGAGCCGGGCCCTGTGCCGGCTGACCCCGACGTGGGCGCGCCCGGCGGCACGGACGCAGACGCGAACAGCAAGGAGGCCGGCGATGCTGAATAGTCTGATCATGCTCGTTGCCATCACACTTACGTATTCCACGCCCTACGTGTTCGGGGCCCTGGGCGGCGTGGTCTCGGAGCGCTCCGGCGTGACCAACATCGCCATCGAGGGCATGATGGCCGTGGGTGCCTTCGCCGGCGTGGCGGGCAGCCACCTCACGGGCAACCCGTGGCTCGGCTTTTTGTTCGCGGGCGTCTGCGGAATGCTCATCGCGGCGCTCCACGCCTTGGCGTCGGTCACCTTTACGGCCGACCAGACGGTCTCGGGCGTGGCCATCAACCTGCTCGCCCCGGGCATTGCCCTGTTCGCTTGCCGCAGCATGTTCGACGGGGCGGCCATGTCCTCCATCGTCGCCACGCTTCCCAAGGTCTTTGGGGCCGGAGGTCTTTCGGACACTCCGATTGCGAGCCTCAACGTGGACGTCACGGTGCTGCTCGCTCTTATTGCCACCATCGCCGTCTGGTTCGTGCTTTACAAGACCAAGTGGGGGCTGCGCGTGCGTGCCGTGGGCGAGCATCCCGCCGCTGCCGACACGCTCGGCATCAACGTCTCCCGCACCCGTTGGCTGTGCGTCCTCACCTCCGGCATGCTCGCCGGCTTTGGGGGCGCCTCGGTCACGCTGGCCATCATCTCCCAGTTCACGCAGACGGCCATCGCCGGCCAGGGCTTCATCGCGCTTGCTGCGGTCATCTTCGGCAAGTGGAAGCCGTTTGGCACCTATGGCGCGTGCATGCTGTTCGGCTTCACGCAGGCGCTCGTCATCATGCTGGGCGGCGGTGCGGCCATTCCGTCCCAGATCCTCTCGATGCTGCCCTACGTCATCACGATTCTCACGCTCGTCCTGTTCGTGGGCAGCTCCGTGGCTCCCAAGGCCGATGGCGTGCCGTACGTGAAGGGCAGCCGATAAGGAGGGCACCATGGAGGACGAGGAGCTCGTCGGACTGGCCGTCGGGGCGCGCGAGCGGGCGTACGTCCCGTACTCCCGCTTTGCCGTGGGGGCGGCGCTGCTCGCGTCCGACGGCAGCGTGACCCAGGGGTGCAACATCGAGAACGCCTCCTACACGCCCAGCAACTGCGCCGAGCGCACGGCCTTCTTCAAGGCCGTCAGCGAGGGGACGCGCTCCTTTGCGGCCATCGCCATCGTGGGCGGGCCCGAGGGCGAGCCCCCGCGTGAGTGGTGCGCGCCCTGCGGCGTGTGCCGCCAGGTGATGCGCGAGTTCTGTGACCAGGATACGTTCCGTGTTATTCTCGGACGCTCCGGCACACGGGCAGGCACGTTCGAGACGCGCGCGCTCGCGCTGAAGGAGCTTTTGCCCCTGGGGTTCGGACCGGAGGATCTAGGACGGCCCGCGCCCGGGACATCGGCGTAGCGCTACGAAAGGAAACGATTCGGCATGAGAATGTACGACATCATCGAGCAGAAGCGCAACGGCGGCGTGCTCACGGACGACCAGATCGACTTCTTCGTCAACGGCTACGTGGCGGGAAGCATCCCCGACTATCAGGCGTCCGCCCTGCTCATGGCCATCTTCTACGAGGGCATGAACGCCGGCGAGACCGCGCGTCTCACCATGGACATGGCCCGTTCCGGCGACATGGTCGACCTCTCCGCCATCCGAGGCGTGAAGGTCGACAAGCACTCGACCGGCGGTGTGGGCGACAAGACTACGCTGGTCATAGCCCCGCTCGTGGCGTCTCTGGGCGTGCCCGTGGCTAAGATGAGCGGACGCGGCCTGGGACACACCGGGGGAACCCTAGACAAGCTCGAGTCCATCCCTGGGCTTTCCGTAGACGTGGACATGGAGCGGTTCTTCAGAATCGTGAACGAGGTCGGCTGTGCCGTCATCGGACAGACGGGCAACCTCGTCCCCGCGGACAAGAAGCTCTATGCCCTACGTGACGTCACCGCCACCGTCGACTCGCTTCCCCTCATCGCCTCGAGCATTATGAGCAAGAAGATCGCGTCCGGTGCCGATGCGATTCTGCTCGACGTCAAGTGCGGAAGCGGCGCCTTCATGAAGACCTCCGAGGACGCCGTAGCCCTTGCTCAGTGCATGGTCGACCTGGGAGAGGAAGTTGGCCGCACCACGGTCGCCCTTATCACCGACATGGGACGTCCCCTGGGCCGTGCCATCGGCAACTCCCTCGAGGTCATGGAGGCCTGCGATGTGCTCAAGGGCACGGCTTCCGAGGATCTCACCGAGACCTGCGTGGAGCTTGCGGCCAACATGCTCTTTCTCGCGGGCGTGGGCAGCCTGGAGAAGTGCCGCAAAACGGCGCGTACGCAGATCTCCAACGGTCAGGGATTCCAGAAGCTGCACGAGATGGTCGCGGCTCAGGGCGGGGACGCGCGGGTCCTCGATGATTACGCGCTCTTTGCACAGCCCGCGTGCTCTCGCGAGGTCCGCTCCGTTGACGGAGGCTGGGTCTTTGCTATGGACACGGGGCGCTGCGGCATCGCGTCGGTCGCGCTCGGGGCGGGTCGTGCCACCAAGGAGGATGCCATCGATCCGGCGGCCGGCATCGTGCTCGCGGCCAAGACCGGCGCGCGGATTGCTCCCGGAGACCTCATGGCCACGCTCTACGCCAACAGCGAGGAGCGTCTCGACGAGGCGGAGCGCATCCTTCGGGGCGTGTATGACATCCGCGATGAGCAGCCGGAACCCGTTCCGCACTTCTTCGCGCGTGTCTCGCGGGAGGGCGTGGGGCGTTTCGGCGCCTAGGGGGTGCCCCCCCTTGCCCGCTTATCGCGGTGGGCTCTCATTGCTCGTTCGTCCGGGGGCGCGGGGATCTTCTCGCCCTCGGGGCTTTTCCGGGCTGAGCTATCATGAGACGTCTTAGAAGGCTCTTGAGAGGCGAGCGACACGTATGTCGACAGGCCCAAGCTGCGGCGAATTTACCTTTTCGTGCGTCGATGGCCTAAAGTGCAGGAGACGGACAGGGGAGACAAGATGGCAGCCATTGACACAGAGAGCCTAGACCCCGCAAAGACCGTGGTCGTGGCTACGGGCAACGCGCACAAGGTCACGGAGATCGAGGCCATGCTCTCAAAGGTTCTTCCGGGGGTGCGCTTTGTGGCCCTCGGTGAGCTTGGGGACTTCGAGGACCCCGTCGAGGACGGCGAGACCTTCTTTGACAATGCCCTCATCAAGGCACGAAACGCGCAGACTGTCACGGGACTGCCCTTGGCCGTGGCCGATGACTCCGGCCTGTGCGTGGACGCGCTCGATGGCGCCCCGGGCATCTTCTCGGCACGCTGGGCGGGCGCACATGGGAACGACGCCGCCAACAATGCCAAGCTCCTGTCCGAGCTCAAGGATGTCGCGGATGCCAAACGCACGGCGCACTTCCACTCGACGGTGGTCTTCGCGCGCACAGACGAGGTGCTGCGTGGAGACGGTGACTGTGAGGGTGCGATTGGTCACGAGGCCCGTGGCCAGTACGGCTTTGGCTACGATCCCCTGTTCCGACCCAGCGTGACTCCCGGTCGTGCCATGGCAGAGCTCACCCTTGACGAGAAGAACCGCATTTCTCACCGCTTTCATGCCCTCGAGGACCTGGTCTCCAAGCTCTAGGCGATTCTCCGCTCATGCTGCCTCGGGGTGCCTATCCTAACTCACGCGTCCGAGATGATCGTTCCTATAAAACTCGGCACCGATGGCCCGCGGACGCGCTATGGTGGTGCCGTGGGGCAGTGCGCCTCGCGATCTCCGTGGACGGGCAGGGGCCTCGACACGGTGAGTCCTTTTTGAGCTCTGTGCGACCTCGCCCTGGTGGTCGCCGTCACATTGGCCGCGGCTGATGGGGCCGCGAGGTGGGCGGACGATCGCTCGCCGCTGGACGAAGGGATGCACCATGAAGATTCTGCGCGCTAAGGACTATGCCGACATGAGCCGCAAGGCGGCCAACATCATATCGGCGCAGATCATACTCAGGCCCGACTGCGTGCTGGGGCTGGCAACGGGCTCGACGCCGGTGGGCACCTATCAGCAGCTCATCGAGTGGTACCAGAAGGGGGACCTCGACTTCGCACAGGTCTCGACCTACAACCTGGACGAGTATCGCGGGCTCTCCCACGACGACTCCCAGAGCTACCACCACTTCATGCGCGAGAACCTCTTCGACCACGTCAACATCGATGCGGCCCACACGCACGTGCCCGACGGCTCCAATCCCGACGCCGACGCCGCCTGCTCCGCCTATGATCAGGCGGTGGCTGCGGTCGGCTACCCTGACCTGCAGCTTCTGGGCATCGGCAACAATGGGCACATCGGCTTCAACGAGCCCGACGACCACTTCTCCAAGGGGACGCACTGCGTCGATTTGACCGAGTCGACCATCCAGGCCAACAGCCGCCTGTTCGCGCATGCCGACGACGTGCCCCGCCAGGCCTATACGATGGGAACGCAGACGATCATGGCCGCGCGTCAGATTCTGGTGATCGCGAGCGGCAAGAAGAAGGCGCAGGCCGTCTACGACATGTGCTACGGCCCGGTAACGCCCGCCTGTCCCGCCTCCATACTGCAGCTGCACACCAACTGCGTGGTGGTTGCTGACGAGGCCGCGCTGACGATGTGCCCGGCTGAGTAACCTCTCAAAGGGCGGAGGGACAACCCCCGTTCTCAAACAGCGCTTCGCGAACTGCGGGCGGGGGTTGTCCCTCCGCCCGCAGGGGCGTCTCTGGGCCGGGCGCGCAGCTGGCACGGCCTCGTCGGTGCCGACGGCCTTGGGGTGCAGCCTTACCCCTATTTAAAAACGCTCAATAAGAAAGAAATCGCTAGAGGACGACTAGGTCGTGGGGGTAGTGGTTGAGGATCTCGCAGCCGGTCTCGGTGACGATGAGAAGGTCCTCGATGCGGACGCCCATGTCGCCGGGGAGGTAGATACCCGGCTCGATCGAGAAGCACTGGCCGGGCTGCACGGGCTCGTCGTGGGAGGCCGAGACGTCGCCGGGCTCATGATCCACCAGGCCGATCTGGTGTCCCAGGCGGTGCGTGAAGTACGGTCCCCAGCCAGCGTCCTCGATGGTGCGGCGGGCGGTGAGGTCTATCTCGGCAAACGTTACCCCGGGGCGCACGATCTTCTCGGCGGCCTCGTTCGCGCGCCGCACGGTCTCGTAGACGGCACGCTGGTGATCGGTGGGCTCGGCGGTGAAGAAGGTGCGCGTCATGTCCGAGCAGTAGTCCTCTTGGCGGCAGCCCACGTCAAAGAGGACCACGTCACCCGGAACGAAGGCGGTGTCATCGGGCTCGTGGTGCGGGTCGGCCCCATGGTCGCCAAAGCTCACGATGGGCGAGAAAGAATGCCCCTCGGCCCCGAGCCGGCGGTACTCCCCGAGCAGGGCGTCGGCGATGGTGCGCTCGGTCACGCCGGGTGCGATCTGCTTGACGAGCCATGCCATGGCCTGGTCGTTGGTGGCCGAGGCGGCGCGCATGAGGTCCTGCTCGCGGGCATCCTTGATGGAGCGGGCACCGTCCACGGCATCCGAGGCAAGCACGAAGCCGGAGGCCGCGCCGGACTCCATGAGAGGCACGAGCCAGCGGGCCATGAGGGCCTTGTCCACCCCAAGAGGCTGTTCGCGCGTGCAGGTTTCGGTCACGAACGCCACGGGATCGTCGGTGTCAGAGAAGCTCACGATGCGCGCGCCACAGCCGGAAGGGTCGGGGAAGAGCTGGTTGGCAAAGAGCGTCGGCGCGCCCTGTGCGGGCACGTAAAGCGCAAGAAAGCGCTCGTAGGGCTCGGTGTAGTAGCCGCAGAGCCACTTGATGGAGATGGGATCGACCACGAGCATCTGTGCGAGGTCTCTCTTGCTCAGGTTCTCGCGCACGCGTGCGAGGCGCCTCTCGTCCATGGGCGCTCCTTTCTGCCGCAGGGCAACGTAGGGTTTCGTGGGCAGTGTATCACCGAGGTGCCTCAGCGCATGGTCTTGTCGTGTCAAGAGATTGCTGCAGATTGTGGCTAGCGTGATGGCAGCGTATGATTGAACTTCCTGTATTCTGGACTTTTTGCCCCTGGGGCGCATGGAGGTTTACATGGAGAACGACATTCCGCCCGTCAATCGGATTGACGAGATTCGAGACGAGCTCAGCGGGCTTGAGGGCAAGCGTTTGCGGGTCAAAGCCAACATGGGACGCTCGCGCATCATCGAGCGTACGGGAACGCTCGTGCACGCTCACCCTTCCCTCTTTGTCGTGGAGGTCGAGGAGCGCCGCGGGCGCACCGCGCGCCAGTCGTATCAGTACGTTGACGTTCTCACCGGTACCGTCGAGCTGTATGACGCGGAGACCGGCGAGCGGCTCTTTGACTTTATCGAGTCGGCTTCTGACTAGGCGTCGTGGCTAGCATGGCGCGCCGTGAGGTCGTCACCATACCCTGCAAGATCAACCTTCACCTGGGAATTCATGGCGAGAAGGACGCGCGTGGCTATCATCGCGTCGACTCCGTAATGGTGCCGGTAGCGCTCTTTGACACCGTGGTGGTCGAGGAGGCTCCCAGCCTGTGCGTGGCGCATGAGCCCGCGCTCGAGGTGCTCTCCGAGAAGACCACCGTGTGGAAGGCCACCACGCTTCTGGCCAAGGAGCTGGGCGTGGAGCCCGCCGTGCGCATCAGCGTGACGGCGCGCATTCCCGAGCGCGCGGGGTTGGGGGGCTCGTCTGCCGACGCGGGTGCCACCCTGCGCGCCCTTGCGCGGCTCTGGGGCGTGAACGCGCTCGACGCGCGCGTGGTCGGCGTGGCGCGGCGCGTGGGCGCGGACGTGGCCTTCTTCTTGCAGCCGGTGCCGTCTCTGTATCTGGGGGCGGGGGACGTGCTTGAGGAGGCATTTCCCTCTTTTGAGGCTCCCATCGCCTTGGTCATGCCCGCGACGAACGGCATCTCCACCCAGGCCGCCTACGACGAGTTCGACCGCATGGGGTCCGAGCCCATGGGCTACGAAGACCTCTGCGCAGCACTTCGCGCGAGCGACATGCGCGGCGCTGCGGCTCATCTCTACAACAACCTGGCACCTGCGGCGAGCAGTCTGTGCGGCGAGGTCGCGCGTGTGCAGGAGTGGCTGCATGACCAGCCGGGAGTGCGTGCGTCTCAGGTGACGGGCTCGGGCAGCTGCTCGTTTGCGCTCTGCGAGAACACGGAGGATGCCGAGCGGATTGCGCACGTCGCTGCGGAGGAATGCGGGTGGCGCGCGTGGGCAACAATGTCGGTTGGTTCGCCTGGTAAAATCTGCTAGACTTTCTGAGCTTCGGGTTGTGGCTCAGCTTGGTAGAGCGCTCGGTTCGGGACCGAGAGGTCGCTGGTTCGAATCCAGTCAACCCGACCACGAAAGCGCAGGTCGGAGGCCCTATGGCTTCCGACCTTTTTTGTTCGCTACTGCACTGAGTGACGCTTCGCTCCGGACGGTCCGTCTCTCATGGGACGGGCTCAAGATGCGATTGAACTTCTCCTCTATCTCCCAGGTCATGGGAGAGATGAAGGCCCATATCTGGGCCTTGTTGCGTGCGCAGAGATCGGCAAGGATAGGGCCTGGCCACACTTGCGCAGATATCTCGATAAGATTCGGGATGATGCGGCGCCTTTGCTCGTCACGAGCAGAGACCCCAGCGCCAACGTGGTCGTCATCAGCGCTCGTGACTACGACAACCTGATGGAGAACCTCCGCATTGCATTCAGTCCCTGTCTGCGCAATAGGCTCGAGCCTGGGCAAGCCGGATCCACTGCAGGGCAACTATGTGGGCATGTGGTCAAGGAGGATAGGCCAGGAGAACAGGCCTATTTCCTCAGTGACGGGCGACGAGCTGAGAGCTTACTCGGCCAAAGATCACTACGCCGAGAGATAGCCCCATCTTAGCCATCAGGTTTTCTACTGCTCGAAGAGCCGAGCGGCTCGGGCTCGACCATCCTCTTAGCGCTGCTGCAGGTGCTCGCGTGCTGCTCGGTCGTACCCCTCGGCCTTCTCGGCTTCTCCGCGGTTGCGATAGATCTGTGCCGCGATGTTCTCGTAGTAGCCGCGCTCGGGCCCCGTGGCCTTCTCCATCGCGGCGAGCACCTCGTCAAGGTGCGCGTCTCCGTGCTCGGCGTAGGCGTCGTAGAGCCAGGCTGACCTGGTCTTGAGAGCGTCGCTACCCTTGAGGGCCTCGATGACCTCGAGCCAGGTCTTTGCCGTGGGATAGTCGTCTCGGTTCATGTAATAGCTAAAGGCGAGGTTGGCAGCGGCGGCGCGTTGGCGCTCTACGAGGCTCGATACGTTCATCTCGCGCAGAATCTTGCTTGCGCGTCTCTCGTCATCCTTGGCGATGGCCCCCTCCAGGCGCATGTAGCTTGCGTTGAAGCGTGGGAAGAGGCCTAGGTTTTCGTTCTTGTCGATAAGGGACTCGTAGGTCGCAAAATCCTTCTTGAGCAGGGCCTTGGTGAGCTCGGAGAGCGCCTCGTTCGTCTGCTTCTTGCGCTTGCGGGCCTTCCACGCGTCGACAGATATAAAGAGGAGCGCAAGCAGAATCGTGACCAAGAGAGGGATGTTCATGGGAAGCTCCAGACTCGTCGTCGCCTAGAAAGAGGATAGGACATCGGGCTCACGCCTGCCGAGGCGCTGTCGACCCTTTGGGGATACTGCGATAGGCTGATTGCCTAGTCGACCGTCTAGGTCCTTGGAGGTGTCCCGTGAGGTCATACGAGTCCGGCGACGAGCTTGCCGACGAGATAGAAAAGCGCGCACGACTGTTCATCACAGAGTTCACGGACGTCCCCGCTGATTGTTGGGGCGTTCTTGTTGAAGGTGTAGACCGAACTCCTCGTCAGATGATCGCCTACCAGCTGGGTTGGATGGAACTGCTGCTCGGTTGGGAGCGCGATGAGCGGTCTGGTAGCGCGGTTGTAACTCCCGCCCCGGGCTTTACCTGGGGTCGTCTGGGCAAGCTCTATGAGTCCTTTTATGCAAGATGGGAGGACGCCCCGCCTACGAAGCTAGCCGAGGCGTTTGACCAGGGCGTCGATGCCGTGTGCGCTTGGGTACGCTCCCTCTCAGAGGACGAGCTGTTCGGAGAGGAGCAGCGCGCGTGGGCGGCGTCCACTCCCTCAGCGTGGCCGGTGTGGAAGTGGATTCATATCAACACGGTCGCTCCGTTCACGACGTTTCGCACCAAGATCAGAAAGTGGAAGAGGCTGGCAGACGCTGGGTAAAGCGGGGGGGGCTCTCAGCGGGTTCGCGGCTACTCCAACGGCCCTTCTCGGCGTACGGTCCGCAGCAGGTGGCGGGGCACGGCGTGAAACGCGCATGAGCCCAAGACGCTCCCGGCGGCGCGCTTGGCCTCGTCGCTGGCACCTCGGGTGGCATAGGCGTGCTCGAAGCGCGAGAGCATCGCCAGGTCGTTGCCACCGTCCCCATAGACGGCGACCTCGTCCTCGCCTACGTCAAGATGGCGCGCAAGCCAGGCGACGGCCGAGCCCTTGTTCACGCTCGCATCGGTGAGCTCGAAGAGGTCGCCGTCAAAGGAGGCGTTCGTAATTGTGCTCGCATGATCGGCGACAAAGGCGTCGAGCTCACGCCTGAGCCCCGGGTCCTTCTCGCGCACGTTGACCTTGCAGACGTCCTTTCTCAGGATGTCCGAGGCTGTCCGATCGAAGTGAAACTCGCCGCTTTGCGCGTTGCGCTGCATTCGTCGTTTGATGAGAACGCCCACGAGCCCGCGCGGCATGAGGTAGCCGGAGGCGAGCTGCTCCTGGCTTCCCCTCACGTAGGTTCCGTCAAGCGCGATGCAGCTTGCGCAGACGGTGGGAAAGCAGGAGAGAAGTTCTTCGAGCGTTGCCGGGTCAAGGGGAGCATGACGTAGGAGCTGCCCACGCGGGCCCAGGATGAGGGCCCCGTTTGCGCAGACGACGTCAAGGGGAAGCGAGCCAAAGCCAAGATCGGCGGTCGAGCGTACGCAGCGTCCCGTGGCCAGCGCGACGTGGCGACCCGCCCGGAGCGTGCGATCAAGGGCCGCGCGTATGGTCCCGTCAACCTCGTGCAGGGCGTTGAAGAGCGTTCCGTCAAGGTCGCTTGCAAAGAGCTTTATCAGGCTGCTCGCCTCCCGTCGCGCCTTGTCGCCGTTGCGGACGGCGTCAGTATAGCCCGAGCGCGATTCGAGCTTCTGATGCCGCATCCTAGGGACTCTGACTTTTGTGAGAGCGGAGTTCTTCCGCTTGAATATCTCAATTAATCTACCTGTGTTCATATGAATAGAAATGAATAAAACCGAAGCTGGCTCTTACAAAAGTCAGAATTTGCCGGGGGAGGAGTGGGGCAGTGGCAGCAGGGACGGTGGTGCGTGATGCCCATGCAACCCGTGCATGCTAAGCAGTCAAAGGTTCGATGTTTTCCTTGGTTGCAACCAGCTTCTCAAGTAGCGCGGCCTACCGCTTACCTCTTGACTGGGCCCGTCCGCGCAGGCAAGGGCCTACCATAATGTGCGCTTCAGACCAAGATGCGACCTAAGGAGAACAAAATGGTGGCTACCGCGGCATCCGGGGGCATGAAGAAGGAGCTCACTCTCTTCAACTTCTTCACCATTGGATTTGGTGCCATCATCGGGACCGGGTGGGTCCTGCTCGTGGGCGACTGGATGATCTTGGGCGGCGGTCCCGTTCCTGCCATGATTGCGTTTGCGATAGGAGCTCTCTTCCTCGTCCCCATCGGCATGTGCTTCGGCGAGCTCACGGCGGCCATTCCCATTTCGGGCGGCATCATCGAGTACGTAGAGCGCACCTTTGGTCGCAAGATGGGGTTCTTCACGGGATGGATGCTGCTTTTGGGCAACGCTCCCCTGTGCCCTTGGGAGGCCATCGCCATCTCCACTCTGCTTACTGACCGATTCGCCGAGTTTTCCGCCCTTGCGTGGCTGCGCTCGGTGAAGCTCTACACGCTTCTGGGGGCAGACGTCTACCTCTGGCCTACCGTTATCGCGCTGGCCTTTGCGATTCTCGTCATCTTTCTCAACTTCAGGGGCGCGGGCGCGGCTGCCAAACTGTCGAGCTTTCTTACTAAGGCCCTTCTTGCCGGCATGGTGCTCGCCATGGTTGTCTCGTTCATGACCGGCTCGCCCCAGAATGCGCTGCCCGTGTTCTCGCGAGTTGCGGAGGGGGCAGGCGGGAGCTCGACTGAGGCCACGAGTCTTCTGGGTGGCATCGTCGCAGTGCTTGTCATGACCCCGTTCTTCTATGCGGGATTTGACACGATCCCTCAGCAGGCCGAAGAGGCGTCCGAGAACATCGACTGGAAGAAGTTCGGGCTCGTGCCGGCCATTGCACTTCTGGCCTCAGGGGTCTTCTACCTCGTGTGCATCTACTCGTTTGGCACGATCGTCGACTGGCACGAGTTCGTCCAGTCCTCCGTTCCCGCTCTGGCCGTCCTCGAGCGCATCAGCCTGTTCTTCTACGTTGCGATGCTCATCATCGCTACCCTGGGGCCCCTAGGTCCGATGAACTCGTTTTTTGGCGCGTCGAGCCGACTCATGCTGGCCATGGGGCGCAAGCAGATGCTGCCGATGTCCTTTGGCGAGATCGACCCCAGAACGGGCACGCCCAAAAAGGCGCTCGTCGTGATGGGCGTGCTCACGCTTGTGGGTCCGTTTCTGGGTCGCAACATGCTCGTCCCGCTTACCAACGTGGCCTCGCTCGGATTCATCTTCGCGTGCACGATGGCGGGATTCGCCTGTCTCAAGCTGCGTCGCACTGAGCCGAACCTGTCGCGACCCTACAAGGTCAACGGCGGGAAGGCAGGCATGGTGTGCGCCATTGTTGCCGGTCTCACCATCATCGCCCTCATGGTCGTTCCGATAAGCCCGGCGGCGCTTTCGGGTGTGGAGTGGGCTATCACGGCCGCGTGGATTCTGGTGGGGGCGGTCGTTCTCATTGTTTTCGGAGGCGCTCGCGGGCGCGACAGAACACCAGCACCCGCCTCGGCATCCGCGGGGCAGGGGAGCAAAAGATAGCGGAAAGCTAGTTAGCAGGTTTGCGGCGAATGGAGGAAAGCATGGGTAAGTATGCATTTAGGGGTGGAACGCTGGTCGATGGCACCGGTGCGGCTCCGGTGACAGACAGCCTCGTCCTCGTTGACGACAAGAAGATCACCTACGCCGGCCTCGGCACCGAGGTGCCCGAGGGCTATGACGTCGTGGACACTACGGGCAAGACTGTGATGCCCGGCATCATCGATAGCCACCTGCACTTCTCGGGTAACCTGACCGATGATGATGACGACTGGGTCATCGAGTCCGTCCCGCAGAAGCAGGTCGTAGCCGTCAAGCAAGCCTATGATGCATTGACGCACGGCCTCACCACGGTCTGCGAGATCGGCCGCAACGGCATCGCCGTACGCGATGTGATCAACATGGGCATCATGAAGGGCCCACGCATCTTTGCTACCGGCCTCGGCTTCTGCCGCACCGCCGGTCACGGGGACTCGCATCGTCTGCCGCAGGACTACAACAAGGCCTCGCATCCCTGGGGCGATCAGGTCGACGGCCCGTGGGAGCTGCGTCGCGCTGTGCGTCGCCGCCTGCGCGAGAACCCCGATGCCATCAAGATCTGGGCCACCGGCGGCGGCATCTGGCGTTGGGACTCCGGCCGCGATCAGCACTACTGCTACGAGGAGATCAAGGCCGTCTGCGACGAAGCCGCGATGGTGGGCATCCCCGTGTGGTCGCACAGCTACAACTCGGTGAGCGCCGCCTATGACTCCGTGCGCGCCGGCTGTGAGCAGCTCATTCACGGCTTTGAGCTTGACGATAAGACCATGGATCTCATGACCGAGCAGGGTACCTTTTTTACGCCTACGATTGGTTTTCTGCCCACCTGGTATGCCACGTATCCTCCCGTCTACGTTCCCGAGATTCACGACAAGTTTCCCGGAGACACCGTCGTGGAGAAGGAGCTCCAGCGTACGTATGCCAATCTGCGCGAGGCCAATGATTGCGGCGTTACACTGACCATCGGCTCCGACTCGTTCTCCTTCGTCACGCCGTACGGCTACGTGACGATTGACGAGATGTATGACTTCGTGGATAAGGCCGGCATCCCCATCCTGGACACCATTAAGGCGGCCACGCTCAACGGCGCTCGAATGGTCCACAAGCAGGACGAGTTTGGCTCGCTCGAGGCCGGCAAGCTTGCCGACCTGCTCGTGGTTAAGGGTGACGTGGCTTCCAACATCCATGACCTCACGCCCGATAACATGGACGTCATCATGAAGGAGGGCGACGTCGTCGTGCGCGGTGCCCTGTAGGGTCAACGTTTTTGTCGACGCTGCTCTCTCTGGCGCCCCGTCGCACGCGCGACGGGGCGCTATCATGTCTCGCAACGACGTGTGGAAGGGACGGCGATGGACGCGAACGTGCGCAAGATTCAAGTGTTTGCCACCGCCGCTCGGCTGGGAAGCCTGACGCGCGCCGCCGAGGAGCTCGGATGCGCCCAGTCGACGGCGAGCCGCATGGTCTCGAGCCTCGAGGAGGACTGGGGCGCGCGCCTCTTCGAGCGTCGAGGGCCATCGCTTCGCCTCACGCAGGAAGGTGGCCAGCTGCTGCACGATGCTCGGAGCGTGTGCGAGGCGTACGAGGCGCTGGTCCGCCACGTGGGAGACCTTCGAGGCCTCGAGGCGGGAACCGTGAGCCTTGCCGCTCCCTCGAGCATCGTGTCCTGGAGGCTTGCGGAGCCGCTGGGACGTTTTCTGGCTGACCATCCGCTCCTTGAGGCAGACATCCACGAGTGCACCTACGGGGAGGCCGAGCACCTGATGCTTGACGGTAAGGTTGACCTGGCCTTTGTTCCTCGTGAGCTGGTCAAGTCGATCGGATGCGTTGCGTCGCTGTTCGACCGTGACGAGATCGTAATCGTGGCGCCGAAGGGATACTTTGCGGGCGAAATAGGCAGCATCCCCGTCGAGCGGCTCGTGGGCGGGCGCTTCATTGCCGACTCCGAGACGGCACCCCTTCTCCAGCGTGAACTTGAGAACCCCTGCGTACGCTTCGTGACCTCTGACATCACGGCTATCCTTGCCATGGTGGAGGCGGGCTTGGGCGTCTCTTTGCTGCCGAGCCTCGCGCTCGAGAGGACCGCGCTTGCCGTGGATGTCCGCCATCTTGCGGCCCCAGCCTACCGCAGCATCTATCTCGTGCATCGCACGCCGGACGAGCTCTCGCATGCCGCCTCCGCGTTTCTCGGCTACCTACCTAGATAGCGCGCTGACCTCACTGAATAGCGAGTTCCCGGCTCTCTCCGAATCGTGACTTTTGTGAGAGCCATCCTTTTTAGTATGCATATTGATGTTGCGGTATCAGACTATGAACAAGAGAAAGTGTATGTTCCTAGAGGCTGCTCTTACAAAAGTCAGGATTTTCTGAAGAGGAGCGGGGCAGCGGTGACGTGGCGGCGCGCTAGGCCCCTGCGCTTACACAAGGGCAGTTCCGCCCAGCTCGTAAAAAGCTCGTCACGTAGCTCGCACGTTCTTCTCTGCTGCAGAGCTGTCTTGCAGAGCACCTCTTGTCCAAGTTTGTCTGCCACAAGATGCGAGAGCGCGGCGAACCGCTCGGGACTCACAATCTGGCCGTGAGTGGCAAACTCAACGTCGATGCCCATGAGCTCGAGCGCGTCGGCTCGGTCGGCATCGGAGAGCGTGGACGTTCTGCCCGAGTGAAATCGGGCGCTGTGACATTCAAGATCGAGTCTGCCCCAGAAGAGGTCGCAGAAGCAGCTTGACCTTCGAGCGATGAGACGCGCCTCAGGGGAGAGCACGATTCTCTGGTTGTGCACAAATCTCGCGTACCCCTCCCCACCTCGGCAGGTCGGAAGTCCCAGAAGCATGCCGCTGCGCACCTCCAAAGGTGAGGCCGCACGAGGCACGGTGAGTTTGAGAGCTTCGATGAGCCGTGCTCGCCCGCGGGAGGCTGAGCTGGCGCTCAGATCCCCCAATGCCTTCGGTATCTTTAGCAGTGCAGGGCGTGACCAGAGATCGGTGAGCTGCCCGTTTTCATCGAGTGCGGGCCTCCACCCGCCCAGCAGGGAGAGGCGGCCCTCATCGCAGAGCTCTTGGAGTAAGGCCGCAAGGGGCGAAGGAGGCTCATAGACGGAGAAGGTTCCGCAGAGCTCGGAGGCAAGCATGACCGTTCGCGTGAGCGTTGAGCGGGCGGCGAGCTGCTGCAGGGTCAACAGGGGTGACGTGACAAGGAGACCCGGCGAGACTCTTCGCGTGGAGCCCGCTACCAAAGGGGCACTCCAGAGCCGTGGGCGGCAGAGCACGGAAGGTCGCCTCTCGTCTGGGGAGGATACGAGCAAGTCAACGGGCACCGTGACGCTGGGGCCAACAAGCCTGTTCTCCTCAAGAAGGGCGGAGGTCTCCGCTCCGTAGTGTGCACTTCTCGGTAACGGGAAGCGCGCTCCCATTTCCTCCAACTCGGTGCGCAGTCGAGAAAGACGGGGGTCCATCAAACTACGCAGCAGCCCATCGTCCTCGGGCGCGCCGGCCAGAAGACGAACCACTGGCGGGGTACGCCAGTAAAGAAGTGCCGATATGTCGCAGATAATGAGCTCCATGCCATGAGGCTAGCCGCTCCGTGCGCCCGCGCAAGCGGCATCTGTGGGGTGCCACGCCGACATGCCGTGACTTTTGTAAGAGCGGAACGCGATTTTATTCAATAAGAATTAGATATTAGCAGGTAGATTAGAATCGTTATTCATTTCTAGGAGGACAGTTTTTACAAAAGTCAGAAAAGACCGCTCGCGTCAGGTTGGGGACAGGTTCGTAAACGGTCGCTACTTCACCACGACGGCGTCGGTGGGCAGGATGGCCTCGGCGCTGGTGGCAACGAACGTGTTGTTGCCGGGCTTCTCGGGCTCGTCGGGCCACTCGGGAACGTAGCAGACGTGCGCGAACTCGCGGCCAAACGCCTCCGCGACCTCGCGCAGCGCACGCGAGCGTCGCCCCGAGGTGGCACAGCGAACGTTTGCCAGGTAGACGCCGTCCTTACCCAGATGCTCGCGCACCACGCGCGCACCCTCGGCGCTGCTCAACGGCCCCAGCGGGCGCTTGCCCGAGAAGGCGTCGTTCACGATCACGTCGTAGGGCTCTCCGGCGGCGCGCAGAAAGCCCCAGGCGTCACCGTTGAAGAGGTTGAGCCTCCCTTCGCGGGCGGCCCCCGTCTGCTCGAGGCACTCGTCCAGGAAGAACGACTCCCGCGCGACTCGGGTGATAGCGGGGTCCACCTCAACCACGTCCGTGCGCGTGCGGCGCACGTGGGCGGCCAGGTACTTGGGCAGCGAGTAGCCGCCCCCGCCCATGACCAGCACGCGCGGGGATCCCCCGAGTCCCTCTATGACCTCGGCCATCGAGCGGTGATAGACGCAGGCGAGCTCGAAGCGCAGGTCCTCGGGCACGTAGGAGACGGACTGGAACGTGCCGTTCACGTTGAGCAGGCGCACGGGGGTCCCGTCGGCGTTCTCGGAGTCAAAGACCAGAGTGAGTCCGAACTTGGTGCGACTCATGGTCACGCCGCGTCGCGCGAGCAGCCACGGCAGCAGGGCGACGATGAGCGTGAGCATGGCGGTCACCACGAGGGCGACGATGAGCAGAGTCTTCAAGGGGCCTCCCGAAAGCGGCGACGACAAAAAAGCAACGGCAAAGACACGTTTAGGGATTGTGAGTAGCCAACAACCTCGGCTATACTAACTGATGCCGCATCGGGCCCAGGGCCCGCGCCCAAACAACGCATTGGAAGGACACTTCATTATGATTCTTGGCATGGGACCTCTTGAATTGATTCTTATTCTCGTTGCCGTCCTGCTCATCTTCGGGCCCAAGAACCTTCCCAAGATCGGCAGCGCGCTGGGAAAGACCGTGAAGAACGTGCGCGAGGGGATGGACGAGGGCAAGGACGACGAGAAGTCCGAACCCGACGCGTCCGCGGATGACTCCGTCGAGGTCATCGCTGACGAGGACGACGCCGACGCCCCTGTCGAGGGCGCTCCTGCCGAGGGCGGTCAGTTCTGCCCCAAGTGCGGCGCCCACAACGCCGCCGGCGCTGGTTTCTGCGCCAAGTGCGGTGCCAAGCTCGGCTCCGACGAGTAACACGTGGCACCCAGCGCACGTCGTGGTGACCAGGCAGCATAATTGCAGATAGAGCTAGCAACAAGTAGAGGGCAGGCTATGGACGCAACCAAGAAGATCGAGCTCACCGCAGAGGGTCGCCAGCGCCTTGTTGACGAGCTTGCCTACCGTGAGGGCGAGAAGCACGACGAGATCGTCGAGCGCATCAAGGAGGCGCGTGGCTTCGGCGACCTCTCCGAGAACTCCGAGTACGACGCGGCCAAGGAGGAGCAGTCCCACAACGAGTCGCGCGTCTCCGAGATTCGCCAGATTCTCTCGGTGGCCACCGTCGTCGAGAGCGGCGCCCGCCGCACCCTCGAGGTCTCGATCGGCACCACGGTCGAGCTCAAGGACGAGAAGGACAAGAAGTCCACGTTCACGCTCGTGGGTACGACCGAGACCAACTCCCTGGAGCACAAGATCTCGAGCGAGTCTCCCGTGGGCAGCGCGCTGGTGGGCCACAAGAAGGGCGATGAGGTAGAGGTCGTCTCTCCCTCGGGCGCGTCCAGGACGTACACCATCACGGGAATCACCCGCTAGAGCGTAGACTTCCCGAGCACAAGACAGCGAGGCGCCCCGTGTCTGCACCGCAGGTACGGGGCGCGCCTATGAGATGACAGGAGAGAAGATGGCCAGCGAGACCACCCCGAGCACCATCAACGACGAGCGAGCCATCCGCCGCGGACGCCGACAGGCCCTTATCGACGCAGGCATCGAGCCCTATCCGGCGCACTCCACCGTGGACGCTCACGCGGCCGACCTCGAGGAGCGCTATGCCGACCTCGCCGACAGCGCCTCCACCGAGGACACCTACTGCGTGGCGGGGCGCATCCGCGCCTTTCGCAAGCAGGGCAAGGTGGCCTTCATCGTGCTCGAGGACGTCTCCGGCTCCATCCAGCTCTTCTGTCGCGTGAACACGCTCGAAGCCAGCGGATGGGACCTCCTGTCCCAGCTTGACCTGGGCGACATCATCGGCGCCACGGGCACCATCATGCGCACGCGCCGCGGGCAGCTGTCCGTCTCGCCCACCGCGATCGAGCTTCTGTCCAAGTCTCTGCGCCCGCTTCCCGAGAAGTTCCACGGCCTCACCGACCGCGAGGTCCGCTACCGTCAGCGCTACGTCGACCTCATCATGAACCCCGAGGTCCGAGAGGTCTTCCGCAAGCGCTCACGGATCGTCTCGACCATCCGCCGCCACATGGAGGAGTGGGGCTACCTGGAGGTCGAGACCCCCATCCTGCACGACATCCTGGGCGGAGCCAACGCCAAGCCCTTCACCACCCACTACAACGCGCTTAACACGGACTGCTACCTGCGCATCGCCACCGAGCTGCCGCTCAAGCGCCTCATCGTGGGCGGTCTGGAGCGCGTCTTCGAGCTCGGGCGCCAGTTCAGAAACGAGGGCATGGACCTCACGCACAACCCCGAGTTCACCACCATGGAGGCCTACTGCGCCTACTCAGACCTCGACGGCATGAAGGAGCTCTCCCAGAGCCTCTTTCAGACCATCGCGCGCGAGGTCTGCGGCTGCAAGGAGGGTCGCGAGCGCCTGAGCTATCAGGGAGCTGAGGTGGACCTCTCCGGAACCTGGCGCTCGGCCACCCTGTCCGAGATTGCCTCCGAGGTCACGGGCGAGAAGCTTAGCATGGGCACCCCCGTCGAGCACCTGCGCGAGGTCTGCACGACGCACGGCATCGAGTGGGCCCCCTCCTGGGGCGCGGGCAAGCTCCTCTTCGAGCTCTACGATGAGCTTGGCGAGAAGACCCTGGTCGACCCCACCTTCGTCTGCGACTATCCGGCCGAGGTGTCGCCCCTGGCCAAGCGCAAGCCCGACGACCCCCGCCTCACCGACCGCTTCGAGCTTGTCATCTGCGGCCACGAGTATGCCAACGCCTTCTCTGAGCTCAATGACCCCGTGGACCAGGAGGGGCGCTTCGCCGCGCAGATGGAGGCCAAGCGCGAGGGCGACGAGGAGGCCATGGGCTACGACACCGACTACATCCGTGCCCTCGAGTACGGCATGCCCCCCGCCGGCGGCATAGGCTACGGCATCGACCGGATGATCATGCTCTTCTGCGACCAGCCCTCCATCCGCGACGTCCTGCTCTTCCCGCAGCTGCGTCCCGAGGGGGGCAGGGCTCAGGCAGCCCCTGCGTCCGAAGCCGTCCAGCTGCGGAGCGGCCTCACGCGCGAGCAGGCGTTCGAGCTGCTCAAGCGCTACAACAAGGACCCCTTCCACATCCAGCACGGCGAAACCCTCGAGGGCCTCATGCGCTACTACGCCCAGAAGTACGACCCTGCCAACGTCGAGTTCTGGGGCCAGGTGGGCCTTCTCCACGATCTGGACTGGGAGCAGTTCAGGGACGAGGTGAGCCACACCGTCAAGGGAGCTGAGCTCCTCGCCGAGGCGGGCGGCACCACCGAGCTCTCGCATGCGATTCAGACGCACAACTCCGACAACAATCCCGACCTCCCCAAGCCGGAGCACAAGATGGAGCGCGTGCTCTTTGCGGTCGACGAGCTCTCCGGCCTCATCCAGGCCGCCGTGCTCATGCGGCCGAGCAAGTCCGTCATGGACTTCGAGGTGAAGTCGCTCAAGAAGAAGTTCAAGGACAAGCGCTTCGCCGCCGGGTGCGACCGCGACGTCATCCGCAAGGGCGCCGAGCTCAACAACATGGAGCTCGACGAGCTCTTTGCCTCCGTGATAGAGGCCATGAGGGCCATCGCGCCCGACCGCGACACCTTTGGTGCGGACGGGGCCGCCCGGTAGCCCGTGGCCCGGAACAGCCTGGCGTGGCGCGGTCTCATGCCTTCGCCACGCCCTCCCCATGCCCGCGTTTGTCGGCGTGCCCTTCTGGGTACATCTTACTGATGCGATTACTGACATGGGGAGGGAAGTACCCATATGTTTGAGAAGTTCACCGACAAGGCCAAGAAGGTCATGAGTCTCGCCCAGGACGAGGCCCGGGGCCTGGGCCAGATGTACGTGGGCACGGAGCACCTGCTCCTGGCCCTTATCAAGGAGGGCGAGGGCGTCGCCGCCCAGGCTCTCGCCAAGCTCGACGTCAACTACGACGAGACCCTGGCCACCGTGAAGGGGCTCACCTCGAGCGAGGCCGAGCCCGCTCCTGGCGGCCACATCCCCTTCACGCCGCGCGCCAAGCGCGTGCTCGAGGGCGCCTATCGCGAGACCATGACCCACGGCCAGACCTACATCGCCACCGAGCACCTGCTTCTGGGCATCGTCGCCGAGGGCAACGGTCGCGCCATGGACGCCTTGCGTCAGATGGGCGTCTCCGGCGACGCGGTGCGCAATGCCGTCGACGCGCTCGCGTCCTCGCAGCCCGAGGGGGCCTCGTCCGGTCCCGCCCCGGCGGACGTGCGCATGGGCGGCTTCATGGGAGGCCCCTCCCCGCAGTCGTCCTCCGACGAGGGCTCTATGCTCGAGCAGTACGGGCGCAACCTCACCAAGCTCGCTGCCGACGGCAAGCTCGACCCCGTCATCGGCCGTGACCGTGAGATAGAGCGCGTCATGCAGGTCCTCGCGCGCCGCCAGAAGAACAACCCGCTCATCCTGGGCGACCCGGGCGTGGGCAAGACGGCCATCGTCGAGGGCCTCGCGCAGCTCATTGCCTCCGGCAACGTGCCGGACATCCTACGCGGCAAGCAGATCTGGACGCTCGACCTGGCCTCGCTCGTGGCGGGCTCCAAGTACCGCGGCGAGTTCGAGGACCGCATGAAGAAGGTCATCAAGGAGCTCGAGAAATCCCAGGAGGATATCCTGTTCATCGACGAGATCCATACCGTCATCGGCGCGGGTTCCGCCGAGGGCTCCATCGACGCCGCCTCGATCCTGAAGCCGCCCCTGTCGCGCGGCGAGATTCAGGTCATCGGCGCCACGACCGCCGAGGAGTATCGCAAGCACATCGAGAAGGACTCCGCCTTCGAGCGGCGCTTCCAGCCCGTCAACATCGGCGAGCCCTCTCCCGAGGACACCATCAAGATCATCGAGGGGCTCAAGGACCGCTACGAGAAGCACCATCACGTCCACTACACCGAGGCTGCGCTCAAGGCGTCGGTGACCCTCTCCAGCCGCTACGTGCAGGACCGCTTCCTGCCCGACAAGGCCATCGATGTGCTCGACGAGGCAGGCGCGCGCACGCGCGTCCACAAGATGGCCCTGCCCCCCGAGATCGCCCAGGTCGACGCCGACCTGGCCCGCGTGCGCGACGAGAAGTCCGCTGCCGCGGCCGCCCAGGAGTTCGAGCAGGCCGCGCGCCTGCGCGACCAGGAGAAGGAGCTCACGGCTCGTCGCGACGAGCTGGAGAGCGGCTGGCGCGAGGAGCTCGCGGCCAACGTCGTGACCGTGGACGAGGATGACATCGCCGACGTGGTCTCCAGCATCACGGGCGTGCCCGTCTCCAGCCTGACCGAGGCAGAGGCCTCCAAGCTCCTGCGCTGCGAGGACGTGCTCCACGAGCGCGTCATCGGTCAGGACGAGGCCGTCACCAAGGTCGCCAAGGCCATCCGGCGCAGCCGCTCGCCGCTCAAGGACCCCCGCCGCCCCGGTGGCTCGTTCATCTTCCTGGGCCCCTCGGGCGTGGGCAAGACCGAGCTCGCCAAGGCGCTCGCGGAGTTCCTCTTTGGCTCCGAGGACGCGCTCATCTCGTTTGACATGTCCGAGTTCATGGAGAAGCACACCGTCTCCAAGCTCGTCGGCGCGCCCCCGGGATACGTGGGCTATGACGAGGGCGGCGAGCTCACCAAGGCTGTCCGTCGCCGTCCGTACTCCGTCGTCCTGTTCGACGAGGTCGAGAAGGCCCACCCGGACGTCTTCAACGTGCTCCTGCAGATTCTCGAGGAGGGCCGGCTCACCGACGGCCAGGGTCGCCACGTGGACTTCTCCAACACGGTCATCATCATGACCTCCAACATCGGCGCGCGCGACATCGCCCAGACCACCACAATGGGCTTCTCGGCCCAGGGCGCGTCCGGCCTGTCCGACAAGGAGATCACGAGTCGCGTGACGGCCGAGCTCAAGAAGCACTTCCGCCCGGAGTTCCTAAACCGCGTGGACGAGGTCGTGGTCTTCAAGTCCCTGACTGCCGGGCAGCTGCGGGGCATCGTGGAGCTCATGGTGTCCGACCTGCGCGAGCGTCTCATCGCCCAGGGGATGTCCATCGAGCTCACGGACGCCGCGCGCGCCCTGGTGGCCAGGGAGGGCGCAGACCCGGTCTACGGTGCGCGCCCCCTGCGCCGCGCGATTCAGACGCTCATCGAGGACCCGCTCTCCGAGGAGCTTCTGCAGGGCAGGTGGCACAGCGGCGACATCATCAAGGTGGACGCCGTGGATGACGCGCTCACCTTCGAGAAGACGACGGGAACCATCCCCGAGCCGCGTCACCGCGAGCACCTCACGTCTCCGGACCTCTCGCGCCTGCCCGAGCCGCACGGCAGCGTTGCGAACACGGGAGGTCTCACCGCCTCTCAGGAGTAGCGCGCAGGAGTGTCGCTCAGCTCATGGCGTGCCTCCACGTGGCCGTGTCCCCTTCGGAGGGCGCGGCCGCTTTGGCCGGGACGCCGCGACGATCGAGGCCGCGCGTGGCAAGGCGCAGCGCATATACTTAAGGACGTGCATGCGCGCAGGGCATGCGAGAAGGGCACACGGAGGTCACCCATGGACGCTTCCCAACTGGATACTGGCGTCTCCGAGCGCGAGCTGCGCCTGGACGACGCCATTAGGAAGACCGCGCCGGGCACGGCGCTGCGCCATGCCCTCGACATGATCATCGCGGGCCACCTGGGCGCCCTTGTCTGCATCGGCGACACCGAGAACGTGCTGGCCGCGGGAGACGACGGCTTTCGCCTGGACGTCTCGTTCACGGCCAACCGTCTCTTCGAGCTCTGCAAGATGGACGGGGCCGTGGTCGTGGACCGTGATCTCACCAAGATCCTGCGCGCGAACTACCACCTCAATCCTGACCCGTCCTTGCCCACCTCCGAGACGGGCACGCGCCACCGCACGGCCTCGCGCATGAGCCTGCTCACCAACGCCATGGTCATCTCGGTCTCCGAGCGCCGTTCGGTCGTGAACGTATACGTGGACGGCAAGGGATACCAGCTCAAGACCGTGAGCGAGCTTCTCGCCCTGGTAAACCAGCTCACCAATGCCATGCAGAACACCCGCCAGCAGCTTGACCGCAGCCTCTTGCGCCTCACGTCGCTCGAGCTCGACAACTGCGTCACGCTCGGGGACATCACGAACGTCCTCTACCTGTTCGAGACGCTCATCACGGCCGGAGACGAGCTTGACGACTGCGTCGTCCAGCTCGGCCGCGAGGGCAAGACCACGCAGATGCAGCGCGAGGAGTACCTGGCCGGCATAGACGAGGCCTACACCCTCATGATCCGCGACTACGCGCTCGACTCGTCTGCGGAGGCTGCCCGCGCCATTCGCGTGAGCCTCCACGACATTGTGAACACCCAGCTGCGCTCCGCGAAGTCCGTCTCCAAGCTGCTCGGCTACACCGACGAGCGCGCGGACGACTCCATCATGGTCCCGCTTGGTCTGCGTACGCTCTCGCGCGTTCCCGTGGTGCGCGAGGGCATGGCCGACAAGATCGTGGACGAGTACGGGTCACTCCAGGAGGTGCTCGAGGCCGTGGACGATGACCCGGCCCGCCTCGGCGAGATTGGCGTCAAGAACCCGGGCGTTCTGGCCAACAGCCTGCACCGCATGTGGGGCAAGGGGGAGAGATGAGCGCGCCCGCGCCCTGCGTCTGCGAGAAGACCGAGCTCGTGGGAGCTTCTGACCGCGCCCCGGACACCTGTGCGGTCATCGTTGCGGGCGGCGCCGGGGACCGCTTCGGCGACCCGCGCGGCAAGCAGTTCGTTGAACTGTGCGGCCTGCCGCTCATGTGCTGGTCGCTCGTCGCGCACGACCGGGCGCCGAGCGTGGCGCGCCTCGTGGTGGTCTGCGCCCCCGAGCGCGCAGCTGAGGTCGAGCGCGACGTGCTCTCCCGCGTGGTTCTCAAGAAGCCGACGACGCTTGCGGCGGCGGGCGCCACGCGCCAGGAGTCGGTTCTGGCGGGACTGCGCGCGATGCCGCGCGACCTCGCGCTCGTTGCGGTCCATGATGCGGCGCGCCCGCTCGTGGAGACCGAGATGATCGAGCGTGTGATCTCGACCGTGCGTGCCGACCCCGCGCTTGCGGGCGCCATCCTTGCGGCCCGCTCGATCGACACGCTCAAGCTCGTGGAGAAGGACACCATCATCGCGACGCCGGACCGGACGTTTTACTGGGCGGCGCAGACGCCGCAGGTGTTTCGTACCCAGGCGCTGCTCTTTGCCCATCGCCAGGCCGTGCGCGAGGAGTATCGGGGCACCGACGACGCGTCGCTCGTGGAGCGCTGCGGCGGACGCGTCCGCGTCGTCGAGTGCTCGCGCGACAACATCAAGGTGACGGTCCCAGGGGATCTCGCCATTGCCGAGGCGGCCCTTGAGCAGCGTCTCGTTGACGCGGGGTGCGGGCGTCCCGAGGAAGGGGCCCTCTGATGCGCATCGGGCACGGCTATGACGTCCACCGGTTCGGCGCGGGAAGGCCGCTCGTTCTGGGCGGCGTCCACGTCCCCTGCGACCGGGGGCTGGTTGGTCACTCGGACGCGGACGTGGTCGCCCATGCCCTCATGGACGCCATCCTGGGGGCCCTGCGCGCCGGCGACATCGGCGCGCTGTTCCCGGACACCGACCCCGCCTACGCGGGCGTGGACTCGCTCGTCCTCATGGCTCGCGTCGCCGACCTCGCGTGCGAGCGCGGCTGGAAGGTCGTGGACGCGGACTGCACCATAGCTGCACAGGCCCCCAAGCTGGCCGGATATCGTGAGGCCATGCGCAAGAACATGGCCCGCGCCCTCGGGGTGAGCGTCGAGAGCGTGGGAGTCAAAGCCACCACGACGGAGCGCCTCGGCTTTGTGGGGCGCGAGGAGGGCATCGCCGCCTGGGCGGTGGTTCTTCTCGACCGCGCGTAGCGCAGGCGTCGAGCATCCCGCGTCCGGCGCGTTCGTGCCACAATAGGCGCCTAGCAAGCAAGCGCGCCTCGGTGGCGCCGGAGAAGGAGTTCGCCGTGCTCGTCTATAACAGTCAGACGCATCGCAAGGAAGAGCTTATCCCCCTCGAGGAGGGCAAGATTCGCATGTACGTCTGCGGCCCCACCGTCTACGACCAGATTCACATTGGCAACGCGCGCACGTTCCTCTCGTTCG
The DNA here is from genome assembly GCF_015277515.1 of Thermophilibacter immobilis. Classification (NCBI taxonomy): domain Bacteria; kingdom Bacillati; phylum Actinomycetota; class Coriobacteriia; order Coriobacteriales; family Atopobiaceae; genus Thermophilibacter; species Thermophilibacter immobilis. The sequence continues at coordinate 1,968,035 of NZ_CP063767.1, read as the reverse complement.
ACGTGATTCGCCGCTACCTCATGTACAAGGGCTACCAGGTTACCTTTGCGCAGAACCTCACCGACGTGGATGACAAGATCATCAACCGCGCCCACGAGCAGGGCCGCGAGGCCTCTGAGGTCGCCGAGGAGTGCTCGGCTGCCTTCATAGACCAGATGCACCGCTTCGGCGTGCTCGACCCGGACATCCGTCCACGCGCCACGCGCGAGGTCGAGGCCATGCAGGAGATGATCTCCACCCTCATTGAGCGTGGCTTCGCCTACCCGGTCGCATCCGGCGACGTGTACTTCTCGGTGCGCGCGGACAAGAGCTACGGCATCCTCTCCGGTCGCGACCTCGACCAGATGCGCGCCGGCGAGCGCGTGGAGGTTAACGACGAGAAGCGCGACCCGTTCGACTTCGCCCTCTGGAAGGCGGCCAAGCCGGGCGAGCCGAGCTGGTCCTCTCCCTGGGGGGACGGCCGTCCCGGCTGGCATACCGAGTGCTGCGCGATGATTCATCGCTACCTGGGCACCCCCATCGACATCCACGGCGGCGGGGCGGACCTCATCTTCCCCCACCACGAGAACGAGACCGCTCAGGCCCTGTGCGCTTGGGATACCGCGCTCGCCAACGTCTGGATGCACGCGGGGATGCTCAGGGTCGACGGCGAGAAGATGTCCAAGAGCCTGGGCAACTTCTACACCCTCAAAGAGGTGCTCGACACGTACCCCGCCGATGCGATACGCCTGCTCATGCTGCAGACCCACTACCGCGCCCCACTCGACTTCTCCTTCGCGCGCCTCGAGGGCGTCCGAGGCACGCTCGAGCGGCTGCAGACCTGCGTCCAGAACCTGCGCTGGGCCGCCGATCGGGCACCTCAGGACGGCAAGCTCAACAAGGCTGATCGTATCCTCGGCCGCGCGATCGACGACGCGCGCGAGGACTTCAGCCACCAGATGGATGACGACTTCAACACCGCGGGTGGCCTTGCGGCGATCTTCGCGCTCGTGACGGCCGCGAACACCTACCTTGCTGACGCCGCCGACGACACCTCGACCGCTGTGTGTCTGCGCGCCGCGGACATGCTCTGCGAGCTGGCCGACGTCATGGGCGTCGAGCTTCCCCACGCCGCGGCCACCGAGGAGCTGCCCGCCGGCCTCGTCGACCTCGCGCGCGCGCAGGCCGGCTACGGGGGAGACTCCGCCGCCGACGCCGCCGAGGCGCTTCTCGGCGCCCGCCAGGAGGCGCGCAGCGCCAAGGACTGGGGTCGCGCCGACGCCATCAGAGACGGCATCGCGGGCCTGGGCCTCCTGGTCGAGGACACGTCCGCCGGCGCGCGCCTGCGCCGCAAGGAGTAGGACACATGGCGCGTGACATATCCAGGAAGAACGGTCGCGGCCCCGCCCGCCAGAAACAGGGCGGCGAGGGTGCACGCACGCACGGGAAATCCTCGCAGAGGGGTCGCTCCCGTGCGGGATCGGAAGAGCCTCGGGGCACACGTCCCCCCGGGCGTGATCGCACCGACCTCATCGAGGGACGTCGCGCCGTCGAGGAGGCGCTCGCGTGCGGCATGCCGCTTCGCTCGGCCCTCGTACTCGCATCCTCTGGTGAGCGCGACCAGGCGCTCGAGCGGCTTGCGGCCAAGTTTGACGAGGCGAGCGTCCCGGTGGAGCGCGTCGCCCGCCCACGCCTCGATGCGCTCTCGAGCCATGGAGCCCACCAGGGTGTCATTGTGCGGACTCGCCCCTTCGTCTACGCGACGCTGACTGACGTCATCGCGGCCGCCGGCTCGAGTGATGCTCTTGTCATCGTGCTCGACCACGTGACCGACCAGGGAAACTTCGGTGCGATCGTGCGCACGGCCGAGGTCGTGGGCGCGGCAGGCGTCGTGGTGGCCAAGGCGCGGTCGGCCTCGGTGGGCATAGGCGCCTACAAGACGTCAGCCGGGGCCGTCATGCACCTCCCCATAGCGCAGGTCTCCAACCTCGCACGAGCCCTCGACGAGCTCAAGGGCGCTGGGTTCTGGTCCTGTGCCGCCACCGAGCATGCCAGGGAGGACGCCTGGCACGCCCCACTCGACGGGCGTCTCGCCCTGGTCATGGGCTCGGAGGGCGAGGGAATCTCCCGCCTGGTCGCCGAGAAGTGCGACTTCTCGTGTCGGCTTCCGCAGCGCGGACGCGTGGAGTCGCTCAACGTGGCCCAGGCCACGACGGTCCTATGCTACGAGTGGCTGCGCCGCGTGGAGCTGGGGGCTGAGCGGGATGCCTAAGAGCAGCCCCCTGGGCCTGCTCGTGGTGGACGGCTACAACGTGATCCACCAGACGCCTCGCTACGAGGAGCTCGTCGATGCGCACACGGTGCCGGAGAATCTGGACACCGACCCCTTCGTACGCGCGCGCGGCGCGCTCGTCTCTGACGTGGCTGCCTTCGCGCACGGCTCCTACGAGGCCGTCATTGTCTACGACGGGGCGAACAACCTCAACCCGGAGCACCCCGTCCTGACGAGCGCCGGTGTGCGCCTCATGTTCTCGGACGTGGGCCAGAGCGCCGACGAGCTCATCGAGCGCCTGGTGACCGAGGCACGCCAAGCGGGCCGCGCGGTGGCCCTCGTGACCTCTGATGGCGCGATTCGCTCGACGGTGGGGTTTGGCCCCGGCGAGGTGACCTGCATCTCGAGCGCCCTTCTCGTCCATGAGATCGAGGTCGGTGCGTCCGAGGCCGCGCGCAGCGCGCAGCGGGGACGGGTTCGCCTCACGCTCGAGGACCGCATAGACCCCGCGCAGCGCGAGAGGCTCTGGCGGCTTCTTGGCAGGTAGCGCGGGGAGCGGGGACACGCTATCATGGACGGCGTCGCCGGCATGGCTCAATGGCAGAGCAACGGTTTTGTAAACCGTGGGTTGGGGGTTCGACTCCCTCTGCCGGCTCCAGAGAACGTGGGAGGCCGTGGGGCGCTGCCCCGCGGCCTCTTTGTCGAGCGCTGGAAGTGCCGCTCTTTTTCGTACGTACCTACAAAGAATTTCTGTAGGTACAAAAAAACTGTGTCACTACTTTGTCACCCAGGCGCTCGAGTGACAAACTTTGTACAAAGTTTGCCTACAAAGACGAGAATGCAAAGGCACATGAGCCCGAGGGAGGCGGAGGAGTCCCGTGCAGAGAAGCGTTGACGTCGCCTCCCCCCGCCTGCGCCGCGACCCCGAGGGGCTCACGCTTGTGGCCGCGGACGGCCATGAGCTGCGAGCTGACCTTACGCGGATGCTGCCCCGCCTGCGGCCCGACCGGCTCGCCCGCGAGCTCCTGGTGCGTGCGGCCAAGATCAGGGGAACGTCAATCAAGGAAGCGCCCACGGCGGTGGACGCCACGGCAGGTCTGGGCGAAGACGCGCTGCTGCTCGCGACGGCGGGCTTCGAGGTGACGCTCGTCGAGCGAGATCCCACCATCTTCGCCCTGCTCGCCGACGCCTTAGACCGTGCGGAGCGCGTGGACACGCTCGCGGGTCCCGTCGCGCGCATGCATCTTGTTCAAGGCGACGGCCTCCAGGTCCTCGCGAGCCTTCCGGAGCCTCCCGACGTGGTCTACCTCGATCCGATGTTTCCCGCCCGCCGCAAGAGCGCGGCGGTGAAGAAGAAGTTCCAGCTGCTCCACCAGCTCGAGGCCCCCTGCGCCGATCAGGAGGGCCTTCTGGCCGCCGCCTGTGCGGCAGTTCCGCGCAAGGTCGTCATAAAGCGCCCGGCCAAGGGGGAGCCTCTGGCCGGGCGGCGCCCGAGCTACGTGATTCGCGGAAAGTCCGTGCGCTACGACGTTATCGTGGCGCCCCTCCCACCCGATGGGGTGCCGTCTTAGGGGGCCTGCGATTCGCAGGAGCGCACCCTGCTTGCCAGGTGTTTCTCGTATGCCGTGGCACCTACCGTCTACCTGCGCGCGTGTGAGAATCGTGGTGTAGATACGCCCGGGTGGGAGGTATACGTTGACAAGTTTTTTGCGCCGTCGTAATCTTTTCACCGCTTGCGAGGGGGTCAGTGTCTCGCGGGTGTCTGAAAACGGAATGGGGATGTGGCACAGCGGCAACTGCGGCGGACTGTAAATCCGCTCCCTCTGGGTTCCTTGGTTCGAGTCCAAGCATCCCCACCATCCGCCCGTGTAGCTCAGTCGGTAGAGCACTTCGTTGGTAACGAAGAGGTCACCGGTTCAAATCCGGTCGCGGGCTCCATTCCAGATTCAGGCGAACGACACCATGCCGGTGTAGCTCAGCTGGTTAGAGCACGCGGCTCATACCCGCGATGTCACTGGTTCGAATCCAGTCACCGGTACCAGAGTTCTTGGCGGCGCCTCGGCGCCGCCTGGTATAAGGACGCAGAAGCACGTACTAAGGAATGGCCGCAAAGGTTGGTTCCAGGAGGAGGATGGCAATGGCCAAGGAGAAGTTCGATCGTTCTAAGCCGCACGTAAACATCGGTACGATTGGTCACGTCGACCACGGCAAGACCACCACGACGGCCGCAATCACCAAGGTTCTCTCTGAGACCCCCGGCTGCAAGGCAGACTTCACGGCCTTCGAGAACATCGACAAGGCCCCCGAGGAGCGTCAGCGCGGCATTACCATCAACGTCGCCCACATCGAGTACGAGACCTGGGAGCGCCACTACGCCCACGTCGACTGCCCGGGCCACGCCGACTACATCAAGAACATGATCTCCGGTGCCGCCCAGATGGACGGTGCCATCCTGGTCATCGCCGCCACCGACGGCCCCATGGCCCAGACCCGCGAGCACATCCTGCTCGCCCGTCAGGTCGGCGTGCCCTACATCATCGTCTTCCTGAACAAGTGTGACATGGTCGACGACGAGGAGCTTATTGACCTCGTCGAGATGGAGACCCGTGACCTTCTCACCGAGTACGGCTTCCCCGGAGACGATACCCCCATCATCCGCGGCTCCGCTCTGGGTGCCCTCAACGGCGAGCAGAAGTGGGTCGACTCCATCATCGAGCTCATGCACGCCGTGGACTCCTACATCCCCACGCCCCCGCGCGACAACGACAAGCCCTTCCTGATGGCCATCGAGGACGTCATGACCATCTCCGGCCGCGGCACCGTTGCCACCGGTCGTGTCGAGCGCGGCGAGCTCAAGCTCAACGAGACCGTCGAGATTGTGGGCATCAAGCCTACGCAGACCTCCACGGCCACGGGCATCGAGATGTTCCGCAAGACCATGGACTTCTGCGAGGCCGGCGACAACGTGGGCATCCTCCTGCGCGGCATCAAGCGCGAGGACATCGAGCGCGGCCAGGTTCTCTGCAAGCCCGGCTCGGTCGACCCCCACAAGTGCTTCACCGGCGAGATCTACGTCCTGACCAAGGAGGAGGGCGGCCGTCACACCCCGTTCTTTGCCGGCTATCGTCCGCAGTTCTACTTCCGCACCACGGACATCACGGGCGACATCACCGAGCTCACCGACTCCAACGGCAACAAGGTCGAGATGGCCATGCCGGGCGACCACATCACGGTCACCTGCGAGCTCATCCACGCCATCGCCATGGAGCAGGGCCTCAAGTTCGCCATCCGCGAGGGTGGCCACACCGTCGGCGACGGGCGTGTCTCCACGATCACCGACTAGCTAGATTCTTAGCGAGCATCGGACCCGGCGCCCTTGGGACGTCGGGTCCTTTTTCTTGCCCGTCTCTTTGGTATTTTTGTGAGAAGATGTGCAGGACACACGGGAGGTTGACAGCTTTGGCCACGGGATGGTAGCGTATACCACCGCGTCACGTTCGAGGGAGACCTTCCACCGAACGAAAAGTTGTTCAGGAGGATTCATGCGTACTCTGGTTACCCTCGCATGCACCGAGTGCAAGCGTCGCAACTACACCACGGATAAGAACAAGTCCAACAACCCCGATCGCATGGAGTTGAAGAAGTACTGCCCGTGGTGCCACAAGCACACACTTCACCGGGAGACCCGCTAAACGGGTGGGCTTTCATCACAGGCCAGTAGCTCCAATGGTAGAGCGGCGGTCTCCAAAACCGTTTGTTGAGGGTTCGAATCCTTCCTGGCCTGCCAGACTTCACCACCGGCTTTCCCCTCGGGGTTAGCCGGTTTCTATGTAAGGCACACTTTGAGGGAGTCGAGGGATGGCGAACAAGGACCGTAGCAAGAGAAGCGCCCGCAAGGCACGTGCCGAAGAGCGCGCCCGGGTCGAGGCCGCTCAGGCTGCTTCGGTGCCTGAGACTCAGGGGAGCAAGAAGGTCCCTGCCAAGGCTCCCGCCAAGACGGAGAAGAAGCCCGACAAGAAGCCCGACAAGAAGCCAGGCCTCCTTCGTCGCTTCCGCACCTATCTAGGCGACGTGCGCTCCGAGATGCGCCGGGTCGTATGGCCCTCTCGCGACGAGCTCAAGACCTACTCGATTGCGATCATCATCATGCTGGTCGTCTTTGGGGTGCTTCTCTGGTTGGTCGATTCCGGTATCGTGGCCGCACTTGTCGGCTTCACGAGTCTGAGAGGGTAGAGATGGCTAAGCGCTGGTATGTGATTCACACCTACTCGGGCTACGAGAACAAGGTCAAGGCCGACCTCGAGCACCGCATCGAGATCTACGGCCTCGAGGACAAGGTCGTGGACATCCAGATTCCGACCGAGGAGGTCACGGAGATCAAGGACGGCGGCAAGCGCGAGACCAAGGAGTCAAAGGTCTTCCCGAGCTACGTCCTCGTGCGCATGGAGGTCGATGACAACACCTGGGCCGTCGTGCGCAACACGCCCGGCGTCACGGGCTTCGTGGGGCTGGACGGCAAGCCCACGCCGCTGCGCCGCGAGGAGTTCAACAAGATCATGCGCCGCACGGGTGCGCGCGGGGACAGCGTCGTGGTGCCCAAGCGTACCGCCACCAACCTCGAGGTGGGCCAGTCCGTCAAGGTGCTCTCGGGCCCTCTGGCGGACTTCGACGGCCAGATCTCGGAGGTCATGGCCGAGTCCGGCAAGGTCAAGGTCATGCTCATGATCTTTGGCCGCGAGACTCCCGTCGAGCTCACGCTCGACCAGGTGACGGCCATAAGCTAGGGGTTTCCGCGCGCCCGGTATCGGTGAGGATTGCTTCTCGGGCGCAGCGACACTGATAGTAGGTTTTCCGCTCGACTCCCCAGGAGGGACATCATGGCCAAGAAGAAGGTCACGCACTTCATCAAGCTTCAGATTCCGGCTGGCGCCGCCAACCCGGCTCCTCCCGTCGGCCCCGCCCTCGGCGCTGCCCAGGTCAACATCATGCAGTTCTGCCAGGCGTTCAACTCCGCCACGGCAGACAAGCAAGGCGACATCATCCCGGTCGAGATCACGGTCTACGAGGACCGCACCTTCGACTTCATCTGCAAGACGCCCCCCGCGGCCCAGCTCATCAAGAAGGAGCTCGGTCTCAAGGGTGGCTCCGGCGTTCCCCAGCGCGACAAGGTCGGCCAGCTGACCGACGAGCAGCTCACCAAGATCGCCGAGATCAAGATGCCGGACCTCAACGCCAACGACATCGACGCTGCCAAGAAGATCGTCGCCGGTACCGCCCGCTCCATGGGCGTGACCATCGCCGAGTAGTCGGCGCGCTCGAGCACGACGCCCCTCGGGGCATTCCTTTCAGGACGCGGGCCTTCGCCCGCCAAGATGTGGGAGGGCAGCACGCCCGCTGACCACAGGAGGTAGCAACATGGCAAAGCACGGAAAGAACTACCGGGCCGCGACCAAGAAGGTCGAGCAGTCCAAGCTCTACACCCCCAAGGAGGCCATGGGTCTGGTCAAGGAGCTCTCCTCGGCCAAGTTCGACGAGACCGTCGAGGTGGCCATCCGCCTGGGCGTCGACACCCGCAAGGCGGACCAGAACATCCGCGGCTCCATCTCGCTTCCCCATGGCACGGGCAAGACCGTGCGCGTCGCCGTCTTCGCCGAGGGCGAGAAGGCACGCGAGGCCGAGGCCGCTGGCGCCGACATCGTGGGCTCCGATGACCTCGTCGCCCAGATCCAGGCCGGCAACCTCGACTTCGACGCCGCGATCGCCACGCCCAACATGATGGGCAAGGTCGGACGGCTCGGCAAGATTCTCGGTCCCCGCGGCCTCATGCCCAACCCCAAGCTCGGCACGGTTACCATGGACGTCACCAAGATGGTCGAGGAGCTCAAGGCCGGTCGCGTGGAGTACCGCGCTGACCGCTATGGCATCTGCCACGTGCCCATGGGTAAGGCCTCCTTCGAGCTCTCCCAGCTCGTCGAGAACTACGCCGCCCTGCTCACCGAGCTCCTGCGCGTGAAGCCGTCGAGCGCCAAGGGCAAGTACGTCAAGTCCATCGTCGTCTCCAGCACGATGGGCACGGGCGTCAAGGTCGACTCCTCCAAGACGCGCGACTTCATGGAGGACTAGCTCCTCTCGCGTCTTTCTCGCCAGCTTGACGAGGGTCTCGCGGCGTGCCACAATGTGGCCTGCGCGAGATGACCGTCTCGCCGTTTCGTACGTCGCACGTCCGCTGCCAAAGACAGCCGGTGCCGAAAGGCTCAAAGGGGAAACCTGCCTGCCGAGGTGGTCTCAGAGATTGCATTCTGAAGGCCCCGCTTTGGTTGCAAAGCGGGGCCTTTCCTGTGAAGGGCCCGCCCGCGTTGGCGGTTCGTGCCCGATTGCAATCAAGGAGGTGTACTAACCATGCCATCCCAGTCCAACCAAGCCATGCTCGACAAGGTCGCCGTCTCCCTCGAGGCCTCCAAGGGCGTCTTCGTCGTGGATTACCAGGGGCTCTCCGTCAAGGAGACTCAGGAGGTCCGTCGCGCGCTGACGGCTGCAGGCGCCCACATGAAGGTGTACAAGAACAACATCGTCAAGATCGCCCTCAAGAACGCCGAGATGCCCCAGATCGACGAGCAGCTGTCCGGTACCTGCGCCTACGTCTTCTACGAGAAGGATCCCGTCGACGCCGCCAAGGTGATCAAGGAACAGTCCGAGAAGCTCAAGAAGATGGCCTTTGTCGGCGGCATCGCTGACGGCAAGGCCCTCTCCGCCGAGAACGCCCAGGCCTATGCTGACCTGCCCTCCCGCGAGGAGCTCCTGGCCAAGCTCGTCTACGTCATCGGCAGCCCGCTGTCCGGCATCGCCCAGGTCTGCGCCGGTCCCGCCCGAGGCCTCGCAACGGCCCTTCAGGCCGTCGCCGACCAGAAGAACGCCGCCTAGGCACGCACGTCGCACGTCGTACCACCCCATATGACCCGGGCGCGCCCGCGCCCGCTACAGAAGGAGAATTGACATGGCTGTCACCAAGGAAGAGATCGTCGAGGCCCTCAAGGAGATGCCCGCCCTTGAGCTCTCCGAGCTCGTCCACGAGCTGGAGGACGTCTTTGGCGTCTCCGCTGCCGCCCCCGTCGCCGTTGCCGCTGCTGCCCCGGCCGCCGCTGCCGAAGAGGAGGAGGAGAAGACCAATTTTGACGTGGTCCTCGAGTCCTTCGGCGACAACAAGATCGCCGTCATCAAGGTCGTTCGCTCGCTGACCAGCCTCGGCCTCAAGGAGGCCAAGGATGTCGTCGAGAGCGCCCCCAAGGCCGTCCTCGAGGGCGCCAAGAAGGAGGACGCCGAGGCCGCCAAGAAGCAGCTCGAGGAGGCCGGCGCCTCCGTCACCCTCAAGTAACTTCTCGTTACTCGGGTTTCGCGCACGGATCTTGTGGGGGTCGGGCCTTTGGGCCCGGCCCCTTTTTGCGCGGCGGCCCGCGGCGTTCTTCTCAGCGCGCTCACGAATCCCGCGCTGTGGCACGTGCACGGTCCCCGCAGTCTGCCACAGGGCCCCGTTCCTGCGCAAGCGCATCGTAGACGTGCCCCAGCCCCGGATTCCCGCGCGCATCGAGGGGCGCAGGTGGTCTTGGTGGCCGTCTTTGTGTCCCTGAGCACCTCGAGCGAGCCCGCGTCGACGACTGCCGAGCCGGCGCAGAAGACCTCCGAGACGACCCCGGACCAGACGGAGGAGGCCGCCCCGCCAACGGACGAGGACTCGTCCGACGCCGACAAGGACTCTGACGCATCCTCGACGGACGACTGTCTGCTCGCCCAGAGCAACGCGCGCATTTACTCGAGCGCGGGGCTCGAGAAGCTCTCGACCGATGAGCTCTGGCTGGCCCGCAATGAGACTTACGCCCGTCACGGCAGGCGCTCCCCCCGCCTTCACCCTCCAGACGTACTTCGACGAGAAGACCTGGTACCGCCAGACGTACACTCCCGAGGAGTTCGACGGGCTGATCAATCAGCTCAACGTCACCGAGCAGGCCAACGCGGACGCCATCTCTGCCATCGAGGGGTCTCGCGGCTCGCCTCACCTCTAGGCCCCTGCGTGTGAGCTCATGCCTCAACGGCGGGAACGCATCGTGATGCCTACCCCGCCACTCACAGAACCGCCATATTCGGAGCACGTGAGAATAACGATTCCGCAGCTCAGATGGGTCAAGCCCAAAAAGCTAATCGAAGAGAGGGTGCAAGTCAAGGCTTTTCATTGACCCTCGCGAGGGCTTTCGGTAGATTATTAGGTTGCGACAATTACCACCTTCCACCCTTTTGAAGGAGGAAAAGCCTGGTGTCTACCGCGAAGAAGACCTCTTTTACGAAACCACAAGGCATGACCGGACGCAAGACCTTTAGCAAGATTGCTCCGGCTATGGAACTGCCAAATCTCATCTCCGTTCAGAGGGAGTCGTTCGAGCACTTCATGGGCGAGGGGCTCGCTGAGTCCTTCTCCGAGTTCTCTCCGATCGAGAACAATGCTCACACCATGCAGGTCGTCTTTGGCGACCATCAGTTTGGTGACCCCGCCCACACGGTCGCGGAGTGCCGCGCCAAGGACATCTCCTATCAGGCGCCCCTCTTCGTTGACGTGCGCTTCGCCAACCTCGAGACGGGCGAGATCAAGGAGCAGCTCGTCTTCATGGGCGACTTCCCGCTCATGACCGACCGCGGCACCTTCGTCATCAACGGCACCGAGCGCGTCGTGGTGTCCCAGCTCGTGCGTTCCCCGGGCGTGTACTTCTCGTCCGAGATCGACAACGGCGTGCGCGTCCATCGGGCCCAGTTCATCCCCGCGCGCGGCGCGTGGCTCGAGTTCGAGGTCGACAAGCGCGGCCACCTGGTGGTCTCCATTGACCGCAAGCGCCGCCAGTCCGCGACCATGTTCCTGCGCGCCCTGGGCATCGCCGAGACCGACGACGAGCTCCTCTCGCTTCTGGGCGACTCCGACGTGGTGCGCAACACCCTCGAGCGCGACACCGCCACCACCCGCGAGGACTCCCTGCTGGAGATCTACCGTCGCCAGCGCCCCGGCGAGCCCCCCACGGTCGACTCCGCCCGCTCGCTTCTCGACGGTCTCTACTTCAACGCGCAGCGCTACGACCTCGCCAAGGTCGGTCGCTACAAGGTCAACAAGAAGCTCGGGCTCGACCTCGAGCCCACGCAGAAGGTCCTCACTCAGGAGGACATCGTGGAGGCCCTGCGCTACCTCCTGGCCCTGCACAACGGCGACGAGTCCAAGCGCCTCGACGACATCGACCACTTTGGCAACCGTCGCGTCCGCACCGTCGGCGAGCTCGTCCAGAACCAGTTCCGCATCGGCATGAGCCGCATGGAGCGCGTCGTGCGCGAGCGCATGGCCTCGCAGGACGCCGATGACATCACGCCGCAGTCGCTCATCAACATCCGCCCGGTCGTGGCGGCCATCAAGGAGTTCTTTGGCTCCTCTCAGCTGTCCCAGTTCATGGGCCAGTCCAACCCCCTTGACGGTCTCACCCACAAGCGTCGCCTCTCGGCCCTGGGCCCGGGCGGCCTGGCGGGCCACAAGTCCGGCTCGAGCCGCCGCACCAACGTGCCCACGGCCGTCCGCGACGTCCACAATTCGCACTACTCGCGCATGTGCCCGATCGAGACGCCTGAGGGCCCCAACATCGGTCTCATCGGCTCGCTCGCGCTCTATGCGCACGTCAACTCCTATGGCTTCATCGAGGCACCGTACCGTCGCGTCGAGGACGGCAGGGTCACCGACACGATCGACTGGATGACGGCCGACGAGGAGGAGTCGCACCACATCGCTCCCGCCGACACTCCGTTCGACCCCAAGACTCGCCAGTTTATCGAGGTCGATGCCAAGGGTAACGTCACCAACCCCGACCGCGTCATCGCCCGCACCCGCGACTTCGACGGCTCCTTTGGCGCGCCCGCCCAGGTCAGCGTCAAAGACGTCGACTACATGGATGTCTCGCCGCGCCAGATGCTCTCGGTGGCCGCGAACCTCATCCCGTTCCTCGAGCACGATGACGCCAAGCGCACCCTCATGGGCGCCAACATGCAGCGCCAGGCCGTGCCCCTGATTCGCGCGCACGCCCCGTACGTGGGCACGGGCATGGAGGAGCGCGCCGCGCTCGACTCCGGCGAGCTCATCTGCGCCGCGCACGCGGGTACCGTCTCCGAGGTCGATGCCGCACACGTGACCGTCTACTCCGAGGAGCATGGCTCCGAGCGCTTCGACCTGCCCAAGTACGAGCGCTCCAATCAGTCGACCTGCATCAACCACCGCCCGACGGTCCACGCCGGCGATAAGGTCGAGGCTGGCCAGTCGCTCGCCGACGGCACCTCGATCGATCACGCCGAGCTGGCCCTGGGTGCCAACCTCACCGTGGCCTACATGCCCTGGGAGGGCTTCAACTACGAGGACGGCATCGTCGTCTCCGAGCGCGTGGTGCAAGACGACCTTCTGACCTCGGTCAACATCTCCCGTCACGAGATCGACGCTCGCGACACCAAGCTCGGTCCCGAGGAGATCACCCGCGAGATCCCGAACCTCTCCGAGGACATGCTCGCCAACCTCGACGATGACGGCATCATCCGCATCGGCGCCGAGGTCGGCCCCGGTGACATCCTCGTCGGCAAGGTCACGCCCAAGGGCGAGACGGCCCTTACGGCCGAGGAGCGTCTGCTGCGCGCCATCTTTGGCGCCAAGGCCCACGACGTGCGCGACACCTCCCTCAAGATGCCGCACGGCGCCTACGGCCGCGTTGTCGACGTGATTCGCTTCAGCCGAGAGGCCGGCGATGACCTGCCGCCCGGAGTCAACGAGCTCGTCCGCGTCTTTGTGGCCCAGCGCCGCAAGATCCAGCAGGGCGACAAGATCTCCGGTCGTCACGGCAACAAGGGCGTCGTCTGCAACGTCTTGCCGGTCGAGGACATGCCCTACATGGCCGACGGCACGCCCGTCGACGTCCTTCTCGACCCCTTGGGCGTCCCGTCCCGCATGAACGTGGGCCAGCTCCTCGAGTGCCATCTTGGCTGGGGCGCCGCCCACGGCTGGGACGACGAGGACGCCGACTCCAAGCGCTACGTCCCCGGTCCCGTCACCGTGGCCACGCCCGTCTTCGACGGAGCGACCGACGATGACGTCGCCGAGGTTTTGCGCCGCACCAACATCAATCTCATGAACAAGGCGACGCTCGAGTACGGCAAGCACGTGCGCGCGGAGTTCGTGCCGCAGCTCAACGAGCGCGGCAAGACCACCCTGTTCGACGGGCGCACCGGCGAGGCCTTCAAGAGCCCCATCACCGTGGGAACGAGCTACATCCTGAAGCTCGGCCACATGGTCGACGACAAGATTCACGCGCGCTCCACCGGCCCGTACTCTCTCGTCACGCAGCAGCCCCTGGGCGGCAAGGCCCAGTTCGGCGGCCAGCGCTTCGGCGAGATGGAGGTCTGGGCCCTGTACGCCTACGGCGCGGCCAACGTCCTCCAGGAGATCCTCACGGTCAAGTCCGACGACACCAACGGTCGCGTGAAGACCTACGAGTCGATCGTCAAGGGCGAGAACGTGCCCTCCGCGGGCATTCCCGAGTCCTTCAAGGTCCTCGTCAAGGAGATTCGCTCCCTCGCCCTGGACATCGAGCCCATCTCCCACAAGAAGCGCGCCGAGCACCCGGCGCCGGAGAGTCAGGCCGAGGCCGAGAGCGCCGTGGACGTCTTCGCCGACATGCCGGTCTCCTCCGAGCTCGTCGACGGACTCACCCGCGGGCCCCGGGATGCCAAGAGCGTCCTGGTGGGCGACGCGAACAGCGATAAGGAGTAGCGACTGTGGCAGATTTCGACACCACTGATTTCGACGCGATCAAGATCTCCCTGGCCTCCGCCGACCGCATCCGCAGCTGGTCGTGCGGCGAGGTCAAGAAGCCCGAGACCATCAACTACCGTACCCTCAAGCCCGAGAAGGACGGTCTGTTCTGCGAGAAGATCTTCGGGCCCGTCAAGGACTGGGAGTGCGCCTGCGGCAAGTACAAGGGCATCCGCTTCCGCGGCATCGTCTGCGAGCGCTGCGGCGTGGAGGTCACGACGGCCAAGGTTCGCCGCGAGCGCATGGGCCACATCGAGCTCGCCGCTCCCGTGAGCCACATCTGGTACTTCAAGAGCCCCGCGAGCTTCCCGCTCGCGCGCCTGCTCGACATCAAGAGCAAGGACCTCGAGAAGGTCCTGTACTTCGCCAGCTACATCATCACGAGCGTCGACACCGAGGCCCGCGAGGCCGATGCCGACGACCTGCGCGAGGAGCTTGCCGCCGACCTCGAGGAGCTGGACGCCGAGCGCGACGACCAGATCGAGCGCCTCAAGGAGCAGGGCGAGGTTCCCGAGGGGGAGTTCGGCGACATCGAGCCCCTCTCCGCCGACGAGATTCGCGCCGGCATCGCCGACCTCGAGGAGGAGTACGAGGAGGAGAAGGCGCTGCGTCGTGACGCCTACGAGAAGTTCATGCAGCTCGAGGAGCGCGAGCTCATCTCCGACGATGGCCTCTTCTCGGAGCTCAGGCGCTACTACGGCATCTACTTCAAGGGCGGCATGGGCGCCGAGGCCGTGCGTGAGCTCCTGCGCGGCATCGACTTGGAGGCCGAGGCCACGACCCTGCGCGCCATCATCTCCTCCGACGAGTCCCAGAAGCAGAAGCGCGAGAAGGCCGTCAAGCGCCTGGAGATCGTCGACGCCTTCCTCAAGGGCGGAAACGACCCGGCCAACATGATTCTCGACGTCGTGCCGGTCATCCCCCCCGACCTGCGCCCGATGGTCCAGCTCGACGGCGGCCGCTTTGCTGCGTCCGACCTGAACGACCTGTACCGCCGCGTGATCAACCGCAACAACCGCCTGAAGCGTCTGCTCGACCTGGACGCTCCCGCGATCATCGTCAACAACGAGAAGCGCATGCTCCAGGAGTCCGTCGACGCCCTCTTTGACAACGGCCGTCGTGGACGTCCCGTCACCGGCCGTGGCGGACGCCCGCTGAAGTCGCTCGCCGAGGCGCTCAAGGGCAAGCAGGGCCGCTTCCGCCAGAACCTTCTGGGCAAGCGCGTCGACTACTCCGGTCGCTCGGTCATCGTGGTCGACCCGAACCTCAAGCTCCACCAGTGCGGCCTTCCGTCGCAGATGGCGCTTGAGCTCTTCAAGCCGTTCGTGATGCGCCGCCTCGTCGAGCTGGGCAAGGTCGAGAACATCAAGGGCGCCAAGCGCGCGATCGACCGGCAGCTGCCGGCCGTGTGGGACGTGCTCGACGAGGTCATCCAGGACCGCCTGGTGCTTCTCAATCGCGCCCCCACCCTGCACCGCCTCTCCATCCAGGCCTTCGAGCCGATCCTGGTCGAGGGCAAGGCCATCCACCTGCACCCGCTCGTGTGTGCCCCCTTCAACGCCGACTTCGACGGCGATCAGATGTCGGTTCACGTGCCCCTGTCCACGCAGGCCCAGACCGAGGCCCGCGTCCTCATGCTCTCGTCCAACAACCTGCGCAGCCCCGCGTCCGGCAAGGTCATGACCGTGCCGTCCCAGGACATGGTCTTTGGTGTGTACTTCCTCACGACCGAGAAGGGCGAGCCGAGCGAGGAGATGCGAATCTTCTCCGACTTCGAGGACGCCCAGCTCGCCGTTGACATGAAGGAGGAGGTCGGCCTGCAGGAGCGCGTCATCGTGCGCGTGTCCACCGCAGATGCCAACGTCGTCGAGGGCGACCGCAAGATCTTTCGCGTGCTCACGGCCCGCGGTACCTCCGAGGACTACGACGTCACCAAGGGTGCCGCGCGCTTCGAGACCACGGTCGGCCGCATCATCTTCAACCGCCAGTGCCTGCCTGCCGACTACCCCTTCATCAACTACAAGATGGTGAAGAGCGACATTGGCACCCTGGTCAACGACTGCTGCGACCGCTACGACACGTCCGCGGTCGAGCCCATCTTGGATGCCATCAAGGCGATCGGCTTCCACTACGCCACCGTCGCGGGTCTGACCGTCTCCGTGTGGGACGCCGTCATCCCCGACGACAAGCCGCAGCTGCTCGAGGAGGCACAGGGCCGCGTCGACGAGATCAATGAGTATTACGAGGACGGCTTCCTCTCCGAGCGCGAGCGCCACATCGAGGTCGTCAACGCCTGGACCGAGTGCACCGACCTTCTGGGCACCGAGATGCTCGCGGGCTTTGCCGAGGACAACCCCATCTACATGATGGCCGACTCCGGCGCCCGTGGCTCCAAGACGCAGCTGCGCCAGCTCGCAGGCATGCGCGGCCTCATGGCCGACATGTCCGGAGACACGATCGACCTGCCCATCAAGGCCAACTTCCGCGAGGGCCTGCAGCCGCTTGAGTACTTCATCTCCACCTACGGCGCCCGCAAGGGTCTGGTCGACACCGCGTCGCACACCTCCGACTCCGGCTACCTGACCCGTCGTCTCGTCGACGTGGCCCAGGACGTCATTGTGCGCGAGGAGGACTGCGGCACCGACGAGGCCGTCACCTATGCGCTCGTCAAGCCGGGCGAGACCGAGGTCGACGTCGACCTCGTGGGCCGCTGCGCCCTCAACGACATCGTCGACCCCGTCACGGGCGAGGTCCTTATCGCCGGGGGTACCTACCTCGAGTCCAAGGACGACCTGGATCGACTCGTCGCCCACGGGCTCAAGACGATTCAGCTGCGTGCCCTTCTCACCTGCAAGTCCAAGCACGGCATCTGCCAGAAGTGCTACGGCTGGGACCTCTCCACGCGCCGTCCGGTCAACATCGGCACGGCGGTGGGCATCATCGCCGCCCAGTCTATCGGCGAGCCGGGCACCCAGCTCACGATGCGTACCATTCACTCCGGCGGTGTCGCGGGCGCGGACGACATCACGCAGGGCCTCCCCACGGTCGCCCGCATGTTCGACGTCGTCGGCAACGTCAACGAGAAGATCTTAGGCCGCGAGGCCGATCTCGCCCCGGTGAGCGGCCTTTTGCGCGTCATCCCCGAGCAGACCGAGTACCTGCTGCGCATTTGCGACACCGAGGACACGAGCCGCATCATCGAGGAGTGGCGCGTCCCCGCGTCCGTCCGCTTCATGCCTGGCGTCGAGGACAGCGTCGAGGTTCGCGCGGGCGATCAGATCACGCGCGGCTTCGTCAACTTTCGCAAGCTCCGCAAGCTCACGGACATCGAGTCGACGATGCACACGTTCGTGGAGTCCGTCAAGGACG
Source organism: Thermophilibacter immobilis (assembly GCF_015277515.1). Taxonomy (NCBI): domain Bacteria; kingdom Bacillati; phylum Actinomycetota; class Coriobacteriia; order Coriobacteriales; family Atopobiaceae; genus Thermophilibacter; species Thermophilibacter immobilis. Next base: position 1,950,546 of record NZ_CP063767.1, on the reverse strand, counting down.
TCTATACCTCCCAGGGCGTCGAGCTCAACGACAAGCACATCGAGGTCATCGCCCGTCAGATGCTCCGTCGCGTCCAGGTGACCAACCCCGGCGACTCCCAGTACCTGCTGGGCCAGTACGTCGACCGCTACGTCTTCGCCGAGACCGTGCGCAACGTGGCGCTCGCCGGCGGAACCCCGCCGGAGGCCGAGCCCGTCATCCTGGGCACGCTCAAGGTGGCCAGCTCCATCGACTCCTGGCTCTCCAGCGCGTCGTTCATCCGCACGGCGGGCGTCCTCACCGAGGCCGCCATCGAGGGCGACGTCGACCACCTGCTCGACCTCAAGTCCAACGTCATCGTGGGCAAGCAGATTCCCGCTGGTACCGGCCTTGCCGCCTACCACAACGTGGCACCCACCTACCACGGCACCAAGATCGACGGTCCCACCTCGCCTCTGGCCAAGGGCCTGCCCGAGTGGGCGCCCGATGACCTCAAGGGCATCGAGGAGCAGCTCCCCAAGCAGCTCGACTGGGTCGGCGACGACTACGGCTTTGGCGGCGTGTACTCCAAGAACGGCCGCACCCTCTCCAGCGAGGACGCCAAGCTCTATCTCTTCGACGACCTCGGCGTCTCGCAGCGCTGGACCAACAAGTTCAGCGAGGTGGGCATCGAGACCGTGGGCGACCTCATTGGCAAGACCGAGGATGACCTGCTACGCATCGACGGGATCGGTGCCAAGGCCATCGAGGAGCTCCGCGACGGCCTCGAGGCCCGCGGCCTGCTCTACATTCTGGAGCCTGATGACGACGAGGCGGACAGCGAGGATCTCTCCCAGCTCTTGAACATGGTCTTCTCCCCTGACGCGGATGCCGACATCATGCTCGGCACGGCGGCCCCCTCCAAGCACCACTTCGAGGACGATGAGCTTATCGGCGGTGCCGAGGAGGACGAAGAGTCCGGGACTCCCGAGGTCATAAACGAGGACCTTGGCTCCCTTGACGATCTGCTCTCCCAGGTCGTACGCCAGGAGTCCGAGGATTCCGAGGGCGAGACCGACAGCGAGGAGTAGCGTTTCCTCCTGCCTTAATGTTCACTGCGGGCACCGGCTCCCCTTGGGGGTCGGTGCCCTTTTCTGTGGAGGCCTCGGCACCCCCACGCTCCGCTCGCGGGGTCTGCCCTCTGCCGAGCTCACCCTCCTACCGGGCCGTCCACCGCGCGCCTGCCCCGCCCTGCCGGTTCAGTCCCTTTACCGTGGACGTGGACGCCGCTGGGCGTCGCCCTCGACCCTAGTCATCCTCGGTTTGTGCGGCCGCAAAAGTCGAAGTTGGAACGATAAATCAAAAGCGTCTGACGTTTTCTCAGCTCACAGGCTCGTGAGTTTTTGTCAGTCGAGGAGTCTTGTCTTTTGCGGCCGCACGTTCGAGAGGAGGGGAGAGGGGGAGGGGGAGGAGTCGGGCCCGCGGGGACTAGGGCGCGAGGGGTCTGAGGGAGGCCTCCTCCGCCGAGAGGTGCCTCGGGCCCTTCGGCGTGGCAACGACGGCGCACCCCCAGGCGTCCACGTGCGAGAAGACGCCCTGGGCGAGAAGCTCGCCGGCGGGGGACAGCGCCACGACCGGCCCGCCGAGAAGCGCGAGGCGGGCGTGGTAGTCGTCGAGCAGAGGCGCGAGCGGCCCCTCGTCGGGTGCCAGCTCGCGCGCGGCGCACGCCCACGCGTCAACCCGCCAAAAAATGCCGTCACGGACCCGCTTGGCCAGAGACTCGAGCGCGGGTGGCTCTGAGTCAATCTCGGCCAGGCCAATGGGCTCGAGCGCATGTGGCTCGTCGGCACCCGGCGTCAGGTCAGCCGCACTTGGCGCAGCCACGTTGACGCCGACCCCGCAGACCGCGAAGGGTGTACCGTCCGCGCGCCACGCCTCGACGAGGATGCCGCCGAGCTTGCGCCCTCGCGCGACCAGATCGTTGGGCCACTTGAGCAGGACCTCGTCGCGCCCGCCCGCGCCCGCCTCCTCGAGTCCCTCGAGCACGCCGAGTCCGCAGGCGGCGGAGAGCCCGGACAGACGCGCGAAGTCGACGTCGGGTCGCAGCAGAACGGAGAGATAGAGGCCGCCGTCTCCCGACGCCCATCGATGTCCCCGTCGTCCGCGCCCCCGGGTCTGCCTGCGCGCAAGGAGTGCGGCACCCGCACGCGCTCCGTCGAGCCCGCGCTCTCGCATCACACCGTTCGTCGAAGCGGCCTCATCTACGACCTCGACGGGGGGCAGGGGGGCTGGCCCCTGTGAAAGTCTCATGATGATGGGCCTCCTTTCGGTGATGGGACTAGCCTTCGTCAAATTAATTAGTTAGTCTAACTAATGAAAGATATTGACTAGTTAACATTAGCAGAGGGGAGGGGCAGGGTGTTCGAGCAAGACGAGAAGGCCGAGAAGGGCCAGAGAGCCGCAGGGCCCTCCCCGCGCGTCGCCTCGTCGCACGACGCTTCGGCGGAGCTCGACGAGGAGTTCGTGCGCGAGCTCAACGAGCGCCTCGCCCTCACCTACGGCTCCATCGAGGACCTCGAGCACCAGATGCTCTCGCGCGGCCACGGCCTCGACATCACCGTGAGCGAGAGCCGCCTGCTCGAGGCGGTGGGCGAGCGGACCCTCCACGTTGACCGCACGGTGAGCGTGAGCCAGATCGCCCACGCCCTAGGCATCCGCGTTCCCTCGGCGACCTCCGCGGTAAACCGCCTCGTGACCAAGGGCCTTCTCGAGAAGAGCCGCTCCAAGCGCGACGCCCGCCGTGTGAACGTCACCCTGACGCACGAGGGAGAGGTGGCCTTTCGCCTCCACAGCATCTTTCACCGCAAGATGGCGGAGGCCATCGCAAAGGACATGAGCCCAGAGGAGCGCGCCGTGCTCCTCAGGGGCATTCGCCGCCTCGAGCAGTTCTACGCCGAGCAGAGGGAGACGCTGTAGCCATGGGCTTCAGGATTCTGGGGACGGGCTCCGCCCTGCCGGAGCGCGCGGTGTCCAACGACGAGCTCTCGGCGTTTCTCGACACGTCGGACGCATGGATTCGTCCGCGCACGGGCATCGCGAGCCGTCGCCTCTGCACGACGGAGACCCTGGACGACCTCGCTCGTGACGCGAGCTTCGCGGCCCTCGAGGTCGCGGGCGTGTCCCCCGAGGAGCTCGACCTCATCGTCTGCTCCACCACGAGCGCGGACCACCTCATGCCCGCCCAGGCCTGCGTGATCGCGCAGTCCCTGGGGACCACCTGCCCGGCCTTTGACGTGTCGGCGGCGTGCGCGGGCTTCGTCTTTGCGCTCGACGTGGCCGACGGCTGGTTCGCGCGCGGCCGTGCCCGTCGGGTCCTGGTCGTGGCCGCCGAGAAGATGAGTCGCCTCATGGACTGGTCGGACCGCTCCACCTGCGTGTTGTTCGGCGACGGTGCCGCAGCGGCCGTGCTCGCGGACGGAGAATCCAACCCGCTCGCCCTGCGCCTCGCGACCGAGCCCTGCGCGGAGGCGCTTCACGTGCCGGGCCTTGCGGGCACGTCGCCCTTCGACCAGACCGAGCGTCGCTCGAGCACCCTGCGCATGGAGGGCCGTCACATCTTCAAGTTCGGCGTCGCTACCATCTGCTCGTCCGTCGCGGACCTGTGCGAGGACGCGGGCGTCTCGATTGACCAGGTCGACCGCTTCATCTTTCATCAGGCGAACGAGCGCATCATAGCGGCGGCCGTCTCCCGTCTGGGCATTGGCGACGAGCGCGTCGCCCACACCCTCGCCCAGACGGGCAACGTCTCGAGCGCGTGTATTCCCCTCGCCCTTGATCGCCTCGCCCGCGCCGGAGAGCTTCACGCCGGCGACCTCGTGGCCCTTGTCGGCTTTGGCGCCGGGCTCGACACCGGCGCATGTCTCATGCGCTGGGGTTAGCCCTCCGCGCAGAACCACCCACACCCATTGGCGCGCCCCGCGGGGCGTTGAAGAAGGAGAAAGACCATGGCAGAGCAGGGCACCTTCGACCGCATTTGTGCAATCGTTCGCGAGCAGGGCGGTCTTGACGACGTCAGGCTCACCCCCAAGACCAAGCTCTCCGACGTGGGCCTGGACAGCCTGGCCACCGTCGAGGTGGTCATGGCATGCGAGGACGAGTTCAACGTGGAGATAGACGCCGAGTCCAATCCCACCACGATCGGTGCCTGCGTCGAGCTCGTCGACTCCCTCCTGGGGAAGTAGCCATGCTGCGCACCCCTCTCTGCGACGTCTTGGGCATCGAGAAGCCGGTCTTTCAGGGTGGCATGGCCTGGATTGCGGATGCGAGCCTGGCCGCCGCCGTGTCCGAGGCCGGAGGACTGGGCATCATCGCCGCCATGAACGCCGACGCGGCCTGGCTGCGCGCGCAGATCCACGAGCTTCGCGTGCGCACCGACAGGCCCTTTGGCGTGAACGTCATGCTCATGAGCCCGTTCGCCGCCGAGGTGGCCCAGGTCGTCATCGACGAACAGGTGCCCGTCGTGGTGACGGGTGCGGGCAACCCCGCCCAGTACCTGAAGGCGTGGCGGGCCGCGCACATCAAGGTCATCCCCGTCGTGGCCTCGGTGGGCCTCGCGCGGCTCATGGAGCGCTCCGGTGCCACGGCCGTGGTGGCCGAGGGCACTGAGTCGGGCGGCCACATTGGCGAGACGAGCACGATGGCGCTCATCCCGCAGGTCGTGGATGCGGTGAGCATCCCCGTCGTCGCGGCGGGCGGCATCGCCGACGGGCGCGGCTTCGCGGCCGCCCTCATGCTGGGGGCCGTGGGCGTCCAGGTGGGAACGCGCTTTCTGGTGGCCGATGAGTGCACGGTCTCCGAGGAGTACAAGGAGCGCGTGCTCGCGGCCAAGGACATCTCGACGGTGGCCACGGGCCGCAGCCTCGGCCATCCGGTGCGCTGCCTCAAGACGCCGCTCTCCAACGAGTACGCGCGCCTCGAGGCCTCTGGCGTCTCGGCCCACGAGCTCGAGGGCCTGGGCACCGGCGCGCTCAGGCGGGCGGCTAAGGAGGGCGACTACGAGCACGGGTCCTTCCTCTGCGGCCAGATTGCCGGCATGGTCCGCGAGCGTCAGAGCGCCCGCGAGATCGTGGACGACCTCGTGAACGGTGCCGAGCTGGTGCTCCAAGGGGCGGGCGCATGGGTAAGCTAGCCCTTCTCTTCGCGGGTCAGGGAGCCCAGCACCCGGGCATGTGCGCGGACCTCGTCGCAGGCGAGCCCGCTGCCCGCGCCGTCTTCGAGATGGCCGACGCCGTGCGCCCCGGCACGAGCGCGCAGTGCCTCTCCGGCACCGCGGAGCAGCTCGCGCAGACCGTCAACACCCAGCCGTGCGTCTTCGCGGCTGATCTCGCCTGCGCCCGCGCGCTCGCTGCGCACGGCGTGCAACCCGACCTCCTGGCCGGGTTCTCGCTCGGCGAGGTCGCCGCCCTCACCTTCGCCGGAGCCTTCTCGGACGAGGAGGGCTTCTCGCTCGCGTGTCGGCGCGCCCGTCTCATGGATGACGCCTCCCAGAGGCGCCCCGGGCAGATGCGCGCCGTGCTCAAGCTCGGGGCCTCCGAGGTCGAGCGCCTGGCCGCCCAGGCGGGCGACGCCTGGCCCGTGAACTACAACAGCCCGCGGCAGACCGTCGTCGCGGGCCTGCCGGACGCCCTGGCGCGCCTCGACGAGCTCGTGCGCGCCGCGCGCGGCCGCTCGATGCGCCTCGCCGTCTCGGGGGCCTTCCACAGCCCCCTCATGCAGGAGGCCTCCGAGGGGCTCGCCGCCTACCTTGCCCAGGGCCACGCGCCGGGCGCCCCGCGCGTGGAGGTCATCGCCAACGCGACCGCCGAGCCCTACCCGGACGACGCCGGCGCCCGCGCGCGCCTTCTCGCGCGTCAGGTGGCCCGTCCCGTCCAATGGGTGCGCACGCTGGAGCTCTGCCGCGCGCGCGGCGTGGACACCTTCGTGGAGGTGGGCCCCGGCGCGACCCTAACGGGGCTCGTGCGACGCACGCTGCCCGGCGCCACGGCGCTTCCCTGTGAGGACGCGCACCAGCTCGAGGCCGTGCTGGCGGAGCTCTTCGCGAGCGGAGGGGAGCGGTCATGACCGAGAGGACCGGGGCGCTCGAGCGCGACGCCGAGCGCAGGGTTGCGCTTGTCACCGGCGCCTCGCGTGGCATCGGGCGCGCGATCGCGGAGGGCCTGGCCGCCGACGGCATGGACGTCGCCCTGGTCTTCGCGGGCAACGCGGAGGCCGCCGAGGAGGCGCTCGAGGCTGTGCGCCGCGCCGGGGCCACGGCGCGCGCCTACCGCTGCGACGTGTCCGACGCTTCCGCGACCAGGGCCTGCGCGGAGGAGGTCCTCGCCGACTTCGGCAGCATCTGGGCGCTCGTCAACAACGCGGGCATCACGCGAGACGGCCTCGTCGTGCGCATGTCAGACGAGGATTTCTCGCGCGTGCTCGACGTGAACCTGACGGGGGCCTTCCACATGATGCGCGCCGTCGCGCGCCCCCTCATGCGCCAGCGCGCCGGCCGCATCGTAAGCGTGAGCTCGGTCGTGGGGCTCATGGGCAACGCGGGCCAGGCCAACTACGCCGCCTCCAAGGCGGGTCTCCTCGGCCTCACCAAGTCCGTGGCGCGCGAGCTCGCGCCGCGCGGCGTCACCGTGAACGCCGTGGCGCCCGGCTTTGTCCAGACCGACATGACGGCCGTCCTCTCTGAGGAGGTGCGCGCGTCCTACGACGCGCAGATTCCCCTCGGGCGCATGGCGCGTCCCGATGAAATCGCCGCGCTCGTTCGCTTTCTCGTGAGCGAGCGGGCCTCCTACGTCACCGGAGAGGTCATCCGCGTCGACGGCGGCATGGACATGTAGCAAGGCCCGCGGGGCGACTCGCGGGCGGTTGGGAGCATGAGATGGAACACAGGGTCGCGATCACCGGCATGGGCACCGTCACCCCCGTGGGCAACACCGCGCAAGAGACCTGGGCGTCTCTGGTGGCTGGCGTCAGCGGCATAGGCCCCCTGACGCGCTTTGACACCATGGGGTTCAAGGTCAGCGTGGCCGCTGAGGTCAAGGGCTTCGACGGCGCGGGGCTTCTCGGCAAGGTCGAGGCGGCTCACGAGGACCTGTTCGTGCAGTACGTCCTCGTCGCCTCGGACGAGGCCATGGCCGACTCCGGATTGGACGCCGCGGACGCGATCGACCACGAGCGGCTGGGCGTCTACGTGGGCTCGGGCACCGGTGGCATGACGACCCTCGTCGACAACGTCCACACCATCGCCGAGCGCGGCCCCCGGAGGGCCTCGCCGTTCATGATCCCCATGATGATCTCGAACATGGCCGCCGGCAGCGTCTCCATCCGCCATCGGGCCCTGGGGCCCACCCTGCCCGTGGTGAGCGCCTGCGCCACCTCGGCCCATGCGGTGGGCGAGGCCTTCCGAGCGATCAAGGGCGGCTATGCCGACGCGATCCTGGCCGGCGGCTCCGAGGCCGCGATTATCCCCGAGTCCATCGCGGGTTTCACGAGCTGCCGGGCGCTCAGCACCAACCCCGACCCCGCGACCGCGTGCCGCCCCTTCGACGCCGGGCGCGACGGCTTCGTCATGGGGGAGGGTGCCTGCATCCTCGTGCTCGAGGATCTGGAGCACGCCCGCGCTCGCGGCGCGCACGTCTACGCCGAGGTCGTGGGCTACGGCAACACGGCCGACGCCTACCACGTTACGAGCCCCGACCCCGAGGCCGCCGGCATCGCCCGCGCGATTCGCCTGGCCGTGGAGGAGGGCGGCGTCCGTCCTGACGAGGGGCTCTACGTCAACGCCCACGGTACCTCGACCAAGCTCAACGACGCCTCTGAGACCCTCGGCCTCAAGCGCGCCCTGGGCGAGAAGGCCGCCCGCGCCGCGCACGTCTCGTCCACCAAGTCCATGACGGGGCACATGATTGGCGCGACCGGTGCGGTGGAGGTCCTGGTCTGCGCTCGCGCCCTCGAGGAGGGCGTCGTGCCGCCGACCATCGGCTACGCCACCCCCGACCCCGCCTGCGACCTCGACTACACGCCCAACGAGGCCGTGCGCTGCGAGCTCACGTGGGCCCTCTCGACCAGCCTCGGCTTTGGAGGACACAACGCGGCGCTCGCGCTGCGCGCCTATAGGGAAAGGTAAGGCGCATGGATACGCGCAAGATATCTGAGATGGCCGCCGTCATGGAGGAGCGCGGGCTCGTCCGCGTGCGCGTCGAGGAAGCGGACGGTACCGTCGTCGAGCTCGAGCGCGAGCGTGCCGTCGTGGCCGCCCCGCCGCTCGCGCAGCCGGTCCCGTCCGCTCCCGTGATCCCTGCCGCGCCCGCGCCTGCCCCGTCAGCCGCCGACGTCCCCGCGCCGTCCGACGACGACCCGCTCGACCTGACGCGTGCCACCGTGGTGAGCGCGCCCATGGTCGGGGTGTTCTACGCGTCGCCCTCGGTGGGCTCGGAGCCCTTCGTGCACGTGGGCTCTCAGGTGAAGAAGGGCGAGACGCTCTGCGTCATCGAGGCCATGAAGGTCATGAACGAGGTCACCGCGGAGGCCGACGGCGAGGTCGTGGACATCTGCGTCAAGGACGGGCAGCTCGTCGAGTACGGCTGCTGCCTCATGAAGCTCTACTAGGAGGTGCCCATGAACCGTTCTGAGCTGGAGGGGCTGCTTCCTCACCGCGCGCCGATGCTTCTGCTCGACGAGTCCGAGGTGGTGGGCGACGAGGCACGCGGACGCCTTGCCATTACGGGTGACGAGTTCTTCGTTCAGGGCCACTTCCCGGGTAACCCCGTGGTGCCCGGCGTCATGCTCTGCGAGATGCTGGCCCAGAACTGCTGCGTGCTTATGGCCTCCGACCCCGCCGCACGCGGGGCGACGCCCTACTACACGAGCCTCGACAAGGTTCGCTTCAAGCACCCGGTGCACCCCGGCGACGTCGTGGAGCTCACCTGCCGGCTCACGCGCGCACGTGGCCCCTTCCGCTTTGCCTCGGGCGAGGCGCGCGTGGGCGACGAGCTGTGCTGCGTGGCGCAGATGTCGTTTGCGCTCGTGGCCGAAGAGGGGCGCTGAGGCGATGTTCGACAAGATCCTCATAGCCAACCGCGGCGAGGTCGCCGTGCGCGTGATTCGCGCCTGCAAGGAGATGGGCGTCAAGACCGTCGCGGTCTTCTCGACCGCCGACGCCGAGGCCCTGCACGTGGCCCTCGCCGACGAGGCGTACTGCATCGGGGGACCGCGCCCCCAGGAAAGCTATCTGAACGAGGACGCAATCCTCACGTGCGCGGTCGAGTCCGGCGCCAAGGCCGTCCATCCCGGCTACGGGTTCTTCTCGGAGAACGCGGGCTTCGCGCGCGAGTGTGGCCGGTGCGGCCTCGTCTTCGTGGGCCCGTCTCCCGAGGTCATCGAGCGCATGGGCGACAAGGACGCGGCCCGCAGGTGCGCGCGCGAGGCGGGCGTAGCCGTGGTCCCCGGCTGCGATTTGCTCTCCGGCCCCGACCAAGCCACGGCCGAGGCCGCGCGCATCGGGTGCCCCGTGCTCATCAAGGCACGCTCGGGCGGCGGCGGGCGCGGCATCCGTCGGGTCGACGCCCCCGAGGCGGCCGTCGCAGCCTTCAACGAGGCCCGCGCGGAGGCGGCTGCGGCCTTTGGGGACGGCGAGTGCTACCTGGAGAAGTTCGTCTCGCCCGCCCATCACGTTGAGGTGCAGGTCATCGCCGACTCCCAGGGCAACGTGGTCTCGCTCGGCGAGCGCGAGTGCTCCGCGCAACGGCGCAACCAGAAGCTCCTCGAGGAAAGCCCGGCACCCTGCCTGGACGGTCACGACGACGTGCGCGAGCGCATGGCCACCGCCGCCCGCGACCTGGCCCGCGCGGTGGGCTACGTGGGCGTGGGCACGATCGAGTTCCTCTACTCCGACGACGGGCGCTTCTACTTCATGGAGATGAACACGCGTCTGCAGGTGGAGCATCCCGTCACGGAGTTCGTGAGCGGGATCGACCTCGTCAAGTGGCAGCTGCGCGTGGCAGCCGGACGCCCCCTGCCCTTCTCGCAGGACGACGTGCGCATAGCGAACCACGCCATCGAGTGCCGCATCAACGCCGAGACGCCGGATTTTCTGCCCTCCTGCGGCGAGGTCACGATGCTGCACGTGCCCAACGGCCCCTGGACGCGCTTCGACTCGGCCCTCTATCAGGGGGTCGTCGTGCCGCCCTACTACGACTCGCTCCTAGGCAAGCTCGTCGTCTGCTCGCCCACGCGTGAGGAGGCCATCCGCAAGATGCGCTCGGCCCTGGGCGAGCTCGTGATCGAGGGGGTGCAGGAGAATAGCGAGCTTCAGCTCGACATCCTGTCCAACCCCCGCTTCGTCGCGGGCGCCTACCACACCAACCTGATGGAGCACCTCTATGAGTCGTAGGAGAGACAAGAGCGTCAACGAGCTCGAGGGCCCCGTCACCGACGTACCCGTCGAGCTCCCGCAGCGCCACCTCTTTGTGAAGTGCCCCGGCTGCAAGCGCATCATTGACGAGGACGACCTGCGCGCCCATCTGGACGTGTGCCCGCGCTGCGGCCATCACCTGCGCGTCTCGGGCCGCCGTCGCATGGAGATGACCTGCGACGCGGGAAGCTTCGAGGAGTGGGACGCCGAGCTGGCCGCCACGGACTTCCTGGGCTTTCCGGGCTACGCCCAAAAGCTCGACCAGGCACGCGAGAAGACCGGCGAGAACGACGCCGTCGTCTGCGGGCGCGGCCTCGTGGGGGGCCAGACCTGCGCCCTGTTCTTCATGGACGCAGACTTCATGATGGGGTCCATGGGCTCGGTCGTGGGCGAGAAGGTCTGTCGCGTCTTCGAGCGTGCCTGCGAGCTCGGCCTGCCCGTCGTGGGCTTTACCGTCTCCGGCGGCGCGCGCATGCAGGAGGGCGCGACCTCGCTCATGCAGATGGCCAAGGTCTCCGCGGCCGTGCGCCGCCACCGCGAGGCGGGCCTCGCCTACCTCGTCGTGCTCACGGACCCCACCACGGGCGGGGTGACCGCGAGCTTTGCCATGGAGGCCAACGCCATCCTTGCCGAGCCGGGGGCCCTCGTGGCCTTCGCCGGCCCGCGCGTGATAGAGCAGACCACGCACAAGCGCCTGCCCTCGGGCTTCCAGCGCTCGGAGTACCTGCTCGAGCATGGCTTCTGTGATCTCATCGTGGAGCGCCAGGACCTCACGGCTGTTCTCGCCGAGCTGCTTAGGCTGCATGCGGGGGTGGTCCCGGGGACCGATGCCCCCCACGCGCTCGGACGCGAGGAGCCCTCTCGCCGCCGCGAGCGCCGCCGCAGCGCGCGCGAGGCTGCGACGGACGCCTACGACATCGTCAAGATGACGCGCTCCACCGATCGCCCCACGTCCCTCGAGCTTCTCGAGCGCTCCCTCGACGGCTTCGTCGAGCTGCACGGCGACCGCCTGTACGGCGATGACGCCGCGGTCGTGGCGGGCATCGGCTGGAGAGCCGGCCGCGTCCTCACCGTGATCGCGCTTGAGCGCGGCCGCTCCACCAAGGAGCGCGTGCGACGCAACTTTGGCATGGCTCACCCGGAGGGCTACCGCAAGGCGCTGCGCCTCATGCACGAGGCGGAGCGCTTTGGCCGGCCCGTGGTCTGCCTCGTGGACACCTCGGGGGCCTACTGCGGCGTCGAGGCCGAGCAGCGCGGCCAGGGCGAGGCCATCGCCGCCAACCTCGTGGCCCTGTCGGGGCTGCGTGTGCCCGTGGTAAGCGCGATCGTGGGCGAGGGAGGCAGCGGCGGCGCGCTCGCGCTCGCCGTGGCCGACCGGGTGCTCATGCTCGGGAGCGCAGCGTACTCCGTCGTGAGCCCCGAGGCCTGCGCCACGATTCTGTGGAAAAAGGCGGGCCGGGCCCCCGAGGCGGCTCGTGCCCTGCGCCTCACGGCCCCCGACCTCAAGGAACTCGCCCTCGTGGACGCAATCGTCCCCGACGGGGGCCTCTCCGCAGCAGAGGTCGCCCACGACCTCTTCCGCGAGATCGACCGCTGCCTCGATGACCTGGCGGGTCTTGACCCCCAGGAGCTCGTGGAGCGTCGCTACGAGCGGCTCCGCGCGATGGGGGGAGATCGCCTATGCTCGCGCTCGTGACAGACTCGACCTGCGGCCTCACGCGCGACGAGGCACGTGAGCTTGGCGTCGACATCGTTCCCATGTCCTACGTCGCCGACGGCGTGCGCCACGCCGAGGGCTTCGTGGGGGAGACCGGCGACTACGCGGATCTCTTCTGGAGGAGCCACCTCGTCACGTCGGAGGCCGTGCGGCCCTCCGCCTTCAGGCGCGCTCTTCGCCCCCACCTCGAGGCGGGAGACGATGTCGTGTGCCTTACGATCTCCTCGCGCCTGTCGGGCACCTTCAGAAGCGCCGAGCAGGCCGCGCGCACCCTGCGCGCCCAGTACGAGGACGGCCCCCAGATTTGCGTGGTCGACTCATGGCTCACCGCCGGTGCCCTTGAGTTCATGGTCCGTCGCGCGCGCCTGAGGGCGGACCAGGGAGTCTCGCTCGATGAGATCGTGCGTGACCTCGAGCGGGAGCGCCGCGCCCGCTGTATAGCCTTCAGCGTGCCTGACCTGCGCGCGCTGCATCGCAGCGGCCGCTTGGGGGCCTTCGGGCGCTCCGTGGCGACCAAGCTCAACCGCTATCCGGTCATGCTGCTCGAGGAGGGTGGCATCGTCGAGGCGGGCTACGGGCGCGGCGCGCACGGCATGGGCACGGCGCTGGTGCGGCTTGCGGGTGATGGCGCCCACAGCTTCGTGATCTCTCACTTCGGGGAGCGCGGCGTGGAGGCCCAGCAGCTGCTCGTTGCCGTGCACGAGCGCTTCCCGCACGCCCCGGTTCGCGTCAAGGACGGCGGCCCCGTGCTCGCCAAGCACCTTGGCCTTGGTGCCGTGGGCCTTTCCTGGGAGTAGGCCGGGCGGCCCCGTCCTCCGCGGGGTACTTTTCCGACCACGCCCAATCGTGCTTCTCAGGGCCAAAGGGGGCCCGGAGGGACCGGTTGGGCGTAGTCGGCTTTCTAGACCCGCGTGCCAACGCTTTGTCGCGACGCAGGCTGACGGGCCTGGCCCCAGAAGAAGCCTCGGTTGGGTGCGTCGTGGGGCCAACTATGGAGATAGATACGCCCGGATGCGTGGCGTGTTGACAACAGTTGCGTCCCAGCGTAAAGTTCATCGTCGCGTCAATCCGGGGCGGAGGTGCTGCTCAGCCCTTGACTTAAGAGAACAGCACGTCGATAGGTATATGAAGGAGAGAACTTTGCCTACTATCAATCAGCTCGTTCGCAACGGCCGTGTGAGCACCAAGGCCAAGTCCAAGAACGCAGCTCTTCAGCACAACCCCCAGAAGCGCGGCGTCTGCACCCGCGTCTTCACCACCACGCCCAAGAAGCCGAACTCGGCCCTGCGCAAAGTCGCCCGTGTCCGTCTTGTCAACGGCATCGAGGTCACGGCCTACATCCCTGGTGAGGGCCACAACCTGCAGGAGCACTCCATCGTCCTCATCCGCGGCGGCCGCGTCCGTGACCTCCCCGGTGTCCGCTACAAGATCGTCCGCGGTGCCTATGACTGCGCCTCCGTCCAGAACCGCCAGAAGGCGCGTTCTCGCTACGGCGCCAAGCGCGCCAAGTAGTTCTCGCCCCCCTGAAAGCACAAAACGAGTTCTGAGGAGATACAACATGCCGCGTCGTGCAGCAGCAGTGCGTCGTGAGGTCCAGCCTGACGCCGTCTACAACAACCGTCTCGTGACCCAGCTCATCAACAAGGTCCTCCTCGATGGCAAGAAGGCCACCGCCGAGCGCATCGTCTACGGTGCCTTTGACATCGTCGCCGAGAAGTCCGGCGAGGACGCGCTGACCATCTTCAAGAAGGCTATGGACAACATCCGCCCGACTCTCGAGGTCAAGCCCAAGCGCGTCGGTGGTGCCACCTACCAGGTGCCCATGGAGGTCAACTCCCGTCGCGCCACCACCCTCGCCATTCGCTGGATGGTCACCTTCTCGCGCGCCCGCAAGGAGAAGACCATGGCCGAGCGTCTGGCCAACGAGATCCTCGACGCCTCCAACGGCGTGGGTGCCTCTGTCAAGCGTCGCGAGGACCTCTTCAAGATGGCAGAGGCCAACCGCGCGTTCTCTCACTACCGCTTCTAGTTCGCAGAACCGAGGAGAAGCTATTTATGGCAAAGGTTAAGTACAAGCTTGAGGACCTGCGCAACATTGGCATCATGGCCCACATCGACGCGGGCAAGACCACGACCACCGAGCGCATCCTGTACTACACGGGCAAGACCCACAAGATCGGCGAGGTCCACGACGGTGCCGCCACCATGGACTGGATGGTCCAGGAGCAGGAGCGCGGCGTGACCATCACGTCGGCGGCCACCACGTGCTTCTGGAAGGACCACGTCATCCAGATTATCGACACCCCGGGTCACGTTGACTTCACGGCCGAGGTCGAGCGCTGCCTGCGCGTCCTCGACGGTGCCGTCGCCGTCTTCGACGCCGTGGCCGGCGTCCAGCCGCAGTCCGAGACCGTCTGGCGCCAGGCCACCAAGTACAACGTGCCGCGCGTCGCCTTTATCAACAAGTACGACCGCGTGGGCGCCGACTTCTTCCACGCCATCGAGACCATGAAGGACCGCCTGTCCGCCAACGCGGTGGCCGCCCAGGTCCCCATGGGCGCCGAGAGCAACTTCTGGGGCCTCATCGACCTGGTCACCATGACCGCCTGGGACTTCAAGGAAGACGCCAAGGGCATGATCTACCCCGAGCCCCTGGAGGCCATCCCCGACGAGTTCGCCGAGGTGGCCGCGGAGAGGCGCGAGGAGCTGCTCGACGCAGCCTCCAACTTCTCCGACGAGCTCATGGAGGCAGTGCTCGAGGAGGGAGAGGTTCCCGTCGAGCTGCTCAAGGACGCCATCCGCAAGGGCGTCATCGCCGGTGAGCTCAACCCCGTCTTCGTGGGCTCCGCCTACAAGAACAAGGGCATCCAGGAGCTTCTCGACGCCGTCGTGGACTACCTCCCCAGTCCGCTCGACGTGACCGAGATCGACGGCAAGAACCTCAAGGGCGAGGAAGAGGTTCGCCACGCCGACCCCAAGGAGCCCTTCAGCGCCCTGGCCTTCAAGATTATGACCGACCCGTACGTGGGCAAGCTCACCTACATCCGCGTGTACTCGGGCCAGGCCGAGGCCGGCTCCTACGTCTACAACGCCGTCAAGGACAACCGTGAGCGTCTGGGTCGCATCCTCGAGATGAACGCCAACGACCGCGTCGACCGCGAGGAGTGCTCCGCCGGTGACATCGTCGCCTGCGTCGGCCTCAAGAACACCACCACGGGCGATACCCTCTGCGACGAGAAGCACCCGATCGTGCTCGAGGCCATCCAGTTTGCCGACCCAGTCATTGACGTCGCCGTCGAGCCCAAGACCAAGGCCGAGCAGGACAAGATGTCCGTGGGCCTGGCCAAGCTCGCCGAGGAGGATCCGACCTTCCAGGTCCACACCGACCACGAGACCGGCCAGACCATCATCGCCGGCATGGGCGAGCTGCACCTGGAGATCATCGTCGACCGCCTGCGCCGCGAGTTCAAGGTCGACTGCAACGTGGGCAAGCCTCAGGTCGCCTATCGCGAGACCGCCGGCAAGGCCGTCTCCCACGCCGAGGGTAAGTTCATCCGCCAGTCCGGCGGCCGCGGCCAGTACGGCCACGCGGTCATCGACATGGAGCCCAATGAGGAGGGCGCCGGCTACGAGTTCGAGAACGCCATCGTCGGCGGCGTCATCCCCAAGGAGTACATCCCCTCCATCGACAAGGGCATCCGCGAGGCGATTCAGAGCGGCGTCATCGCCGGCTACCCGGTCGTTGACATCAAGGTCAAGCTCATCGACGGCTCCTATCACGAGGTCGACTCCTCCGAGGCCGCCTTCAAGATCGCCGGCTCCATGGCGATTAAGGACGCCCTCAAGAAGTCCAACCCCGTTCTTCTCGAGCCCGTCGAGCAGGTCGAGGTCGAGACGCCCGAGCAGTACATGGGCGACGTCATGGGCAACCTCTCAGGTCGCCGTGGCAAGATCGAGGGCATGGAGGATCGCCGCGACACCAAGGTCATCCGCGCCAAGGTGCCCCTGGGCGAGATGTTTGGCTACGCCACCGACCTTCGCTCCCAGACCCAGGGTCGCGCGAGCTACACCATGCAGTTCGATTCCTACGAGCCGGTGCCGAAGGCCGTCCGCGACGAGATCATCGCCAAGAACGGTGGAAGCGCTTCTTAGTTAACGACCAACGAGCCCTGCTCATTGATGGAGGTACCTAACGTGTCAACTCAGAAGATCAGGATTCGCCTCAAGGGCTACGACCACGAGGTCGTCGACCAGTCCGCGAAGCTCATCGTGGACACCGCGCAGAAGACCGGCGCCCGCGTGTCCGGCCCCATTCCCCTGCCCACCGAGCGCAACCTCTACACGGTCATCCGCTCCCCGCACAAGGACAAGGACTCCCGCGAGGAGTTCGAGATGCGCACCCACAAGCGCCTCATCGACATCCTCGACCCCTCGTCCTCGACGGTCGACTCGCTCATGCGCCTCGACCTGCCGGCCGGCGTGGACATCGAGCTCAAGCTCTAGTCCGAGCTCCTGCGTTCGTACTCTTTGGTCCCTCCTTTCTGCGCCGCGCGCGCCGGGAGCGAGGGGCTTTTTGCTGTTGTCCGCGCTTGCGTTTCTCGGCATGCTCAGAAATCGCGACCCGTGGCACGCCGGGAGCCTCCTTGCGCAAGAATTTCCGCCGTGGCATGCGTAAACCCCTCGCCACGTGTCCCACTTCGCAATTCGTGAACGCTCGCTCCGCGCGTCCCGCAGGAGACGCCCGAGAGCGTGGCGCGTCAAGGCGCAGCTCAGCGCTATCAAAATTTCTGCGTAGACCTTGTGGAGACCGAGGCACGTGTGTAAACTAGACAGGCTGCGCAAAAAGAGGAGAGAGGTGTGTCCTTTTGCTGCGTGACAAAGAGGACGTGGTCCGCTGGGGAGGGGCAAAGGGTGCCCCGCTGGTCCCATGACCACCGAAGGTTAGGAAAGAGCATGGTCAATACGATTCTTGGCCGCAAGCTCGGAATGACGCAGATCTGGGACGAGAACGACAACGTCGTGCCCGTCACTGTCATCCAGGCTGGCCCCTGCACTGTCTCGCAGGTTAAGACGAAGGCGACCGACGGCTACGACGCCGTTCAGATCGGCTTTGGAGACATCTCCGCCAAGCACGTCAACAAGCCCATGGCTGGACACTTCAAGGTCGCCGGCGTCGAGCCCATGCGCTATTTGCGCGAGGTTCGCGTGGACGACGGCGAGGAGCACCACACCGGTGACGTCGTGTCGGTCGCTGACTTCTCCGAGGGCATCTCCATTGACGTCATCGGCACCTCCAAGGGCAAGGGCTTCCAGGGCACCGTCAAGCGCTGGAACTTCTCCATTGGCCCCAAGGCCCACGGCTCGCGCAACCAGCGCCGCCCCGGCTCCATTGGCCAGTGCGCCTACCCCGCTCGCGTCCGCAAGGGCCTGCACATGTACGGGCACATGGGCGATGATCGCGTCACGGTCAAGAATCTCAAGCTCGTTCGCGTCGATGCCGAGCAGAACCTCATGCTCATCAAGGGCGCTGTCCCCGGCGGCAAGAATGCCCTCGTCCAAATCCGCATGGCCTAAGTGCCAGGAAAACTCTTAGGCTACCAAGGAGGACAGAATGTCCAAGTACGCAATTAAGAACGCCGAAGGGGCCCAGGTCGGCGAGGCCGACCTCTCCTCTGACGTTTTCGGCATCGAGCCGAACATCCCCGTCATTCATCAGGTCGTGGTCTGCCAGGACGCCTCCGCGCGTCAGGGCACCCACTCCACCAAGAACCGCCATGAGGTCTCCGGCGGCGGCGCCAAGCCCTATCGTCAGAAGGGCACTGGTCGCGCTCGCCAGGGCTCCATCCGTGCCGGCCAGTGGGTCGGCGGCGGCGTGATCTTCGGGCCCACCCCGCGCAGCCACGCCAAGCGCGTCAACAACAAGATGGTCAAGCTGGCCATGCGCTCTGTGCTCTCCGGCAAGCTCGCTGATAACGAGCTCGTGCTTGTCGACGCCCTCGCGTTCGACAGGCCCTCGACCAAGCAGGCCGTGGCGCTTCTCGGCTCGCTGGGCCTGGCCGACAAGCGCGTCACCGTCGTGGTCCCCGACGACGACATCAACACCTATTTGTCGTTTCGCAATGCCCAGAAGGTCAGCGTGATTGGCGTCTCCGAGGCGTCCGCGCGCACCCTCATCGACAACGGTGCCCTCGTCATGGCCACCGACGTCGCCAAGAAGCTTGAGGAGGTGCTCGCATAATGAACTCCGCCTACAACGTGATCATGCGCCCGATCGTCTCCGAGCGTTCGTTTGATCTCATGGAGAAGGGCAAGTACACCTTCGAGGTGGCCAAGACCGCTCCCAAGGAGGAGATCGCCGCCGCCGTCGAGAAGCTCTTCAACGTGCACGTGGTCAAGGTCAACACCATGAACGTCTCCGGCAAGAAGAAGCGCGTCCGCTACCAGATTCCTGGTACCACGCGTTCCTGGAAGAAGGCCGTCGTCACCCTCGCCGAGGGCGACTCGATCGAGGTCTTTGGCAGCCAGCAGGCTGCTGAGTAGCTCAGCACTTCGCCCGCACCTCCCCCAAAGGGGAGGTCGGGTTTTCATGCCGCGCAGCATGGATACGCGCGGTACCGTGGTAATCCGGCGTCGCCCACCAATCCCTGAGCGGGTGGCAAACGGAAGAAGAAGGGAAAGAGTCAATGGCAGTCAAGCACCTCAAGCCTACGAGCGCAGGCAGGCGTTTTCAGACGATCTCGGACTTCTCCGACATCACCTGCACCGAGCCCGAGAAGTCACTTCTCGAGCCCCTGCCCAAGCAGGCCGGCCGCAACAACAACGGCCGCATCACGACCCGTCACCAGGGTGGCGGCCACAAGCGTCAGTATCGTCGCATCGACTTCAAACGCCGTATGGATGACGTGCCGGCCAAGGTCGCCACGATCGAGTACGATCCCAACCGCTCCGCTCGCATCGCGCTTCTGCACTATGCCAACGGCGCCAAGGCCTACATTCTGTGCCCTGAGGGGCTCAAGGTGGGCGACACCGTCGTCTCCGGCACCTCAGACGTCGACATCAAGCCGGGCAACTGCATGCCCCTCTCCGAGATTCCCATCGGCACGCTTGTCCACGCCGTCGAGTTCCAGCCCGGCAAGGGTGCGGCCATGGCCCGTGCCGCCGGCACCTCCGTGCAGCTCATGGGCAAGGACTCCGGCTACGCCGTCCTGCGCATGCCCTCCTCCGAGCTGCGCCGCGTCCTCATCACCTGCCGCGCTACGATCGGCGAGGTCGGCAACGCGGACCACTCCAACGTGGTCGTCGGCAAGGCTGGGCGTAGCCGCTGGGCTGGCGTGCGTCCGACCGTCCGTGGCACCGTCATGAACCCGGTCGATCACCCGCACGGCGGCGGCGAGGGTAAGAACCATACCTCCGGTCGTCCGTCCGTCACCCCGTGGGGCAAGCCGACGAAGGGTTACAAGACCCGCGACCCGAAGAAGGCCAGCAACCGCCTCATCATTCGTCGCCGCAAGTCCAAGTAGCCGGAACACGAGTAGTAGGAGATAGAAAGCATGAGCAGAAGTCTCAAGAAGGGCCCGTTCGTGGAGACTCGCCTCCTCGCGCGTGTCGCCGCTCAGAACGAGGCCGGCAAGAAGGAGGTCGTCAAGACCTGGTCGCGCTCCTCGACCATCTTCCCCGAGATGGTCGGCCACACGATCGCCGTCCACGACGGCCGCAAGCACGTGCCCGTGTACATCACCGAGTCCATGGTCGGTCACAAGCTGGGCGAGTTCGCCCCGACCCGCACCTTCCGCGGGCACAAGGTTAATAACTAGGGGGTAGGGAAAACAGATGCCTCAGAACACCACCGACACCATCGAGGTGCGCGCAACCGCCAAGTACGTGCGCATCGCTCCTCGCAAGGCCCGTGCCGTCATCTCTCTGATCCGCAACCTCCCCGTCGCAAAGGCGCTCGAGGTCCTTCAGTTCTCGACGCGCGCTGCCTCCGAGGACGTTGCCAAGGTCCTGCGCTCCGCGATTGCCAATGCGGAGAACAACAACCACCTGCGCGGCGACGATCTTATCGTCAAGCTCGCCTACGTCGACGAGGGCCCCACGCTCAAGCGCGTCCGTCCCCGCGCCAAGGGCTCCGCGTCGCGCATCAACAAGCGCATGAGCCACATCACCGTCGTCGTTGCTCCTCGAAAGGAGGCGTAGGGAAAGCATGGGTCACAAGGTTCAGCCTACGGGCTTTCGTCTCGGCATCACCGAGGAGTGGCGTTCCCGCTGGTACGCCGATAAGGACTATGCCGAGAATCTCGGCAATGATCTTTCCATTCGTGCCTACCTCACCAAGCGCCTCGAGAAGGCCGCCCTGTCCCGCGTGGACATCGAGCGCGCCGGCGACAAGGTCAAGGTCACGATCTACACGGCCCGCCCGGGCATCGTGATCGGCAAGAAGGGCGCCGACATCGACGTCCTGCGCTCCGACCTGGAGAAGGTCGCCAAGGTCGGCAAGGGCCAGGTCAGCGTTGACGTCATCGAGGTCAAGCGCCCCGAGCTCGACGCCAACCTCGTCGCGCAGTCTATCGGCGAGCAGCTCGAGCAGCGCGTCGCCTTCCGTCGCGCCATGCGCAAGGCGGTCCAGTCCGCCCGCAAGGCCGGTGCCAAGGGCATCCGCATCCAGTGCTCCGGCCGCCTGAACGGTGCCGAGATGGGCCGTCGCGAGTGGTACCGCGAGGGCCGCGTGCCCCTGCACACCCTGCGTGCCGTGATCGACTACGGTCAGGCTACCGCCCGCACCACCATGGGCGCCTGTGGCATCAAGGTTTGGATTTACCTCGGCGAGAAGCTTCCCGGTCAGCCCACGCCCAAGCCGGCGCTTGAGGGGTCCTCGCGTCCTCGCCGCGGTCGCAATGAGAGGAGGGGCCGCTAATGCTTGCACCTAAGCGTGTGCTCCACCGCAAGGTCCAGCGTGGCTCCATGAAGGGCCAGGCAAAGGGCAACACCGAGCTGCACTTTGGTACCTATGGTCTCGTGGCTCTCGAGCGTCACTGGATCACCAACCGTCAGATCGAGGCCGCTCGTATCGCCATGACCCGCGAGATGAAGCGTGGCGGCAAGGTTTGGATTACGATCTTCCCGGACAAGCCCGTCACGCACAAGCCCGCCGAGACCCGCATGGGCAAGGGCAAGGGTAACCCCGAGGAGTGGGTGGCCGTTGTCAAGCCGGGCCGCATCATGTTCGAGATCGGTGAGGTCACAGATGACGTCGCCAAGGAGGCCCTGCGCCTCGCCCAGCACAAGCTGCCCATCAAGACCAAGATCGTCACCCGCACCGAGCAGGACGGGGAGGAATAGGTAATGAAGTACACCGAGATCAAGGCTCTGAGCGATGACGAGCTTTCCAAGAAGGTGGAGGAGGGCCGCGCCGAGCTGTTCAACCTCCGCTTCCAGATGGCCACGAGCCAGTTGGACAACACGTCTCGCGTCAAGGCCGTCAAGAAGGACATTGCGCGCGCCCTCACCGAGCAGCGCGCTCGTCAGATCGCAGCGGACAAGTCCGCTGCGGAGAACTAGAGCGCAGGAGAATAAGCTATGGCTGAGACCGAAACCAGGAACGCGCGTAAGGTCCGCACCGGGACTGTTGTCTCCATCTCCGGCGACAAGTCCGTCACGGTGAAGATCGACTACCGCAAGCACCACCCCAAGTACGGCAAGATGATGACCGTCTCCAAGAAGCTCCACTGCCACGACGAGAAGAACGAGTGCAGCGTGGGCGACGTCGTCACAGTTATGGAAACCCGCCCCATCTCCAAGACCAAGTGCTGGCGTGTCACGGAGATCGTCGAGCGCGCCAAGTAAAAGTATTAGCGACTGCCTACGTGTGCCCCTGGGGGGCGCACCTCTGGGCGGGCACACGTTCGGAGGAACGCCATGATTCAGATGGAGACCATGCTCAACGTCGCTGATAACAGCGGCGCTCGACGCGTGAAGTGCGTCAAGGTTCTCGGTGGCTCCAAGCGTCGTTACGCCGGCCTGGCCGACGTTGTCGTCGGCGCCGTGCAGGAGGCCACCCCCGGTGGGTCGGTTAAGAAGGGCGACATCGTTCGCTGCGTCATCGTGCGCACCGTCAAGGAGACCCGTCGCAAGGACGGAAGCTACATCAAGTTCGACCAGAACGCCTGCGTCTTGGTCGACAAGGAGGGTGAGCCCAAGGGAACCCGTATCTTTGGGCCCGTCGCTCGTGAGCTCCGCGACCACAAGTACATGAAGATCGTCTCGCTTGCGCCTGAGACGCTCTAGGGAGTGAGGACGAATGTCTAAGATCAAGATCAAGACGGGCGACACCGTCCAGGTCCTCTCCGGCAAGGACAAGGGCAAGCGTGGCACGGTGCTGCGCGCCATCCCCGCGGAGGGCAAGGTTGTTGTCGAGGGCGTCGCGGTGGTCAAGAAGGCCCTGCGTCCGACCGCCACCAACCAGCAGGGCGGCATCATCGAGAAGGAGGCGGCCATCGACGTCTCCAACGTCGCGCTGATCGACCCCTCCACCGATGCCCCTACGCGCGTCGGCTTCAAGGTCAAGGAGGACGGCACCAAGGTGCGCGTCTCCAAGAAGAGTGGCGCCGAGCTTTAGGAGCACGGTTTACGTGTCGTTTCAAGGCCCCCGTCAAGCGACGGGGGCCTTTGCTTTGAGGAAGAAGGCGTACCGCGCACATGTCGCCGCGCTCCAGGAGATCGTCTCAGATCGCCCTTCGGGTTTGGGTTCGGGAAATGCTGACTCCTGAGGGCGCTGAGGGATTCGAGTTTTCGTTATCTGGAGTTTCTCGGTTCAGAGAGCCGTACGTCACAGACTACCGAACCCAAACCCATAGAGGGGTTTGGGTTCGGCGTGGTGCGAAAGGGGGAGAGAAACCCTAGGTCGTTGCTGCCAGGAACCTAGGATGCCCTCCACAGTCGTGGGCTGCGAAACCCAAACCAAAAAAGGGTCTCGGCGTGGGGGTTGTGTGGCGGTTCCGTCACAGTAGCCTTTTTTGTGGAGAAGGCATACCATAAACGACTGTGTCCGTAGATAGGGAGTGTTCTGTCTCGGCGCAGATGGCTCCTGGCTCCGCCAAGGTCAGGAGGCACGAGGTTGGAACCCCGTGCTGAGAACCCCATGAACGAAGGAGACAACATGGCAGACACGTACGTCCCACGTCTGAAGGAGCAGTACTTCGCCACGGTTCGTGACGAGCTCCAGAAGCAGTTCGGCTACAAGAACGTCAACCAGATTCCCAAGATCGAGAAGATCGTGGTGAACATGGGCGTCGGCGAGGCGGCCACGGATTCCAAGGCCATCGATGGTGCCGTCGAGGATCTGCGGGTTATTACCGGCCAGCAGCCCCTCATCACCCACGCTCGCAAGTCCATTGCTACCTTCCGCCTGCGGGCGGGCATGCCCATCGGCGCCAAGGTGACCCTGCGCGGCGACCGCATGTGGGAGTTTCTCGACCGCCTGATCGGCGTCGCCATCCCGCGCATCCGCGACTTCCGCGGCGTCTCCCCCAAGAGCTTCGACGGTCGTGGGAACTTCTCCATGGGCGTCACCGAGCAGCTCATCTTCCCGGAGATCGACTACGACAAGGCCGATCGCACCCGCGGTATGGACATCACTATCGTGACCACCGCTCCGACCAACGAGGAGGGCAAGGCGCTTCTCTCCGCCTTCCGCTTCCCGTTCAAGGCAGAGTAGGACTAAATTTTCGTAAAGGTCGCTCCGGCCTCGCCGGAGCTGCCGAGAGGTACTAAGAAGGAGGATTTGTGGCTAAGACATCGATGATCGTCAAGGCATCGCGCGAGCCGAAGTACTCGTCACGCAAGCAGAACCGCTGCCAGCGGTGTGGGCGTCCCCACTCCGTGTATCGCAAGTTCGGCCTGTGCCGCGTGTGCTTCCGCGAGCTTGCGAGCAAGGGCGAGCTTCCTGGCGTCCGCAAGGCAAGCTGGTAGGACGCAAAGGGCTCTGGCGCCTAGGCGTCTGCGCCACGGGTGCGGGCGAACCAGGCACGCAGGTTCATCTTTAACGAAGGAGACGGATCCATGAAGATTACTGATCCCATTTCTGACATGCTGACGCGCGTACGCAACGCGAACTCCGCCAACAAGGCCGAGGTTTCCATGCCCTCGACCAAGGTGCTGGTGGAGATTGCCCGCGTTATCTGTGAGGAGGGCTACATCGCCAGCTACGAGGTCGAGGACACGATCCCGCAGAAGACGCTGCACATCACCCTCAAGTACGGCACGCGCCACGCTAAGATCATTCGCGGCATTCGCCGCATTTCCAAGCCGGGACTGCGTATCTACTCCACCGCGGACAAGCTCCCGCGCGTTCTCGGGGGTCTCGGCACCGCCGTTATCTCTACTTCCAAGGGCATGATGTGCGACCGCGACGCTCGCAAGCTGGGCGTTGGCGGCGAGGTCATCGCCTACGTCTGGTAACTCTCGGCAGGAATGAAAGGAGACTACCGTGTCTCGTATTGGTAAGATGCCCGTTCAGGTTCCCGCCGGAGTCACTGTGACCATCGAGGGTGCACGCGTTAGCGTCAAGGGCGGCAGGGGCGAGCTCTCTCGCACCTTCTCGGACCTCGTTCAGATCAAGAAGGAGGGCGACGAGCTCATCGTGAGCCGCGTCGACGACTCCACTGGCTCCAACGCGCAGCAGGGGCTCACCCGCACTCTGGTCCACAACATGGTCGTCGGCGTGTCCGAGGGCTTCGAGAAGAAGCTCGAGCTCGCCGGCGTCGGCTATCGCGCGGCGCTCAAGGGCAAGGACCTCGATCTCTCCCTTGGTTACTCGCACCCCGTCATCTACGCCGCCCCCCATGACATCTCGTTCGAGGTGCCCGACAACACCCACATCACGGTGAAGGGCATTTCCAAGGAGCAGGTCGGCCAAGTCGCCGCCGAGATTCGCATGAAGCGTCCGCCCGAGCCGTACAAGGGCAAGGGCATCCATTATGCGGGCGAGCACATCCGCAGGAAGCTCGGCAAGGCTGCCAAGTAGCCTCAGCTCAGGTAGAAGACCGTCACCCCGTCAGGTGACGGCACGTCTAAGGAGAAGGAATGAACAAGCAGAAGGCGAAGAAGGCCGGTCTCAAGCGCCGCGAGCGCCGCGTCCGCGCCAAGATCTTCGGCACCGCTGAGCGCCCGCGCCTCAGCGTGCACCGCAGCAACGCTCACATCTACGCTCAGGTCATCGACGACGCCGACGGCAGGACCATCTGCTCTGCCTCGACCCTCGACGCGGAGTTCCGTTCCATGGGCAAGCGTGGTTCCAACAAGGAGGCCGCTGCGTTTGTGGGCGACCTCGTTGGAAAGCGCGCCGTCGAGAAGGGCGTCACCACGGTCACCTTTGACCGCGGCGGTCGCATCTATCACGGTCGCGTCAAGGCTCTGGCAGACGGTGCCCGCAACGCGGGCCTGAAGTTCTAGGAGGATTCAATGGCACGAGATCGTAAGCGCCAGCAGGACACGGACCTTCAGGAGCGCGTCGTCTACATCCACCGCGTCTCCAAGACCGTCAAGGGCGGCCGTCGCATGTCTCTCGTCGCGCTTGTCGTCGTCGGTGACGGCAAGGGTAACGTCGGCCTGGGCATGGGCAAGTCCGCTGAGGTGCCCCTGGCTATTTCCAAGGGCGTCGAGGACGCAAAGAAGAACATGTTCAAGGTGCCCGTCACCGAGCACGGCACCGTGCCCCACACCGTCGAGGGCCACTACGGTGCCGGCCATGTGCTCATCAAGCCGGCCATCGAGGGTACCGGCGTCATCGCTGGCGGCCCCGTGCGTCCGCTCTTCGAGCTCGCTGGCATCACCAACGTGCTCTCCAAGTCTCTTGGCACCAATAACGCCATGAACATCATCAAGGCCGCCGCTGCGGGCCTCAAGGAGCTGTCCAGCCCCGAGGAGACCGCCGAGCGCCGTGGCCTCACCGTCAGCGAGATGTTCACGGGGAAGGAGAACTAGAAGATGGCTCAGTCCCTCAAGATCACGCTCGTTCACAGCGCGGTCGCCTCTGTCAAGAAGGACCAGACGGCCACCTGCCGAGCCCTTGGTCTGCGCAAGATCGGTGACGTCGTCGAGCAGCCCGACAATCCGAGCATCCGTGGAATGATCTTCAAGGTCAAGCACCTTGTCGACGTGGAAGAGAACTAGGAGTTATTCATGCAGCTCAATGATCTGCGTCCCGCGGAGGGCTCGCGCAAGAACCGCAAGCGCGTCGGTCGCGGCAACTCGGCTGGCCAGGGCACCACGGCTGGCCGAGGTACCAAGGGCCAGCTCTCCCGTGCCGGCGGCGGCAAGGGGTCGGGCTTCGAGGGTGGCCAGCAGCCGCTTGCGATGCGTCTGCCCAAGCTCCCCGGCTTCACCAACCACAATCGCGTGGAGTACGCCCCGGTGAACGTCGCTCGTCTCGACACGCTGTTCGCCGACGGTGACACCGTCGACTCCGACAGCCTGGTCGCCAAGGGCGTCATCAAGCACGCGTACGTCCCCGTGAAGGTCCTCGGGGACGGCGAGCTCACCAAGAAGCTCACCATCAAGGTGGATAAGGTCTCCGCCTCGGCCAAGGCTAAGATCGAGGCGGCCGGAGGAAAGGTCGAGCAGGCGTGCTAAAGGGAATCGCCAACGCGTTTCGCGTTCCGGAACTGAGGCAGAAGCTCCTGCTGACGGCGGGAATCCTCCTGCTGTACCGCTTTGGTGCCTATCTGCCCGTCCCGGGCGCTCCGTTCAAGGACATGCTCTCCGCCTATCAGGCGGGGCTCTCCTCGGGTGGTGCGATGGCCGTGCTCAACCTGTTCTCAGGTGGCGCGCTTTCCCGCATGTCCGTTTTTAGCCTGGGAATCATGCCCTACATCACGGCGCAGATCATTCTGCAGCTTCTGCAGGTCGTCATTCCGTCCCTCGGCGAGCTTGCCAAGGAGGGCGAGGCCGGTCAGCGCAAGGTAACGCAGTACACGCGCTACCTCACGATCGGGCTTGCCCTTCTCAACGCCATTGGCTACCTCTTCCTCTTCAAGAGCTACGGCGTGAGCTTCTCGAACATGGGCATCCCCGCGATGCTCGAGAACGTCATCGTGGTCTTCACCATGCTCGTGGGCGCCGTGGTCATCATGTGGCTCGGCGAGGTCATCACGCAGCGCGGCGTGGGCAACGGCATGTCGCTCATCATCTTTGCGAACATCATGTCGGGCCTGCCCACCTCGCTCATCTCGTCGGTCACCAGCACGGGCAACGTGGCCCTCACGCTGGTCACGCTTGCGATCATTGTCGCGATCATCCCGATCATCGTCTACGTGGAGCGCGGCCAGAGGCGCATCCCGGTCCAGTACGCCAAGCGGGTCGTGGGCCGCAAGATGATGGGCGGCCAGTCGACCTACCTTCCCATCAAGGTGAACACGGCGGGCGTCGTGCCCATCATCTTCGCCTCGGCAATTTTGTATCTGCCGGTGCAGCTCGCCGTCTTCTTCCCCACCGTGGGCTGGGTTCAGGTCGTGGCCAACGCCCTTTCGGCCGGCTGGGTCAACTGGGTGCTTTCCGTGGTGCTCATCGTTGCCTTTGCGTACTTCTACTCCTCGATGGTCTTCAACCCCACGGAGACTGCCGACCAGCTGCGCAAGCAGGGTGGCTTCATCCCCGGCGTCCGTCCGGGAGCTGCCACCGCGGCCTACATCAAGAGCACGATTGATCACGTCACGCTTCCAGGTGCCCTGTTCATGGCCGTCCTGGCCGTCGTGCCCACGATCATCTTCTGGTTCACGGGCAACTCGCTCATCCAGGCCTTTGGCGGCACCTCGGTCCTCATCATGGTCGGCGTTGCCATGGATACGCTCTCATCCATCGAAAGCCAGCTCAAGATGCACAATTACGAGGGGTTCTTCAAGTAGGCCCCTCGTGGCAGACAGGCAAGGCGAGGGAAAGGCAGGCGGCATCATCATGAACATTGTTCTCCTTGGCGCGCCGGGTGCCGGTAAGGGCACGCAGGCCCAAAAGCTCGTGGCCGAGTTTGGCTTTGCCCACATCTCCACGGGTGACCTCTTGCGCGCGGCCATCAAGGATGGCTCGAAGCTCGGCGCGCGCGCCAAGGGCTATATGGATTCTGGCAAGCTCGTTCCCGACGCACTCGTCATCGACCTCGTCAAGGAGCGCCTGGCTGCCGATGACGCGCAGGAGGGCTTTATCCTCGACGGCTTCCCTCGCAACACGTCGCAGGCGGTCGTACTTGACTCCGAGCTTGCCGACATGGGTCGCACGCTTGACGCAGCCTTGCTCGTGGACGTGGAGCCGGACGTGATCATTGAGCGCCTGAGCTCGCGTCGCACCTGCCGCGACTGCGGCTACACGGCACCCGCGGGCGTGGACGTGTGCCCGCGCTGCTCAGGTCAGATGTACCAGCGCGATGACGATAAGCCCGAGACGATCCAGCAGCGCCTTGACGTCTACCAGACGCAGACGGCACCGCTCGTCGAGTACTACAAGGGGCATTCAATTCTCAAGGAGGTCAAGGGAGACCGTCCGGTCGACGAGGTGTATGCCGACGTCAAGGCACTCCTGGGTCTATGATCAACATTAAGTCGCCTGCAGAGATCGAGCAGATGAAGGCCGCTGGGGCATTGTCCAAGGCGGCCCTTCGTCGCGCGGGGACGCTTGTTAAGCCAGGCGTCACCACCAAGGAGATCGACCAGGTCGTGGAGGGCCTCATCCGCCTCCACGGTGCCATTCCCACCTTCAAGGGATACGGCGGCTTTCCGGCGAGCATCTGCTCGTCCGTCAACGAGCAGATCGTCCACGGCATTCCGTCTCCTCTGACGGTTCTGCAGGAGGGCGACATCGTCTCCATCGACACGGGCGCCACCTACCGGGGATGGGTGGGGGACAACGCCTGGACCTTCTACGTGGGCACGCCGTCCGAGGCCTATCAGGCCCTCTGTGAGTGCACGCGCGACTGTCTCAAGGCGGGCATCGACGAGGCTGTTCCGGGAAACCACCTGGGCGACATTGGTGCTGCCGTTCAGGAGCTCGCCGAGTCGAACGGGTACGGCGTGGTGCGCGACTACGTGGGCCACGGCGTGGGCCACGTAATGCACGAGGAGCCCGAGGTGCGCAACTACGGCAAGCGCGGTCGCGGTGTCAAGCTTCAGGCGGGCATGGTCATCGCCATCGAGCCCATGATTACGCTTGGCACCTATGAGTGCGTGGCGCTCGCCAACGGCTGGACCGTCGTGACCGAGGACGGCCTGCCGGCGGCCCACTACGAGAACACGCTCGCCATCACCGAGGACGGTCCGGTGATCCTGACCGCCGACGACGAGGGTCCCTGGTGTCCCCTGCAGGGCGGCGTCGAGGAGTAAGCCCTTCTCGGCACGTGTTGTGTTTGTCTGGTGCAGCATGGATTCCGTTGTGTGTTTTAGGTATGATTATCAGTCGCTGTCACAGTGTGGAGAGGGTGGAATTTGAGCAAGCAAGATGCCATCGAACTGGAGGGCAAGGTCGTCGAGCCCCTGCCCAACGCGATGTTCAAGGTTGAGCTCGAGAACGGTAAGACTATCCTCTGCACCATATCGGGCAAGATTCGGATGAACTACATCCGCATCCTTCCCGGCGACAAGGTCGTGGTCGAGATTTCTCCCTACGATCTCACCAGGGGGCGCATCACCTACCGCTACAAGTAGGTCGCGTCTTTCAGCTGTGGATGTTCACGCCAGCGGCTGGGCGAGTAGATAAGTTCGTATCAGCACTACCGGAAGGAATGGCTCATGAAGGTACGTCCTTCGGTCAAAAAGATGTGCGACAAGTGCAAGATTGTCCGTCGCCATGGCAAGGTTTACGTCATCTGCGAGAACCCGCGCCATAAGCAGCGTCAGGGCTAAGGAAGGAGCTCCAAGTTGGCCCGTATCAACGGCGTCGACCTGCCGCGCGAGAAGCGCGTTGAGGTCGGACTCACTTATATCTACGGCATCGGCCAGACCAGCGCAACCAAGATTTGCGCAGAGGCCGGCGTTAATCCGGATACCCGCGTCAAGGATCTGACCGAGGACGAGGTCACCAAGATTCGCGACTACCTTGACGCCAACTTCACCACCGAGGGCGACCTTCGCCGCGAGGTCAGGCAGAACACGGCCCGCCTCATGGAGATTGGCTGCTATCGCGGTCTGCGTCATCGCAAGGGACTTCCTGTCCGTGGCCAGCGCACCCACACTAACGCTCGCACCCGCAAGGGCAAGAAGCGTCAGATCGGTGCAAAGAAGAGGGGCTAGGGAGTAGACCATGCCGCAGAAGAAGAACGCTCGCACCACGCGCGTCCGCCGGTCTGAGCGCAAGAACATCGCTGTGGGCCAGGCCCACATCAAGAGCACCTTCAACAACACCATTGTCTCGATTACCGATCCTCAGGGCAACGTCATCTCCTGGCAGTCTGGTGGCACCGTCGGCTTCAAGGGCTCTCGTAAGTCCACGCCGTTTGCTGCACAGCTCGCTGCCGAGGCTGCGGCCAAGGCGGCCATGGAGCACGGTCTGCACAAGGTTGCCGTCTTCGTGAAGGGTCCCGGCTCCGGCCGCGAGACCGCCATCCGTTCTCTTCAGGCCGCTGGCCTGGAGGTTTCGGGCATCCAGGACATGACCCCCATCGCGCACAACGGTTGCCGTCTGAGCAAGCGTCGCCGCGTGTAGCTAGGAGGAGTATCAATGGCTATCGATAGGACCCCGGTCCTTAAAAGGTGCCGCCAGCTCGGCATCGATCCCGTTGTCATGGGCATCAACAAGACCTCTCACCGCGAGCCCAAGCGTCGTCGCCGCCAGGAGAGTGAATACGGCATGCAGCTTCGCGAGAAGCAGAAGGCCAAGTTCATCTATGGCGTCCTCGAGAAGCAGTTCCACGGCTACTACGCGCTTGCCATGAAGCGCGAGGGCATCACCGGTGACAACCTCATGAGCATCCTCGAGTGCCGCCTCGATAACGTGGTGTTTCGTCTCGGCTTTGCCCGCACCCGCAAGGAGTCTCGTCAGACTGTCCGTCACGGTCACATCACCGTCAACGGTCGTCGCGTCGACATCCCCTCCTATCAGGTGAAGGCTGGTGACGTCGTCGCGGTCGCCGAGAAGGCCAAGGAGCTGCTCCCCATCAAGGAGGCCCTCATCTCCTCCGAGCACATGGCCGTGCCGGCCTGGCTTGAGGTCGACATCGAGAAGCTCAAGGGCACCGTCCTCCAGACGCCGACGCGCGATCAGATTGACCTCGACATCGACGCGCAGCTGATCGTCGAGCTCTACTCCAAGTAAGCCCGACTAGTTTTGGAGGTAGCAATGTCCGAATTCATCCGACCCCAAGTGTCGGTCGAAGAGATCAGCGAGAACCTCGCGCGCGTGAGCGCCGAGCCGCTCGAGCGCGGCTATGGTGACACGCTGGGAAACTCGCTGCGCCGCGTGCTGCTGTCCTCTCTTTCGGGGGCTGCCGTGGAGGCCATCCAGATCGACGGCGTGCAGCATGAGTTTACGACGGTCGAGGGTGTGTACGAGGACGTCACCGACATCGTCTTGAACGTCAAGGGGCTGTACTTCCGCTCCATGGAAACCGGGGACGAGGCGGAGGCCACACTTTCCGTCGACGGCCCCATGACGGTCACGGGTGGCGACTTCTCGATTCCCGCCGAGTTTGAGCTCGTGAACCCCGATCAGGTCATCTGCACGCTTGGAGCGGGTGCGCACCTCACCATGCGCATGCGCATAGGCGTGGGTCGCGGCTACGTCTCCGGTGAGGACAACGAGCGCGAGAACGACCCCATCGGAATCATCCACGTGGACTCGCTCTACTCGCCCGTGCGCCGTTGCGCCAAGGCCGTCGAGGCCTGCCGCGTCGGACGCCACACCGACTACGACCGTCTCGTTCTCGAGGTCGAGACCAATGGCTCGATCACTCCGCGCGATGCCGTCGTCGAGGCCGCCAACATCATCAACCAGCACATGGCTGCGTTCATGAGCCTGGCCGACGAGGACGAGCCCGCCGAGGACGCATCCATCTTCGCCGTAGGCACCGTCGAGGACAACGTTGAGCTCGACAAGCAGATCGAGGACCTGGACCTCTCCGTCCGCTCCTACAACTGCCTCAAGCGCGCCGGCATCCACTCTGTGCGCCAGCTCGTCGAGTTCTCTGAGAATGACCTGCTCAATATCAGAAACTTTGGCGTCAAGTCCATCGAGGAAGTCAAGGACAAGCTCGAGACCATGGGACTTTCCCTCAAGCTCTAGGCGCGCCGCCGGATTTAGGAGAAGCAAGAAATGCGACACAACAAGAAGAGGGGCATGAAGCTTGGCACCGATGCCAGCCATACCAAGGCCATGAAGAAGAGCCTGGTCTGTGCCCTGTTTCAGAACGACCGCATCAAGACGCTGGACGCGCGCGCCAAGGCCATCCGCGGAGACGTGGACAAGGTCATCACCTGGGCCAAGAGGGGCGACCTTGCGGCTCGTCGCCTTGCCATCGCCAAGCTCGGTGACAAGGATCTCGTTCGCGAGATCTTTGAGAAGGCCGCGCAGGGCATGTGGGCCGATCGCAACGGCGGCTACACGCGCATCATGAAGCTCGGTCCCCGCAAGGGCGACGCTGCCGAGGTCGTGATCATGGAGCTCGTCACTGAGCCCGTCAAGGCCAAGGTCGCTCCCAAGGCAAAGGTCACCAAGGTCGAGGCTGCCCCCGTCGAGGAGGACAAGCCCGCCGAGAATGACGCTCCCGCCGAGGACGAGCCCAAGGCCGAGGAGGCCTCTGAGGAGACGGCCGAGTAGGTCGGGCTTCTCGTACGTTTGATGTTGGGGCCTCGGCCATGCGCCGGGGCCCTTTTTCTCGGGAGGTGAGACGTTGATCGAGCTGCGCCGCGTGGGGTTCTCCTATGACGGAGAGCACCCTGTGCTCGAGGATGTCTCACTGAACCTGATGCCGGGCGAGCGCACGGTGCTGCTCGGGCTCAACGGGTCCGGAAAGTCGACGCTCGCTCGCATGCTGAATGGTGCCCTTCTCCCTGCGCACGGCACCGTCACGGTCGATGGGGTCGTCTCGGGACTCGCTACAGCGCGCGAGCTGGCCCGTCGCGTGGGCTACGTGCGGCAGGACCCGCGCAATCAGATCGTAAGCGCGCTCGTGTCCGACGAGGTCGCCTTTGGGCCTCGCAATCTGGGCCTCGCGCGCGAGGAGGTCCTGGCGCGCGTCGACGAGTCGCTTGTCGCCTGCGGCATCTCCGAGCTGTCCGATCGCATGACCACGGAGCTCTCGGGCGGACAACAGCAGCTCCTGGCCCTGGCTGGCGTGCTCACCCTGCATCCGAGTTACCTGGTGCTCGACGAGGCGGGCTCTCAGCTGGACGGTATCGCGCGCGCTCGGCTCCGCGCGACGGTCGGGCACCTGGTCGAGCGAGGCGTTGGCGTCCTCGAGATAGCTCATGGGGCCCAGGCGCCCTTTGGGGCCGATCACGTCCTGGTGCTCTCGGGCGGCCGCATGGGCTGGGAGGGCACAACGCAGGGCTTCTTTGAGAGCGAGGCAGCCCTGGCGGCTGCGGGGCTGGCGGATGATACGCTGGCGCGTCTCCTCTCAGAGGCGACCCGACGGGGCT
The DNA here is from genome assembly GCF_015277515.1 of Thermophilibacter immobilis. Classification (NCBI taxonomy): domain Bacteria; kingdom Bacillati; phylum Actinomycetota; class Coriobacteriia; order Coriobacteriales; family Atopobiaceae; genus Thermophilibacter; species Thermophilibacter immobilis. The sequence continues at coordinate 1,916,798 of NZ_CP063767.1, read as the reverse complement.
ACGCGCTTGGTCAGCAGCCCGACCCCGAGGGGCTCGCGGCGTTCCTGGGACCGGAGTCCGTCCGCGTGCGGCGGGAGGCTACGGACGAGCCATGCCCCACCGCCCAAACTCATGAGATTTCGCTCTCTCAGGTGACGGTGGGGTATGGTGACGTGCGCGCCCTCGATGAGGTCTCGCTTGCGGCGTCGAGCGGGCTGACCCTCGTGCTGGGGCGACCCGGCTCGGGAAAGACCACGGCCGCCCGGGTGCTCGCGGGCGTCCTCGAGCCGGACGCGGGCCGGGCGCTGCTTGACAGGAAGTCGGTGCGGGCCGGGCGTGTGGGCCTTGCCTTCCAGCGACCCGAGGACCAGCTCTTTGCCGACACCATCCTTGCCGACATAGCCTTTGGCCCCCTGGCGGCGGGTCGCACGCCCCGGGAGGCCGAGAAGGACGCCCACGCCGCGGCCGTCCGGCTCGGGGTGGGAAAGGAGCTTCTGAGAAGGTCTCCCTTCGAGCTCTCGGGCGGTCAGATGCGCCGCGTCGCGCTCGCGGGCGTGATCGCTGCCGAACCCGTCGCCTACGTCTTCGACGAGCCCACGGCGGGACTCGATGCGCCTGCGCGACGGCTTCTGCACGATCTCATACGGAATCTGACCTCGCGCGGTGCCTCCGTGCTCGTGATCAGCCATGACGCAGATGAGTGGCTGGACGAGGCCACGCGCGTCGTCTTTGTCCGTGACGGTCGCGTCGTGCGGACGGTGCCGCCCGAGGCGCTGTTCGAGGCCCCGAAGATCTTTGAGGAAGCTGGCCTCGAGGTGCCCTTCGAGGTGCGCCTGCGCGCGGCCCGGGGAGGAAGGGACCATGCGTAGGGCTCCCTTGCCGGGTGCCTATGCCCCCGGAGCAACCCCCATGCACCTGCTTGACGCGCGCGTGAAGACGGCCCTGCTTCTGGGGGCCGCCGTGGCCTCCTTTGGGGCCTCGACGCCCCTCGGCTTTGCCTTCGCGGCGGCAGGGCTCGTGGCAGCTCTCACGGCAAGCAAGACGTCGCTTCGCACCGTCGCCCTGGGGCTGCGCCCCGCGCTCGTGGTCCTTGCGTTCTCGCTTCTCGCCAATGCGGTCGTGCTCGCGGGGCAGCCCCAGGTCTCTCTGGCAGGCCTCGTGCGCGGGGCGCTTGCCGTGGGAAGGATCGTGCTTGTGGTGGGCTTCGCGCTCGTGTTCTCCGCCACGACGATGCCGCCCGCCATCGCCGACGCGTTCGCGAGTCTCATGTCTCCGCTCGCCCGGGTGGGCGTTCCCGTGGGGAGCGTGGGCACGGCGATCTCGGTGGCGCTTCGCTTCATTCCCCTCACGGTCGAGGAAGTCGAACGGATCAGATGCGCGCAGCGCGCCCGGGGGGCCCGTCTCGACGAGGGGGGCATCGTGAGGCGTCTGCGGGGCTGGACCCAGGTGCTCGTGCCCCTGCTCGTGGGGCTGTTCCGCCGAGCCGACGAGCTGGCGTGCGCCATGGCGGATCGCTGCTACACGGGCGAGCAGACCTTGATGGCGCGTCCGCTCACCAGGCGCGACCGCGCGGTCCTTCTCGGTGGCCTGGCCTGGGTCGTGGTGACGGTCCTCGCCTGAGCAGAGAAGAAGGGGCGCGTGGTATCCTCGCAGGGGAGAAGGGGGCCTCATGGCAGACGCGACCATGGTCATAGAGCTGGGCTATCGCGGGGCGGACTTTGCCGGCTTCGCCGAGCAGCCGAGCGAGCGCACCGTGGCCGGCGAGCTGCGTCGCGCCCTGGAGACCGTGCTACGTCGTCCCATCGAGCTGACCTGCGCCGGGCGCACGGACGCGGGTGTCCATGCGCTCTGCCAGTACGTGAGCCTGCCCGTGAGCGCTGACGAGCTTAAGCTCCCGGCACGGCGGCTTCTGCGCGCGCTCGTGGCGCTCACGCCAGACGACCTCTCGATCAGGGGGATCCAGCGCGCCCCGGAGGGCTTCTCGGCGCGCTTTGATGCCCTGAGCCGGAGCTATCGCTACCGCATCGCGGCGGGGGAGGCGCGTCCCGTCCTGGCATGGGACCACGCCTGGTGGTACAAGGGCGCGCTTGACGTCGAGGCTATGAACGCCGCCGCCCAGCCTCTCGTGGGCGAGCACGACTTCAAGAGCTTCTGCAAGGCCACTTCGGCCGTGGGCAGGCCAACCTGTCGCCGGGTGGAGGGGCTCACGGTGAGCAGCGTCTGCGAGGCGGGCGAGCGGCTCGTGGCCATCGACGTCACGGGCAACGCCTTTCTCCACAACATGGTGCGCACCATCGCGGGGACGCTCGTGGAGGTGGGCAGAGGCCACCGTCCTGCCGCGTGGGTGAGCGAGGTCCTCGACGCGCTTGAGCGGACAGCCGCAGGCCCCTGCGCCCCGGCCAAGGGCCTCACGTTCGTGGGGGTGGCATATCCCAAACGGATGCTGGAGAGCTGGGAGTAGCCCCGGCGAGCCCCAACCCGTCCGTGGGATTGCTGCGACTGCAGGAACTGCGCCCATCGCCTCGGGTATCCTATTCTAGAGTCCGTCTTGTAGGAGCCAGAGGGAGGCGCGTGAGATGCCCAGAAAGCGTGAGAAGTTCGACCGCATTGACGTCCCTCGTGAGAGTCCGCACAAAAACGTGATGGGTGCGGTCATAAGCGGCGTGGTGCTCGTGGCGGCGGCCCTCGTCGTGGGCGTGGTATGGAACCGCGTGCAGCTCGAGAGCCGTCTTGGTGACACGGGCCTCACGAGCGCCGTGGGCGCCCAGAGCTCGACGAGCGTGTCAGACGAGTCCTACGTCGCCTCCACGGACGAGTTCGAGTGCATCCTCCTGTTTACGGCGGACAGCTTAGATCAGACGGGTGCCACCCTCAACTCCGCGCGCATCCTCGCGCTCAACAAGACCCAGGGCACGGCGATCCTGGCTGACGTTCCGCTCGAGGCCACGCTGAGCGTGCAGGACTCGTCCGTCACCCTCTCTGACCTCTACACGTCCTCGGGCTACGCCGCGTGCGTGGCGCCCCTCTCCAAGGCGACCAACGTGGAGTTTGCCCACGTGGTCGTCGCAACGGACGACGTGCTCGAGGAGGCCTCGTCGCTTGCGGGGTCGAGCGCGTCCGAGCTCGTGAGCTCGGCCTCGGGGCTGCTCTCCAAGATTAGAACGGACATGGGCGCCCAGGAGCTGCTCTCGCTCGCGCAGACCCTCTCGAGCGTGGGGAGGGCCAACCTGACGCGCGTGGACGCGACGCTCGTGCCCCAGACCACGACCGATGACGAGGGCAGCGTCACCGAGACGGGCTCTCAGGTGATCGACGCGACGCAGCTCGACGTGGCGCTCGGTCTTCTGGTGGCGGCGGAGTAGGAGCCCCTTTCGTAGAGTGTCCCGCGGCCAGGGGTCATGTGAGACCCCACTGTGCTCATTTTGCCAAGGGGGGGTCGTGTGCCTTCAGCTTGGCGGGGTGGCTGATAACCTAGGGAGCATGTTCCTACGCAGCTTCTTGTGGGGCGAAAGGACCGTGCATGATGCACTACACGCCAACTTCACCTACGGTTTCGGTACTCATGATGACCCATGATGCCGGTAAGACCGTGCGGCGTGCCGTCGAGAGCCTCCAGAATCAGACCTTCAGAAACTTCGAGCTCGTGGTCGTCGACGCGGGGTCCGATGACACCACCCTAAGGCTCCTCGACGCGCTCGCTGAGCGCGACCTGCGCGTAGTGGTCGTGCGTGCTGACGAGCTGGGCCGTCAGGAAGCCCTGTCGCTCGCGCTTGACCGTGCGCGAGGCTCCTGGGTGCTTGTCATGGACGCCGACGGATGGGCCGAGCCCTCGCTGCTCACCGACCTCGTGAAGAGCGCCGAGGAGCACGATCTCGACCTGGCCGTGGGCGGCTTCTCGGTGAGCGTGTCCTCTGCGGGCCCGCGCGTATCGGAGCTCGCTGCCTCCTCGGAACCTCTGATCTATCCCACGCAGCAGGACTTCAGGGCCGCCGCCTGGCAGCTCTTTGCCTCGGGGCAGCTCCTTCCCGCGAGCGCCAAGCTCTTCTCGCGCGCGCGCATCGACGAGTGGGGCGTGCGCTTTGACCCCGAGGCGCTGACGGACCACGCCTTCGTCATGGGGTATCTGCGCGAGGTCCAGCGCGTCGGCGTGATGGGTGGCGTCGGGTATCATCTGAGCCGCTCGAGCGCCCCTGCGCTGAGCGCGGGAGGAGGGTCCGCCCGGGTTCGTCTTCTGGAGGAGGAGCACGCGAACCTTCTGGCCCTCTACCACGCCTGGGGGCTCGACGGTGACGTGGCGAGCATGGAGATGCTCCAGAACCGCCATCTCGAGCGCCTCGTGGCCTGCATCGAGGACGTGTGCGGGTGGGGGAGCCCCCTGTCTGCCTCCGAGCAGCGCCATCTGGTATCTCAGATGATCGGGACCGAGAGCGCCCAGCTCGCGCTCAGCGTGGCCCATCCGCAGGGCAGCGAGGCACGCGCCCTTCTCGTCCCCCTTCGCGCGCATAACGTGGCGCTCGTCTGCGTGCAGGCCCGGCTCGTCTCGCTCTTGAGGCGTGGCTCCATGGCGCGGATCGTACCGGACGCATTCGTGTAGGGAGCCTGACGCCTGGCCCTCTCCTGGACCCAACACAAAAACAAAAGGGAATTACGCACAAGGGAATTACCGACGGAGGACCCATGTTTCTCAAGGAGCGACAGGCGAAGATCATCGAGCTCATCAACGCCGAGGGGCGCGTTACCGTGGCCGACCTGGCCCAGCGCTTCTCGGTGACCGAGGATTGCATCAGAAAGGACCTCAAGCAGCTTAACGCGCAGGGCGCCCTTAAGAAGGTCTACGGGGGCGCGCTCAGCGTCGCGAGCGCGCCCGACAGAAACGTCAGCAAGCGCGTGGGCAGCCACATTGCCGAGAAGCGCGTCATTGCGGAGAAGGCCCTCGAGCAGATCGCCTCCGGGGACACCATCTTTCTGGACGTCTCGACCACCAACCTCGCCCTTGCCGAGCTCCTTGCCAAGGGGTCCAAGCAGGTCTTCGTGGTCTCCAACATGATGGAGATCCTTCGCACGCTCGCGACCAACCCCGCCCTCACCGTTCTGGGCACCGGAGGCAGCGTCAACACGGAGCTCGACGGCTTCATTGGGACCATGGCCCTTGCGTGCCTTAAGCCCATGCGGTTCGACAAGGTCTTTCTGGGCGGCTTGGGCGTCGACTTGGAGACGGGCGACGTCACCACCTACGTCTGGGACGACGCCATGATCAAACAGCTGGTCATAGCGAACTCGCGACGGAGCTTTCTGGTGGTGGACGAGCACAAGTTTGGCATCGGAGGGAACTACGTCTACGCGAGCGTCTCGAGCTTCGACGCCCTCATCACCGACCGGCCCTCCACGAAGCTGCGGGCCCAGATCAAGGACCTCGGGTCGATAGTCATATAGGCGATTCCAAGCTGAGGCGTGTCGAGTCTGAGGCACCTCGACCCCGGTGCCGCATAAAAACTGCCGCACCTCGTATGAGGCGCGGCAGAGGGGGCTGCCTGCGACCACGCTGAGGGATTACTCGACGGGATGCCGGGCGATGAGATCCTCGAGAATGGCCGCGGCCGTTTTGACCATGCACTCGCAGCGGAGCTCGTCGGTCTTGTGGCGGCTCTTGAGCTCCTCGCACCTCATGGCTCCCAGGTCGTGGTCAAACCGAGAGACCAGCTCCTTGACGAGCCGCCGCATGAGCTCGCTGTCGTGGGCCCGCCCGGTGGAGTAGAGCACCCCGAGCACCGCACTCGCCCCGACAAGGGCCCCACAGGTCTGGTCGGAGTACATGCCACCGCTGAAGGCAGACATCATCTTGAATGACTTTTCATCTAATCCTAAATCATAGTAATCATTGGCGGCATGTATGAGCGCCTCCGAGCAGCTATAGTTGTTGGTCTTCTGATAGGTCTGCAGCGCTTTGCCCACGAACATGGCCCCTCCGCTCTGTCCGATGCCCCCAAGGCCGGGCCTATGCCCAGCCGAAATCCCTCGCGCAGCGCTCCACGTCATCCTCGAACGAGGACCCAAGCTCAATGCCGGCGCCCAGCGCCTTGGCGTTGTCCAGGCGATAGTCGCGGAAGCGGTCGGAGTAGCGCTCGTTGTCGGGGAGTATGAACTTCTCGATCTGGGCGTCGGGGTAGCCAAGCGCGCGGGCCACGATCCTGGCGCACTCGTAGGTGCTCTTGTCGTTGGAGCTGGCGATGTGATACTCGCCCGTGGGGAGCTCCGTTATCCTCTTGAAGTTGTCGGCGAGGTGCTGGGCGTAGGTCATGCAGCGCCTCTCGTTGACGGTGAACTTCGTGGGGGTCTGGGAGCGCAGGGCCGCAAGCGCGTTGAGCACGATCCCGGGGGACGGATTGATGTGCGGCAGGGGCATGCCGAACTGCCAGCTCAGGCGGATGATGATGTAATCGTCGAGGTTCTCGCGAATCCAGGAGTCGACCTCAGCCTTCTGCCTGCCGTAGTTCGTGACGCTGTCCGCGGCCGTGGCCTCGTCGAAGGGGCCGGGAACCGCTTTGCCATTGAAGACCTGCTCGGTGGAGATGAAGACGAAGCGCTTGCCCTTCTTACGGCAGACCTTTGCGATTTCTATGGCGGAGTCGCAGTTCACCAGATGCGTGCCCTCGGGGTCGTTCTCGCAGGCAGCGGTCTGGGCGTTGGCGGCGGTGTGGAAGAAGAGGTCGAAGTCGAGCGCGTCGAAGAACCTCCCGACCTCCTGGGGCTTTGAGTAGTCGACGTCATGGCGCTCGAAGCCGGTGAAGTCGAAGTTGTCCTTGTTGTACAGCTGGATCAGGCTGGCAAGATAGCCCCGCGCGCCGGTGATGATCATATGTGGTTTCATGCTGCTCTCCCTTGCGGTCGTGTTCGGTGCCAAACCTCGTGATGCGCGCTCTTGCTCGGGCTAGGGGCGGTAGCTCCGGATGACGCGGCAGGTCCCCCGCACGGTGTAGCTTCCCGCGCTTGCGGGGATGAGAAGGGACTCGGTGAACTTGAGGTCCGTGGTGCCCCCCTCGGGGGTGGACACCTGAGCGTCGCCCCAGACGCAGGTGAGAATCTGGTAGCGGTCCAAGAGCTCGCCTGCGAACTCGCCGTGGACGTCAACGACCTCGGCCTCGAAGAGCTCGTGGGTGACGCCGAGCTGCACCTGGTCGGGCCCGTTGGGGTCGAAGGCTCCCAGATGGCGCGGCTCGGGGCGCAGGGAGGTGTCTATGAGGTCGAAGCCCTGTTTGACGTGCAGCTCGCGGCCACGGCCCCAGTCGCAGATGCGATAGGTCTTGAAGCCCAGGGACCCGATCTCCACGGCGAAGATGCCCGCGCCCAGCGCGTGCATGGTGCCGGCCGGGATGAGGATGAAGTCGCCCTCGCTCACGCTCACGTGTCGTCCAAAGAGGTTCCCGACGGTGTCATCGGCCGCCGCCGCGCGCAGGGCGTCCCTGTCGTTGGTGGTGGATCCGGCGATGAGGGTCGCGCCGGGATCGGCCGCCAAGATGTACCACGACTCGGTCTTCTCGTGATCGTTCTCGTGAGCCTGGGCGTAGGCCTCGTCGGGATGGACCTGCACCGAGAGGGACTCGCGCGCGTCCATGGTCACCACCTGGATGATCCCGTCGTCATCGGGAAGGCCTTGGCCGAGAAGCTCCTCGTGGTGGGTGTCGATGAGCTCATCGAGCCTGATACCGTCGTAGGGTCCTCCCTCGACGGTGTTGACCAGGTCGCGGTGAGCGGTGACGTCAAAGGACTCTCCCGGGGGAGTGCCCTTGTCGTAGACGATTCCGCGAGCTCGGGCGATGCGGTCCCCCGACCAGATGGGAGAGATGTAGTTTGGCTTGAGCCTCAGAGGGGTCATATCGGTCTCTCCTGTCTTTCCGGATTCCTACAACTCTATATGGTCGACACCCTGCTCGTCCATGCGACGGCGGATCTCCTCGATGATGGGGATGCCTGCAGAGCAGCCGATGCGCCGGGCACCCGCCTTGACCATGGCGAGAAACGTGTCGGCGTCGCGGATGCCACCGGCGGCCTTGACGCTGACCTCAGCGGGGACGTTGGCACGCATGAGCTCGACGTCTTCAAGAGTGGCACCTCCCGCGAGAGAGAAGCCGGTGGAGGTCTTGACGAAGGTCGGCTTCACCTCCGCGGCAATCTGGCAGAGTCTTATCTTCTCATCTTTGGTGAGCTCTTGGGTCTCAAAGATGACTTTTGAGGGAACTTTGGCCTCGTTGCACACGTCGACGATCTGCTGCATCTCGTCGCGCACGTAGTCCCAGTTGCCATTCTTGAGCTCGGTGCGGTTGACCACGTAGTCGATCTCAGTAGCCCCGTTGGCGAGGGCGTCCTTGGTCTCGAAGACCTTGGTGGCAACGCTCGTCTGACCCAGGGGGAAGCTGATTGCGGCGCCCACGTGGACATCGGTCCCCTTGAGCATCTGCGCGCATCGGGCTACCTGGGACGACTCAATCGCGACCATGCGGAAGTGGTACTGACGCGCCTCATCGCAGAGCGTGTGCATGTCGGCTGTGGTCGCATTGGGCTTGAGGTTGGTGTGGTCAATCAGCTGACAGAGGTCATCGATGGTCCAGGTGGTCATGGCTTCCCCTTCGGTTGCGGAACAGACGCCTTTCGTCTGTTTGAAAACATGTTAGTCAAAATATACCAGTGTGGTTTGCATATATGGAAATATGTCTGTATCGTGACTACAAAAATCGCAAAATTCCTCTTGATTTGTCCGAATAGTGCTGCAATAAGTGCTGCAATAATTCGAATGTGATGGAAGAGTGTAGGAAATAAATGCTGTCATATAAGCAAGCTACACCGAACTGCCATATGTAAGGAGCTGCCTTGAACATCCTTCTCGTCTCTCATGGAACGCTGTGCGGGGGCGTCTATGACGCCTATCGGATGCTGATGGGCCCCACAGACACCATCGATACGCTCAGCCTCACGGTCGACGGGGGCATCGAAGGGTTTCGCGCCGAGTTCAACAAGAAGATGGACGACCTCGTTGACAAAGGCGTCCTCGTGATGGCCGATCTCAAGGGTGGGACTCCCTATAACGAGGCCTACGCCCGCTACCTTCAAGACCCCGACCGCATCCGCATCGCGTGCGGTCTCAACCTTCCCATGCTGATCGAGGTGGGCATGGACGCGGCGTCCTCCGATGATCTCGAGGCCATCTACCAGTGCGCCCTTTCCTCCGGTGCCCTCGGAGTGAGCGGAGCGGACGCTCCTGGTCCGGACGCCTGCGAGATTGACGACGACCTCTTCTAGGGAGAGGCGTCGCACATGCGGTGGTGTCAGGTCGAGGCGCGCAGAGGCGCTTCGATGAAATAGCAAAAGCAAAGAACAAGAGAGAGGAGTGTCGCGCAATGGCTATCAGCTTTGTACGGATTGACGACCGCGTGATTCACGGGCAGACCATGACCCGCTGGGCAACGCAGAGGCCGCTCAACGCGATTCTCGTCATCAGCGACGCAGTCGCTGGCGACGAGCTGCGCAAGAAGGTCCTGCGTGCCGCAGCCGGTCACTTCAAGATCGGCATCTACACGGTCGCCCAGGGGGTCGAGGCGCTCAAGAAGGCAAAGGAGTCTCCCAAGAACTTCTTCGTCATCTCGGACACCGTCGAGGAGTTCGCGAACCTCAAGAAGGCCGGCGGCGATTTTGGAGGCGTGCTCAACGTGGGCAACATCCACGCCTCCGGAGGCGGCGCCAAGAACCTCGGCAACGCCGTCGTCATCGGGACCGAGGACGTCGAGGCATTCGACTACCTGGCGTCCCAGGGAATCGATCTTCAGTTCCAGCTGATTCCCGACAACAAGGTCACCGCTTGGCCCCAGATCAAGGCCAAGTATCAGTCTGCATAGCGTGAACGAAGGAGGAAAACATGCTTGCACTTCAAGCAGCGCTCGTTGGCATTTTCAGCTATCTTGCCGCCATCGAAGCCGCTAACCCACTGGGTACCACCGGAAGCTTCTACTGCCTTGGCCGCCCCCTGGTAGCCGGTCTGGTCCTCGGCCTCATCTTTGGCGATGTGACCCAGGGCGTTTTGTGTGGCGTCGCCGTCCAGGCGGTCTTCATCGCCAACCTCTCCACTGGCGGGGCCACCAACGCCGAGATCTCCTATGCCAGCTACGCGGGCATGGGCCTCGCGATGGCCACCACCAAGGACCCCGCGATTGCGGTTACGCTCTCCGTGCTGGTGGGCAACAGCTTCGGCCTCATCTTCTACAACCTCCGTATGGCCTTCTACTCCGTGATCAACAACAAGGAGTATGACGCCGCGGCAGCGGGAGACACCAAGGCGCTCAACTTCTGGCACATCGTGGTGTCCCAGATCTGCACCTTCCTCATCCGCTTCCTTCCCGCCTTCATCGCCGTCTACTTTGGCCAGGGCTTCGTCGACGTTCTTATCTCCAGCGTTCCCGAGCTGGTCACCCACATGATCCAGGTCCTCGGTGGCGTTCTGCCCGCCCTTGGCGTCGGCATGCTCATGAACATCGTCGTCAAGGAGAAGACCCAGCTCGTCTTCTTCTTCCTCGGCTTCGTGCTCTTTGCCTTTGCCGGCCTGGGGACCATCCCCGTCGTCTTCATCGCTGCCGTCGTCGCGTACCTCGTCTACCTCGCTTCTGGCAAGTCCGCCGCAGGTGAGGTCCTGACGTCCTCCGCAGACGCCGCGTACGAAGACGCCGACCTATTCTAACGAGAGGAGAGGACTCACTCATGGCAAAGGATAGTCAGTCCGTGCGCGTTGGCGCCAACGGCAAGCAGGGCCTTACCAACAGCGACCTCAACAAGCTCTGGTATCGCTGGCAGGTGGGCTGGTTCGCAACCTCCTCCTACGAGAAGCTCGAGACCCACGGGTTCGCGTGGTCCTACATCCCCTTCGCGGAGAAGTTCTATGCCGACGATCCCGAGGGCAAAAAGGAGCTCCTGCTCCGCCACTCGCAGTTCTACAACACCGAGCCCCAGGTGGGCACCATCATCAACGGCATCGTCGCCTCCATGGAGGAGGATATCGCCCTGGGCGGCGAGACTCCCAATGAGCTTCCCGTCTCCATCAAGACGACCCTGATGGGCCCCCTCGCCAGTCTTGGTGACTCCGTCATTCAGGGCATCATCGTTCCGACGCTGCTCTCCATCGGCATGTCCATCGCCGCTGACGGCAGCGCCGCCGGCCCCCTGTTCTACATCGTCTCCTGGCTGATCATCGGCATGGGGCTCTCCTACGGCCTGTTTCGCTACGGCTACAAGATGGGCCTGAACGCCCTGGACATCTTCGTGGGCGAGAACTCCCGTCGCATCATGGACGCGATCAACGTCGTGGGCATCATCATCACCGGCACGCTGGCGGCATCGATGATCTCGGTTAAGACCATCGTCCAGATTCCCATGGGCTCGGAGATGAGCGCGCTCCAGGATACGCTCAACGGCGTGTTCCCCGGCCTGCTTGCTCTTATCACCGTCCTGTTCACCTACTGGATGCTCAATAAGAAGCAGTACACCGCCACCAAGACCATGCTTATCTTGGTCGTCGCTGTTATCGTGCTCTGCGCCGTCACCTTCCTGTAGGCCCCCGAACCGCTCGCACGGGCTCTGGCACAGAGAAATGCGGGGCCCAGCAGTTCGAGGAATTGCTGGGCCCCTGCTTCAACGCATGGTAAGGAGTCTCATGGAACCCCTCTTCTTCAAGCCCCTCCCCTTCGAGACCGTTTGGGGCGGCGCCGCCATCAGGGAGTACTACGGCTACGACTGGATGCCTCGCATGACCGGGCAGGCTTGGGCGTTTGCCGCCCAGGACAAGGGATCGAACATTTGCCAGAGCGGACCGTTCAAGGGCCAGACGCTGGGCGAGCTGTGGGAGTCGAATCCCGAGCTCTTTGGCGACACCGATCGCGCGTTCCCGGTGATCGTCTCTCTGCTCTGCCTCTGCGACGACCTCTCCATTCAAGTCCATCCCGACCAGGAGCACGCCCGTGCCCTGGGCTATCCCTATGGCAAGAACGAGGCATGGTACTTTCTTGAGGCCGATCCCGACGCGCGCATCGTCTTTGGTCACAACGGTGCGAACGAGCGGGACCTGCGTCAGAAGATCGCCGCCGGGAGGTGGGTCGAGCTCGTGCGCCACCTCAAGGTGCGTAGGGACGACTTCGTCTACATCCCGTCCGGCACCCTGCACGCCTGCGGCAGGGGCGTGATTGCCTACGAGGTCCAGCAGTCCACCGACGTCACCTATCGCTTCTACGACTACGATCGCGTCGATCCTGAGGGCAACAAGCGCCCGCTCCACCTCGAGCAGGCCCTGTCCACGCTTCACTATGACTCCGCAGGCAACTACGAGGGCTACCAGGCGTCCGTTGTTGCCTATGGCGGCTGCGTCAGGACAACCTACTGCGACAGCCCCTCGTTCACCATCGAGAAGCTCGTGGTCGACGACGACGCCTACGTCCTCGAGGGAGGCACCTACGAGCTCGTGAGCGTCGTGCGCGGCCAGGGCACGGTCAACGGCGTCGGGGTTGCGGTCGGCTCCCACTTCCTTGCCCCACGGGGCTGCAAGACCGAGATTTCCGGAACGCTTACCTGCATGATGACGACTGCGTAAGGAGAACACGCATGCTGCTTTGCCCCTCAATGATGTGCGCTGACTTTTCCCGGCTTGGCGAGGAGACCGACGAGCTTGCCGCGGCCGGTGCCGATATCTTTCATCTGGACGTGATGGACGGCTCCTTCGTGCCCAACTTCGGGCTCGGGCAGTATGACGTGGAGGCCATCTGCAGGAGGACGGACGTTCCCTGTGACATCCATCTGATGGCCGCCCAGCCGGACGTCTTCATCGACCTGGCTGCCCAGTCCGGCGTCAAGATCGTCTACGTTCATACCGATGCCGTGCAACCGATTAACTCCACGCTGCTCAAGATTGCCGAGCTTGGCATGAAGGCCGGTATCGTCGTAGATCCGGGGGTGAGCTTCGAGAGCGTCAGGTACTCCCTGCCCACCGTCGACTATGTCTTGATCATGACCGTCAACCCGGGCTTTGCGGGTCAGACCTACCTCGACTACGTCAACCCCAAGATCGAGGAGTTTGCCGCGCACAAGGAAGAGTTCGGCTACCAGATTATTATTGATGGTGCCTGCTCCGCGCAGGTGATCAAGCAGGCCGAGACGCTCGGTGCCGATGGCGCCGTTTTGGGAACGAGTGCCTTGTTCGGCAAGGGCAGGCCCTATGCCGAGATTATGAAGGACCTTCGCCGCCTCTAGCAGCGTCCACGGCTGCTGACGCAATAGTGACGATGGGTCAATCCTGCTGGTTTTGTAGTGGTGTGCCCTGATTCGGGAATAGTCAGGGCACATTCTTTTAAACATGGTATTTTTGTAAGTACATAAGTATTTGTATAGCAGCATGGGATTACGAGAACATGGAAACGCTTTACTCGTCTATAAAGAACGACCTCCTCGCAAAGATCAAGAACGGTACCTACGCCGTGGGAGACGTCATCCCCACGGAGGTCGCCCTTGCCAAGGAGTACGGCGTCAGCCGCCCGACCATCAGGCAGGCGCTCCAGATTCTTGTCAACGCGGGCTACCTCGACAAGCGCAAGCGCCGCGGGACCATTGTCATGAATCCCGACCTTGCGACAAGCGAGCCGGAGACCCCTCTGGGGGGCTCGGGCGTGCGAAGCTTCGAGGACGAGATCGCGGCGGCGGGTCGCGCAGTCAGGACGCTGCCCATCCTGGTAAAGGAGGAGCCGGCAGACGACGAGGTCGCCGCAGGGCTGAGAATTGCTCCGGGAGACCCCGTGTACAAGCTGATACGCCTTCGCTACGTGGATGACGTTCCCAACGTCTTCATGGAGAACTACGTTCCCTGTGCCCTCTTTCCCAACTTCACTGACTGCGACTTCTCCCAGAAGCGCCTCTACGAGCGCATGACCGAGCTGGGCCATCCGGTAAAGAGGATCACGCGTCACCTGGAGGTCATCAAGGCGGACTCGTCCATCTCCGTCCTTCTTGACGTGCCCGTGGGGGACCCCCTTTTTTACTTCCACACCGTGGGACGCGACGAGAACGATAACATCGTTGAGTACTCGGCCTCGATGTACCGGGGCAGCGAGAACTCGTTCGAGTTCGAGGTCGCCCCGTCCTCGGATAGCCAGCGGGACGCCTTCGACGGCTTTGCCACCTACGATGACGCGCTGATCGGCTGATCGGCCGGCAACCCCTCCATCGCCGAGGTTCCTAGAGAGACTTCTCGACGAGGGCGCTCATGCGCTCGTGACAGCGCTCGACCATCTCCGGGTTGTGGGCGTTCTCATATTGGATGGCCAGCAGGTGGAGGAGGCGCATTCGCTCGGAGGCCTCGGCGTGCGCGGCCCTCTCCTCCATCTCGGCTATGTGGCTCGTGTCCGCCTTGGCCGTGATGTCATAGGTGAGCTGACACTCCGCCACGAACCGCGGGTTTGTTGAGGTCGAGGTAATCTCATCAAGGATCACCTGGGCCTGCTTGTACTTCCCGTTCTGAAGGTAGAAGTCGAAGGCTCGCGGAAGCAGGTCAGCGCGCTGCTTCTTGGTGCACTTAGAGCGAAGAAGATCGCCCATCAGGGTGCCTGCGGCCTTCCGGTCCCCCTTCTGCAGCTTGGCGTTAAGACGCAGGAGCGTGAGGTTGTAGGTGGGAAAGCAGAGCCTGACCCACCATCGATCGAGATAGTCGAGGACCTCGTCGGGACGTCCCTGGGCAAAGAGCCGATGGACCCTCCGATACGCATGCTCGCGCTCCAAATTGTTCCACACCACAAGCGCGACGAAGGCAAGGGGAATCAGGAGAAATGGTGACACGGATGCCTCCTCGGGCACGTGCGGACGGGAGCGAGCCTTCTATCTGCAAAAAACATGTTAACGCAGATACCATACTTATGGTAGCAAACTGAGGTGAGATACTGAATATGACCGATAAAGTTAAGAAATATGTCATTATAAAACTCATGACTTAATGGAAATCCTGGTGAGGAGCTTTAAGAGATGAAGTCTCTGTACCTTTCCATACGTGACGAGCTTCGCTCCCTGATCGCCGACGGGACCTACAAGGAGAAAGAAGTCCTGCCCTCCGAGGAGCAGTTCGCCGAGCTCTACGGCGTGAGCCGTCCGACCATACGCCGTGCCATAGACCTCCTGGTGGAGGAGGGCTGTCTTGAGAGGAGGCCACGTCGAGGGGTGATCGTGCGCTCCCGCAAGATCGAGCAGGCCTTTGCCACGTCGATCCTCAGCTTCAACGACGAGATGTATCGTCACGGCAAGGTTCCGCGCACGAAGGTGATCTTGGGCAGAGTCGTGGCGGCCGATGAGTCCATGGCAAAAAAAATGGGACTGACAAGAGGCGACGAGGTGTTCAAGCTGGTGCGCCTTCGCTACGCGGACGAGCTCCCGAACGTTCTTGTCGACTCGCTCGTTCCCATGGAGCTGTATCCCAGCATCGGCTCGGCCAACTTTGAGGTGACCTCGCTCTACGACTACTTCCACGAGTGCGGAAACCCGGTCACGTGCGTGAGACGCCGTCTGAGGGTCGAGCGCTCGGACGCGCACATGGCGACCCTGCTCGACATGAACGAGGGAGACCCCCTCTTCCTGTTCAACACGTCGGCGACCGACCGCAGCGGGCGGATCGTCGAGTACTCGGTTGCCAGCTATCGCGGCGCGAGCAACGCCTTCGACTTTACCGAGGGCCTCTCCTATGCCTAGAAGAGGCCCAGAGCGAAGGTGCCTCTCGAGCCGTGCCCTGCGGCAGTTTCCTATCCAACCTATTTCGTCTTAAACAATAGGAATAAATAATAATTAGCTGCAAATGGGATATACTAAGAGCGAATGCAGGAAGAGGGACGAGGGAGGAATCGCATGCTTACGCCACGCACGCAGCGCATCAAGGACAGTCTGTTTTCCCGAAAGAGGCAGGTCTCCATCGAGCGCGCCCTTCTCTGGCAGGAGAGCTATCAGCAGACGGAGGGGGAGCCCCCGGTCATGCGGCGGGCGAAGGCGTTTTGTCATGTACTGGAGAACCACCAGATCGTCATTGATGGCTATGACCTGCTCGTGGGCAACCGCAGCGCCACTCCGCGCGCCGGCGTGCTCTCGCCCGAGATGTCGCCCTACTGGATTCTTGACGAGCTCGACCAGTTCCCCACGCGCCCCCAGGACACCTTTGAGATGTCCGACCAGGACAAGCGCACGTATCGCGAGGTCATCTACCCCTACTGGGCGGGTCGCTCGCTCAATGACTGGTACACGCAGCATCGACCCCCCGAGGTCGCGGATGCCGAGAATGACCGCGTCTTCGCCGTTGCCCAGACCGACAAGGGTCAGGGCCACATCATCGCTGACTTCGGGCTCGTTCTCTCTCGGGGACTCGGCGCGCTTCTGAGGGAGGCGAGCGCGCTTCGGGACGCCTCTCCGGACAAGGACTTCCTGCAGGCGTCCGTCCTGAGCCTGCAGGCCATGATCGACTACGTGCGTCGCTACGAGCATGCGGTGCGTCTTGCCGCGCAGGGCTCGCCCTCCGATGACGCCCACGCCCTCGTGGAGCTGCCCGACACGCCCCAGCGTATCTCTGAGCTCGTTCGCCTCGCGGACGTCCTTGCCCACATCGCCACGGAGCCCTGCCGAGACCTCTACGACGCCCTCCAGATGGTGTGGCTGCTCTCGGTGGTGCTGCAGCACGAGTCGAACGCGAGCTCCCTCTCGCTGGGGCGCATGGACCAGTACCTGCTCCCGTACTACCAGGCGAGCCTGGCGTCCGGAGCAAGCGGCGCCGAGGTGCGTGAGCTCCTTCAGTGCTTCTACCTCAAGACGAACACGGTGGTCGCCATACGCTCTACCGACAGCGCCCGCTTCTTCGCGGGATTCCCCATTGGCTACAACCTCGTGGTGGGTGGGGTGGACGCGGAGGGCAACGACGCGAGCAACGAGCTCTCCTCCCTGCTCCTCGACCTTCAGCGCGATACGCGCCTGCCCCAGCCCAACCTGAGCCTGCGCATGCACCAGAAGACGCCCGACTCCCTTCTCCACAAGGCGACCGAGATCATCCGCCTGGGCGACGGTCTTCCCCAGTGCTTCAACGACGGGGTCAACGTCGAGTCCTTCGTGGAGCGGGGCATCTCCCTGGCAGACGCCCGAGACTATGCCGTCGTGGGCTGCGTGGAGCTCTCCATCCCAGGGCGCATGTACGGCCTGCATGACATATCCATGTTCAACATGGTGCGCTGCCTCGAGCTGACCCTGCGCGCACACCCCGAGGGATTTCCCTCCTTCGAGGGGCTCGAGACGGCGGTCGAAAAGACCATCGACCGTTACATCCGCCTCATGGTGCAGGGGTGCAACGTCTGTGACAAGGCCCATCGAGAGACCTCGCCGACACCGTTTCTCTCGACCCTCGTGCACGACTCCCTCGAGCGGGGAGCCGACATCACGTCGGGCGGCGCTCGTTACAACCCGTCCGGCGTGCAGGGCGTGGGAACGGCCAACCTCGCGGACTCGCTTCTCGTGATCAAGGAGGCCGTCTTCGAGGAGCACTCCATTACCTGGGAGCACCTGCTCGAGGTTCTGGACCGCGACTGGGCCGGCGAGGGCGACGAGGTTCTGAGGCAGCGCTTCATCAACGGGCACGCAAAGTACGGAAACGACGTCGACGAGGTCGACGAGATAGGCCGCCGCTTCCTGCACCACTATGGGTGCGAGGTGGCCCGCTACGACAACGTGCGTGGCGGCAGGTTCCAGCCGGGAAGCTATACCGTCTCGGCCCACATCCCCCTGGGGGCCGCCGTGGGAGCCACTCCCGACGGGCGCCGCGCGGGCGAGCAGCTCGCGGACGGGGGTCTTTCCCCGATGGTTGGTCGCGACAAAAACGGTCCCACCGCCAGCCTGCTCTCGGTGTCCAAGCTCAACAACGTCCTCGACACGAACGGCTCTTTGCTCAACGTCAAGTTCTCCCCGTCGACGCTCGAGGGGGAGACGGGCCTGGCGAGGCTCATGGCGTACCTGCGCAGCTACTGCAGGCTCGGCATCCAGCACATCCAGTTCAACGTGGTGGACCGCGCGACGCTCTTGGACGCCCAGGAGTACCCCGAGAACCACAAGGACCTCGTCGTGCGCGTCGCGGGCTACTCCGCCATGTTCGTCGAGCTCTCGAAGGCGATTCAAGATGACATCATCAATCGAACCGAGCATGAACTGTAGGCGCGAGCTTGATGGTGCTCCCGCGGCCGTGGTCACCAACGTGCAACGCTTCTCCCTGCACGATGGGGGCGGCATACGCACCGTGGTCTTTCTCAAGGGCTGCCCCTTTCGCTGCCCCTGGTGCTGCAACCCGGAGAACCTCTCGTGCGAGCCTGAGGTGTCCTACAAGGAGCGCCTCTGCATCCGGTGCTCCATGCGCGCGGGCGAGCACGTGTGCCCCGTGGCGCCCGAGGAGTGCCCGACGGGTGCCAAGGAGCTTCTCGGCAAGGTGAGGGGCGTCTCCGAGCTCGTCGACGAGGTCGAGCGGGACAGGACCTTCTACGAGGAGAGCGGGGGCGGCGTCACGGTCTCCGGCGGAGAATGCCTTATCTACCAGGACTTTCTCCATGCCTTTTTGGAGGCCTGCCACGAGAGGGGGCTGAACACCGCCCTGGAGAGCACGCTCGGTATCCCCCTCAAGGACGCTCCTCGCCTGGTCGCGGCGTGTGACAGCTTCCTCGTCGACTACAAGATGGCCGACCGGGAGCGAAGCCTCGAGGTGACGGGCATCGACCCCAGGGTTCGAGACGCCAACGTCCGGGCGATTCTCACGCTGGGGGGCCGGGTGGTTGCGCGCATGCCCATCATCCCGGGGTTCACCGACGACCTCGACTGCGTGGCGTCCAACGTGGCCACCATCAAGCGGCAGGGCATCGACCGGGTGGACGTGCTCCCCTTCCATCAGCTGGGGGAGGGCAAGTACGACGCGCTCGAGATGCCCTATGCGCTCAGGGGAATGAGGCAGCTCTCCGAGAGCGACGTCAAGACCGTCGTCGACCTGTGCGGGCGGGCGGGCCTGAAGACGATCATCCACGGGGAGTGATCAACAAGGCATAAACTGGGGAGTCATAGATGCATCATTGCGAGATGCTTCGCAAAAAAAGAAAGCTTAAGCAGGAAAGGAAAGGCAGTCACATGGAGTTCATGCTCGATACCGCAGATGCCCAGGCCGTCAAGGAGCTCAGCTCCGTCATCAGCGTTTTTGGCGTCACCACCAATCCCACGATCATCACCAAGAGCGGCAAGGCTCCCGAGCAGGTCGCCCAGGAGATGCTCGAGGTGCTCTCGGAAGACCAGGCGTTCTTCATGCAGAGCATCGCCACGGACTTCGAGGGCATCATGACGGACGCGCGCAAGATCTGCTCCCTGCGCCCCAAGAACATGTACGTGAAGATTCCCGTGACGCCGGCCGGGCTGCGTGCGATCAAGGCGGCCAAGGCGGAGGGCCTGGGGGTGCTGGCCACCGCGATCTACTCTGCCGACGAGGCCTTTCTCGCGGCCATGAACGGGGCGGACTACCTGGCTCCCTACGTCAACCGCATGTGCAACTACGGCGACGGCATCCAGCAGGTCTCCGATCTGCTCGACATGCTGGCCGTCAATGGGCTCGAGTCCAAGGTGGTCGCGGCCTCGTTCAAGAACTCGGGCCAGGTGCACGACATCATGCACCTGGGGGCGCACGCGGTCACCGTGTCGCCGGACATCGTGTGGGCCATAATCGATCACCCCGGCACGCAGATCGCCGTCGACGAGTTCAGCACCGCATGGAAGAGCTCGTTCGGGCGCAGCACCTTCGCTGCCGAGTAGCGCCTCGTCTCAGGTGGGCCTGCGAGGAGCGGCCCCGATGCCTCACCGGTGTCGGGGCCGCTCCCTTCTCGGCTTGTCCTACTCGCGGTCGGCGAGACGGGCGCGGGCGGTCCTCAGCGCGAGGCCCAGCCCGTTCGTGCGCACGCGATAGAGAGCCTCGCCCGCGAGGTGGGCGTAGTGGGGAAGGGGGCTGGCCTTGGGCCCGGGCAGGCCGCACGCCCGGGCGTAGAGCCTCTTTCCCGCGGGGCTGATCCGGGGCTCGGCCATCACCACGTCCTCGTCGATCCTGCGCAGAGAGGATTCCACGAGCTCGCGCACGCCGGGGGCATCGCCTGCCGCACCGACCGTGATCAGGGCGTAGTTGACGCCGCGCAGGGCAAGCGCCGAGATGACGCGCGCGTCGTCCACGCCGGCGAGGGCGGCGGCGTCCAGCATGTCGTTCCAGCGCGTGAGCGGCACGAGCGGGAAGCGCGCGGCGAAGGCGCTCGCGTCATCGAGGGCGTGCTCGCGGTAGACGTAAAGCGGGCGGTCGAGATAGCAGATCTTGTCCGTGCGGCAGAGCGACTCCACGAGGAAGGGGTTGTCGACCCAGCCGGACCCCGGGGCCTCCACGAAGCGGATGCGCCTCTGGGCGAGGTAGTCGCGCCGATACACGCCCGACCAGACGGCGGGGTGGTGGCGCAGGAGCTCGACGCCGTCTCCCACCGAGAAGGGCTGGTGGCGCGGGTGGACGCGCCCCTTGTACGGGCAGGTCGTTCGCGGCCCGTCCGCACCCTGCGAATCCTCGAAGACGCGCCAGTAGGCGCAGCGCACCACGTCGACGTCGCGAGCCCCGCCGTGCTTCTCGGCACAGGCGAGAAGCTCCTCGTAGCAGGTGGGCTCGAGGACGTCGTCGGGCTCCACGATGGCGACCCAGGTCCCGCGTGCCATGCCCATGCCCCGATTGCAGGAGGCGCCGTAGCCCTCGTTGGGCTTGTCGACCACCAGGACGCGCGGGTCGCGCGCGGCGTGCGCGTGCGCGAGGGCGCTCGAGCCGTCGGTCGAGCCGTCGTTCACGCAGATGATCTCGAGTCGCTCGTGCGTTTGGGACTCGATGCTGCCCAGGCACTCGTCGAGGGTCTTCTTGACGTTGTAGATGGGGACGACGACCGAGACCAGGTCCCGTTCGACCTCTGCGTTGTTGGTGCTCATGCGGCCTCCCTGCGGATGCGGGTCCGATTCGGTCGTACCCTATACTAGTATGTCGGACGGGTCGCGGAGCTGCGACAGGAGCCGTAGAGGGACGTGCATGAGAAGACCTGCGATCGTCATCGTGAC
This sequence comes from Thermophilibacter immobilis, assembly GCF_015277515.1. Lineage (NCBI taxonomy): Bacteria > Bacillati > Actinomycetota > Coriobacteriia > Coriobacteriales > Atopobiaceae > Thermophilibacter > Thermophilibacter immobilis. Next base: position 1,895,636 of record NZ_CP063767.1, on the reverse strand, counting down.
CTTCAAGCGCCAGCAGCTGCTGGCCGAGCTCTTCGACTCGATTCTGGAGCTTACCGTGGCGCCGTGGCGCGTCGTGGTCGTGGACAACGAAAACTCCTCTGACACCGCGCGGCTCGTGGCGGACTTCTCCGCACGCGCGGGTGCCCTGTGGGGTCCCACCACCGACGACCCGGACGCCGCTGGTGGCGTCGGGCGTGTGGTCTACGACCCCATGCAGACCAATACGGGAGGCTCCGGGGGCTTCTCGGAGGGCGTGCGACGGGCCTTCGAGCTGGGCGCGGAGTGGTTCTGGGTCATGGACGACGACGTGTGCGCGCTGCCGGAGGCGCTCGAGGTCCTGGGCCGCTGGTCCGAGCGGGCCGACGCCATCCAGGGGCAGCGCTACGACTTCGACGGCGGCCCGTTCTTCTGGCAGTATCGCTTCAACACCGCGCTCGGCATCTACAACCCTCTCTCCCGGGCGCGCTGGGAGCCCGGGGAGGAGTACAAGGAGTGCAACGCGCTGTGCTTCGAGGGGGGCTGCTTCAGCCGGCGGGTGGTCCAGAAGATCGGCCTGCCGGACCCGCGCTTCTTCATCTACTGGGACGACGCCCTCTACGGCTACCTGGCCAGCAAGGTGTGCCCGGTGCTGCTCGTGCCGGACTACGTGCTGAGGCGCCGTCGAGAGGTGCCCAACAAGGAGATCGGGACGGTCCGCCAGCTCAACTCCACCTCGGACATGACGCGCTTCTACATCACGCGCAACCGCGGCTTTCTGGCCCGCTACTACCGGCTCCATGGCGACTACCATCCCGCGGCCTTTGGCGTGGGGACCTTCCTCACGTTCGCCAAGGAGATCGTGCGCATCCTCATCGTGGACCGGGGGAGTCTCGTCTCGGGCACCAAGCGGCTCTTCGCCGGCTGGCGCGAGCAGCGCCGCATCCAGAAGGATCCCGACTGGGAGCCCATGCCCCCACTGGGGTAGGGGCGACGTGTGACCCGGGTCTTGTTTCTGCCCTTCTCGTCACTTGCCGCGCCCCTCGAAGGCCACCTCCCCTAAAGCAGCAACTTTTTATGTATGACCGAAGTCGCTCATGAATCTTTTTCAGACGACCCTTTGACATTGTTTATCGGGGGCTTTGTCAAGTGGTGACAGGTTTATGTACGATTCGCGTCAGACACAAAGAACTAAGCTTTATTTTCTCGAGGGAAACCCCTGCGTCCGGGATGGATTGGTATGGCCGAGGGCCCCCATCCTCCAGGGAGGGGATCACCGTGTTGATTCTTATGAGTCACAACTCTGCGCTCGGGCTACGACGCGCGCCTCTTCACGTCCTCGTGCGCAGATACGCCCCCGCCTGCAAGGCGCAGGGGATTCAGATTCACCGCTTCGGGCTCGGCGAGGTTCCGGCTGGGCCGATGCTCGAGGCGGCCCCGGAAGTCTATGCCGCCGGTCCGGAGGCCTGCTTCGCCCAGATGGCGCGCGAGGCCCTGCGCTGGATTCGCGACGGCTCGCGCTCTCCCATGGAGACGGTGATGTCGCGTCTGCTCTACCTGCCGGAGGAGCATGGAACCCTTGCGTTCGCTGCTCCGCAGCTCAACTACGAGGTCAAGCTCGATGCCGTGGCTGCAGCGGTTGGGGGTACGGCCGCCTGCTCGATCGACGCCGCGCGCAAGGAGGAGAAAAAATATTCATGCATGAGCGGGGTCGTACATAAATAGTGGACAGGAGGGGGACGGGGGCTAGCGGCTGGAAATCGGGGTTTCGACGTGACGAGGGGGGACGAGGCGCAACGGCTGGGAGTCGAGGACTGTGGCCCAACGAGAAACGTGAGGTCGACGGGGGGACGTAGTCCTTCTCGGTACGGACACACATGCCTGCACGCGGGCGGTACAATAGGACGCTCACCAACCCAAGGAGAGGACGGTCGACGCGTGGCCGAGAAGAGAGACTTCCTCGATGACCTCATCGACATCCAGACCGACTGGCAACGGCTGCAGGACCTCCCCAGCTCGATGATGAACTCCCTGGTCGCGGACCCGGGCGCGCGCAAGGTCTTCGATCCGGCCGACTACAAGGAGAAGCCCTTCGCCAACTCAAATCGCTGCCTGCGTGGGGCGGCCGGTCGCGAGGACGTGTGCTCGCGCTGCCTCGACGTCTGCCCGGTCGACGCCATCACGATTCACAAGCAGTCGGTGAGCATCTCCGACGCCTGCCGCAAGTGCGGCCTGTGCGCGGCCGTGTGCCCCACGGAGACCTTCTCGTCGCGCCGGCACATGCCGCGTCAGGTCTACGACCAGATCGCGCGCGTGGCCTCGGCCTACGAGCACTGCTACGTGACCTGCACGCGCGCCCTCAGGCGTCTGCCCAAGGGCAACGAGGTGACCCTCGCCTGCGTGGGCATGATTTCGCGCGAGATGTGGTTCTCGCTGCTCGCGGACTACGATAACATCAGCGTCTACCTGCCGGTGGGCATCTGCGACCGCTGCCGCACCACGACGGGCGAGGACACCTACGTGGAGGCCATCGGCACGGCCGAGGAGTGGGCGGACGCTGCCCTGGGCCTGGAGGTCGACGAGAAGGATCTGGACCACGAGCTTACGCGCGCCTACAAGCGCAGCCAGTTCATGAGCAGTGCCATCCACTCGGCCGAGCGCCTGGTCGTGAGGAGCACTCCCGCGCTCGCGGGCGCCCAGGCCGTGGCCAAGAAGATATCCGACCACTCCAAGCGCCTTGATCAGCTTCAGCGCCAGCTCGAGAACGCCGTGGGCTCCAAGACCTCGTCCAACCGCGCGCGCATGCTCACCCAGAGCCGCAAGCTCATGATGGGCGCCCTGCAGCACGACGAGGGCCTCGCTGACTTCGTGAAGCTCCGGATTCCCGTCTGCGACTCGGCGCTTTGCACCCTGTGCGGGGAGTGCACCAAGGTCTGTACCACGCGTGCGATCGACCTTGACAAGGGCGGCAACATCACGGTCCAGAGTCCCTATTGCGTGAGCTGCGGGGCGTGCGTGACCGTCTGCGCGGACGGTGCGCTCACCATGGAGCCCATGGATGCGCACGACCTCGTGGTCCCGGACAAGCTGGCCGAGGAGGTCGCGCTCAAGAAGGCGCAGGCCAAGACCGAGGTCGCCAAGTATCTGGAGCAGGGCAAGAAGCAGCTTAATCGCGCGGCCGACGCGCTCGAGCGCCTGGACGGCTCAGGCACCGCCGCAGGCGAGAGCGGCGCCACGGTTGCCAAGAAGGAGTAAGGAGAGGGACGTGTCTTTATCGATAGGTATCGTCGGCCTGCCCAACGTGGGCAAGTCGACCCTGTTCACCGCGTTGACCCGCAAGGGCGGGCTCGCGGCCAACTATCCGTTCGCCACGATCGATCCCAACGTGGGCGTCGTCGACGTGCCGGACGCCCGCCTGTCCAAGCTGGCCCAGATCGTGCACCCCAGCCGCATCGTGCCGGCCACGGTCGAGTTCGTGGACATCGCCGGCCTGGTGAAGGGCGCCAACGAGGGCGAGGGGCTGGGCAATCAGTTTCTGGCCAACATCCGCAACACCGACGCGATCTGTGAGGTCGTGCGGTTCTTCTCGGATCCCGACGTCGTACACGTGGAGGGGCGCGTCGATCCCGCCGAGGACGCCGACATCATCCAGACCGAGCTCATCCTGGCTGACCTGGGCACCCTCGAGCGCGCGATTCCCAAGCTCGAGAAGGAGGCCAAGCGCGACAAGGAGAACGTGGCGCGCCTCGCCGTGGCCAAGCGCCTGCAGGAGTGGCTGAACGAGGGCCGGCGAGCAGCGGACCTGGAGATGAGCGACAAGGAGCGCGAGGCGTCCCACGACCTCTTCCTGCTCACGATGAAGCCGATCCTCTACGTGGCCAACGTGGACGAGGACAAGCTCGGAGGACCCGCACCGATGGTCGGCGACGTGGAGGCCATTCCCGTGTGCGCCGAGGTGGAGGCCGAGCTCGCCGAGCTCGACGAGCAGGAGGCCGCCGAGTACCTGGAGAGCCTGGGCCTGGAGAAGAGCGGCCTTGAGACGCTCGCGCAGGCGGCGTACAAGCTGCTGGGACTGCAGAGCTACTTCACGGCAGGAGAGCTCGAGGTCAAGGCCTGGACCGTGCGCATTGGGGCCAAGGCGCCCGAGGCCGCCGGCGTGATCCACTCCGACTTCGAGCGGGGCTTCATCAAGGCCGAGGTGGCTAGCTACGAGGACTACGTGGCGCTCGGCGGCGAGGTGGGATGCAAGACTGCCGGCAAGCTCCGCATGGAGGGCAAGGACTACGTGGTGGCCGACGGCGACGTGATGCACTTCCGCTTCAACGTGTAGGGTTCGCGGGGTCTTCTCCTGCGAGTCGGGGCGCTCCCGAGGCGTGTCCGGCCGGCGCTAGTCCTCGACCTGATCGGCTCCGAGCACGACCACGACGTCCGTGCTCGTGGGGTAGGTCCCGTCGTTGGTGGTGACGGCGTCCTCGTCGATGCCGAGCGTCTGGGCCACGCCGAGCGCCGCAGCCTGCGCGCCCGTGCGCGAGCGGTTGTAGAGGATGGCCGTCTCCGCTATGTCGCTGGACGAGGCGTTCTCCGCCGTGGCCGAGAAGCCCGCGTTCACCAGGGTGTTGGCCATGTTCTGAGCGAGCCCGCTCGTGCCAGTGCCGTTGAGGACGGTGACGGAGCCGGTGAAGCTCGCCGCAACGGAGCTCGTGGAGCTGTCCGAGCTGGTAGTGCCCACCGAGCCGGCAACGCCCGCGGTCGGGTCCTCACTCTCGTCGGCGTAGGGGCTCTCGCCGTTGTTGACGCGCTGCATCATGGTCTTCCAGGCGCTCTCGTCGACCACCTCGTACCAGAGGCTGTCGATGTACTGGGAGTTGGTGGGCACCAGGCCCGAGTAGACGTTGTTGTCCACGTCAAGGTCCTTGAACTGCGTGGCGAGGCTCAAGATGTCCGTGACGTTGAAGTCCGTGGTGACGCTGCTCGCGAGCTGTGAGACCGTGGAGGTCATGGAGGCTGCGTCGAGCTGCAGGACCTTCTTGACGATGGCACCTATGACCATGCGCTGGTTGGCGGCGCGGTAGAAGTCGCCCGCTCCGTACGCGTCGTAGGCGTGACGGCTGCGCACGAGGCCAAGGGCCTCCCCGCCGTCGAGCGTCTGGGTGCCGGCGGGCAGGTCGATGCCGGCGTAGTCCACGTCGGAGACGGCCACGGGCAGGGTGACCTCAATGCCGCCGATGGTGTCGACGATGGAGGTGAACTGCTCGAAGTCGATCTCGGCGTAGTGGGAGATGTTGACGCCGGCAAACTGGGAGACGACCTGGGTCATGTAGGCGGCGCCACCGTAGGAGTAGGCGGCGTTTATCTTCTGCTTGCCGTAGTCTCCCATGTCCACCATCGTGTCGCGGGGGATCGAGACGAGCGTGATGGTCTGGTTGGGCGGGTCGACGCGCGCCAGGATGATCGTGTCAGAGCGGAAGTTCGAGGTGTCGGAGCCCCAGTCCTCGGCGCGCTCGTCGCTCTTGTCGACGCCCAGAAGGAGCATGTAGAACGGCTCCTGGGGCTCCACGGAGACGAGCTGCTGGCGCAGGCTGTCGGAGACGCCCGCGCTCAGACGGCTGTTGATGTCCGTGAGGTAGACGCCGGCCGCCACGCCTACGCCCACGAGGATCACCGCGAGCGAGATGAGCACGCCGCGCAGCACGTGACCATGGCCCTTCTTCTTGCGACGGGCGGCATATGCCTCAACGCCGTTCGTGCGCGAGGCGGCGTCGCGAGAGTTGTCTGCATGGGAGCCAGAATGCCGGCCCGCATGGGCGGCCCTGCTCCGAGGAGCCTGAGCCGGGGTACCTTGTCCGTAGCGGTCCTCCGAGAGGCGCGCCTGCTCTGCACGAGTCATGCGTCCATGAGGTCTTCTGTCAGCCAAGAGGGCCCCTTCTCCTGATCGAATGGGAGGCTGTGCCCCCGCGAGCTGCTCAAACGCGAGCACTACATGATAGATAAAACAGATGTAAGGCGCATGAAGGGTCATTAATTCGCCGCTCTCCACAGAAAACTGGCAATAATAGAGGGGCTTTCCAGATAACGCATCAGCTGCCGAGAAAACCGGAGGACGCATGAGCGAAGCGAGGCCAGAGCAGTTCGTCGCAGTATTGGACTTTGGGGCCCAGTATGGACAACTTATCGCCCGGCGCGTGCGCGACCTGCACGTCTACTCCGAGATCGTCCCCTGTGACGTCTCGGCGGAGGAGCTGCGCGAGCTGGCTCCCAGCGCGCTCATCCTCTCCGGCGGCCCCGCCTCGGTCTACGCCAAGGACGCCCCCTCCATCGACCCCGCGATCTTCGACCTGGGCCTACCGGTTCTGGGCTTTTGCTACGGCCATCAGATCATGGCCGTGACGCTGGGGGGCGAGGTCTCCCACTCCGACGTGGGGGAGTATGGCCCGGCCACGATCGAGCGCGCGCCCAAGTCTGCTCTGTTCAACGCCACGCCGCTCAAGCAGACCGTCTGGATGAGTCACCGCGACGCCGTGAGCCGCGCGCCCGAGGGGTTCATCGTGACGTCGAGCACCGCGGTCTGCCCCGTGGCCTCCATGGAGTGCCCCGCGCGCAAGCTCTACTCGACGCAGTTCCATCCCGAGGTGCGCCACACCGAGCACGGCCAGCAGATGCTCTCCAACTTCCTCTTTGACATCTGTGGCCTCTCCGGCGACTGGACCATGGAGAACATCGTGGACCGGAAGGTGGAGGAGATCTGCAAGAAGGTGGGGGAGGACCGCGTGATCTTGGCCCTTTCCGGCGGCGTGGACTCCTCCGTGGTCGCGGCTCTGGGCGCGCGCGCCATCGGACGGCAGATGACCTGCGTGTTCATCAACCACGGCATGCTGCGCGCCAACGAGCCCGAGCAGGTCGAGGAGGTCTTCACCAAGCAGTTCGACGTCGACTTCATCCACGTCCACGCGGAGGGGCGCTATGCCGCGTTGCTCGACGGCGTGACCGACCCCGAGCAGAAGCGCCGCATCATTGGCACGCAGTTCTGGAAGGAGTTCTTCGCCGTCGCACAGCAGCTCGAGGAGGGTGGCCGCCCGGTGAAGTTCCTGGCGCAGGGCACCATCTACCCCGATATCATCGAGAGCGGCGCGCGCAAGACCGGCGGCAAGGCGTCCACGATCAAGAGCCACCACAACCTGATCCCGTTCCCCGAGGGCGTGAGCTTTGACCTGATCGAGCCGCTCGACCACTTCTTCAAGGACGAGGTCCGCGAGCTGGGGCTGGCCCTGGGGCTGCCGGCGCACATCGTGTATCGCCAGCCGTTCCCCGGGCCGGGCCTGGCCATCCGTATCATCGGTGCGGTCTCTCCCGAGAAGCTTCAGATCCTCAAGGGCGCCGACGCCATCGTGCGCGAGGAGCTCGACGCCTACAACCAGCGCCTGTTCGACCAGACCGGCGAGCGCAACTCCGAGCACAGCTGCTGGCAGTACTTTGCCGTGCTGCCCGACATTCGCTCCGTGGGCGTGATGGGCGACGAGCGCACCTACGCGCGCCCGGTGATCCTGCGTGCCGTGGAATCCTCCGACGCGATGACCGCCGACTGGGCGAAGCTTCCCTACGACGTGCTCGCGCGCATCTCCGGGCGCATCGTGGACGAGGTCCCCGGCGTCAACCGCGTGGCCTACGACATCACGAGCAAGCCGCCCGCGACGATCGAGTGGGAATAAAGCACATTTTGCATTGGCTGGCAACAGCTGGCATCGAACGTCGTTCCGTATCAGGCTTTGCTCTCGCATCTCCTTTAGTCGAAGCGGAATGTTGCGATTGTAGGGAAACAGCCTACAATCGCAACATGAAGTATTCGAACCACATAGAGAAGATCGCCGAGCTCTCCGAGTCGGAGGGCGTCTTCACCACGGCCCAGGCTGCTCGCATGGGCATCCCGCGCGACGCCCTTCACGACGCTGTCGAGTCCGGCCGCCTCGAGCGCGTCGTGCGCGGCGCCTACCGCATGGTGGGGTTCGGCTCCTCCCTCGCGGACGAGCTGGCGGCGATATGGAAGCTCACCGCCCCGGCGAAGTTCTCCCGCGAGAGGATGCGGGTCGCGGATTGGGACGGCATCGCCGTCGGGGGGTCCACCGCCTCCGCCCTCCTCGGGATCGGAGATCTGCAGCTCTCGCCCTACCGGCTCTACGCCCCAAGGAGAATCAACACGAGGAACCCGTCGGCGAGCTTCGTCAGGCGGGAAGTGGCCCGCGACGAGGTGACGTTCGACTCGGGGCTCCCCGTGACGCGCCCCGAGCGCACCGTCTTCGACCTCGTCGTGGACGACGAGGACCTCTCGCTCGTGGCGGACGCCTTGAGCGACGCTTCGAGGAGGTACTCCGACTTCGACTACGGGAGGCTCCAGAGGCTGCTCGAAGGTCGTTACGGTAATGAATGCGGACGGGTCATCTACCAAGGTCTGGTTGAGGACTCGGGGATTCTTGGAGATTGAGGAATGAGGCGAGATATGGAACATCGCGCACATGAATCGATTGGCGACCTTCCTAAAGTCAAGAAGCTGCGACGAGAAGCGTCGGCCCTTGGCGCTCTCGGCTGGCTGTTGGGGAACGGCGATGCTAGGAAAACCGCACGTGGTATCAATGATGAACTTGATGTTATCGTTTCGCTCGTAGACGACTTCTATCGTCTGCTCGGCGACAGGAACTGGGTCTTCTCTGAAACCCTCAATCTGGATAGGATGCGCAAAGTTGTCGCGCAACCTACGCCCGAGGAGGCGGAGCGCGAACTTGTCGAATATCTCAAGGAGAAGGACTCGCTTCACTGGATGGTCACTCGGCTGAGCCGTTTTCCCGACATGCGCCCCCGTATCCCGCTTCTGGAAAAGGCGGAGAGGGACTATCTCGAAGGGCGCTACTACAGTTCGGTTCTCGTGACGGTTTCCATGATGGACGGGTTCGTGAACGACGCTTTCAAGGCCGAGAGGAAGGGGCTTCACGCGAGGGAGGCCGGGGAACTCCATTCCGAGGATTGCGTCGCCACCGTGTGGGATGGATTGCCTTCCGTTCAAAAGACGTTTACGAAACCCTTTTTTGCAAGGGAGGACAAGCCGGTTTACGAGGTCTACCGCAACGGCATTATGCACGGGATGACCGTTGATTACGATAACGACGTGGTCGCCTCGAAGGCGTGGTGCATGCTATTCGCTGTCGGGGATTGGGTCGATTCTGTAACCAGGGCGCAGAAAGAGGGCGAAGGCAACCGTCAAAGCCTGGCTGAGACGCTCAGGCGCATCTCCGAGATGAAAAGGCGGAACGCTGAGAACGACATGAGGTTGAAGGCTTGGAAGAAGCACCAGGTGGATCTCGAGCATCCCATCGGCCCGGACGATGAGGTCCTGAGAAGCTGCAACGACTTCTTGGAGGCATGGAAGGCGAAAAATTACGGGGCCTTGGGGTCGTTTTTCCCAAACATCGTGGGCATGACGTACGGCAAGCTTGCGGGCCAGGCGAGGGAGCTCTACTCGCCCCATCCGATTGAGGAATTCAAGATCGAGGAGATAGACAGGCCTGCTGCTGCGCTTGCTCTTGTAAAAGTGAGTCTCCGTTTCCAAAACAGATCGTGGACTGCGCTTATTCGCCTTTGCCGATTCGACGGGGTTGACCCGGCAGCAGAGTGGGAGCCGGGCGAATGGAAAGTGAGTAGGTACGGAGTCGATCCGTTTTCCGACATCGAGGAAGCGGAGCCCACGAAGTAGATTCTGCCTACTTGGCTGTGTGGCAAGGCTTGTTTCGAGACGTCACGGAATGATTTGCTGCTGATAGACCATGGATATACCAACCAATAATTGTGGTTTCGTGATAAATTATGCAGCATGAAGTTCTCAGACTACATAGATAGCCATCACGTGTTCACCACGTCCTCGCTCCTCGAGGCGATGGATTCTGCGGGCGCGGCCGAGGAGCAGCTGCGCCGCGCCGTGAGGTCCGGGGCGGTGGAGCGCGTGCGCCGCGGGCTCCTCGTCTCCAACCACGGGCGGTTCGAAGACGTCCCCGTTGAGCAGACGGAGGTCGTCGCGGTGCTCGACGCCGGCGCGGTCGTCTCGTACCACTCGGCCCTCGAGTCGCACGGCGTCGCGCACAATGCGGGCTTCGCGTGCCGCTTCCGCTCGGACTCCGTGCGGTCCAGGTTCGACTTTCGGGGCGTCGCCTACTGCCCCTGTGGCCCGGTGGGAAACGCGAGGTCGAAGACCATGAGGTCGCCCGCGGGCACGTACCTCGCCACGACCAGGGAGCAGACGGTAGTCGACTGCCTGGGCAAGCCGGCCCTGGCGGGAGGGGTCGAGGAGGCGGTGCGGAGCCTGACCGCCTTCGTGTACCTCGACGTGGAGGAGCTAGTCGGGCTCGCCGTCGATGCGGGGCCTTCGATGGCTTCTCGCGTCGGGTGGCTGCTGTCCGCGAAGAAGGCTGAATGGCACGTGGGCGAGGAGAGCCTGTCGCTGCTCGAAGGTCGACTCGGGCCCGGACCTTACCGCCTGGGGCCCGCGAGCGCGGGATCGGCGGGCTGGGTCGCCAGCTGGCGGCTCGTCCTGCCCGAAGACGAGGAAGAGGTGATGTCGTGGATAACGCGCTCGTGAGGGAGTTCCCGCCCCGCACGCTAGACAAGGTCGAGAGACTTCTCGACCTGCTCGCGGAGCTCGACGAGCACCCCATGCTCAGGGGCAAGTGGGCGCTGCACGGCGGGACCGCGATCAACCTGTTCATGCTCGAAGTGCCGAGGCTGTCAGTGGACATCGACCTCTCGTACGTCGGCGCGCTCGACAGGGACGCGATGCTTGCCGAGAGGCCGGCCATCGAGAGGTCCATCGGCGAGGTGGCGCGCTCCCAAGGATATGCCGTCTCCGGGGCTCCAGGTGGCCATGCCGGTAGGACCTTCATCCTCAATTACAGGTCGCAGTGGGGGCCCGACCACGTGAAGATCGACTGCATCTATTTGAACCGCTCCCCGCTGATGGCCATCGAACGCAGGGCTTCGACCCTCATGCCAGAGCTCCGCGTCCCGCTCTTCGCCGATGTCGAGCTCGCCGGAGGCAAGGTCAAGGCGTTCTTCGACCGCGTGAAGGTGCGCGACCTATACGATATCGCGAACTTGAAGCGCGTGCTCGACGCCAGAGGCGTTGAGGAGCGCGGCGTTGCCCATAAGGTCATCCTCTTCTACGCGTCGCTCTCGGCGACGTTCCCGCACGGGTTCGAGAGCCGTCCCGAGCGATTTGCCGGCAGGGGACGCGAGCTCGAGGAGCAGCTCCTGCCCATGCTCCGGAGGGATGAAGAATCTCCCGTTCTCGAACAGCTTGTCGGCACTGCGCGCGAGTTCGTTTCCGCCTACGTTCTGCCGCAGACGGACGTCGAGGAAGAATATCTCGGTCGATTCTCGAGAGGGGCGTTCGAGCCTGCCCTGCTGTTCGAGAACGAGACAACGGCGCGTGCGGCCATTGCCAGTCCGGAGGCCCAGTGGAAGCTGCAGAACATTAGAAAGATGCTTGGGACCGAGTAACAAGGCGTCCGACGGCTTGTAGCCACTCAGCGATCTCGCCAATGTATTCCACCAGCTCAGAGCTGTCACTCTTCACTCGAGAATCGTCACTCTTGAGTTGGGAGACACCTCGCCCCGCCGCCGCTATACCCGTCCATATAGTCAGTTGCGCGCAATCGAACTGCGTTTACGCAGGTCAAACATGTCACTCTTCGTTCGGCATAAAATACTCTCCCCAAGTGACTACGGAGTATGTAATCATCGATGACTACGGGGTGACTATATGGTTTTCGCGACGAGAGAGCGGAGGGAATACCAGCTCAACTGCCCTGTTGACTACATCAAAACGGGCTATGCAACAATCGAGTGGGAGTGAGCCGAAAAGGTCATGCTCCGCAAGGCCGGCTCCGTTAGAGCCGGCCTTTTTTATGACGGCCCCTGCGGGCCTCCGGCGGCGGCCTCCGCGCCGTGTGCCTATATGTCCTAGATTCGGCTTCTCTCTTCTGGATGTCCTCCTGATCGGCTGGTGCCCGCATCCCGTGCGGGGCATCTCGAGATCTTTATAGGCCATCTTCAAGGAAGGCGCCGGCGCGAACCGCGGTTAAACAGTACCGAGTGGTAGCAAGCGCTTCACCACCAGGTCGGTGCGGTCCCTGTGCCGGGGACGCGCCGGTGCCCGCGCCCCGGCGGTTCGCGGGCAGGGCCTCGACAGCCCCGCCCGTGGTATGAATTAACCGGCGATCTCAATAGGATGGCCCCCAAGTGCCGGGGCCTTTTTCCCGGCGTTTTCTTTATATAGGAGCCCCCTTGGAAGAAGAGGGCTGCTTCGTAGACGAATCGGGGGTCGGACAACCTGCGCGACAGGGGGCTCCCACATCCCGCTGCACGCGGGGCCGCTCATGACGGGCCACGGCCACCGACGAGAAGTTCTTTGGCGGCTGGTCGCAGTTCAAGAAGGGCGTACTGAGGGAGCTGCGGGCGAAGCGGATGTGAGGTGATTTCCGGTGGCCCTGACGATGCGGCGACGTTTCTCCAAAGCATAAGGTTTCCGGATGTGCAGCCGCACTTCTGGCAGCAGCCCTCGGCTTAACGCCAACACCGGGTGGGGCGGCTGAATCTTGGAATCCGATGCCCAAATTCAGCCTTGCATCCCAAGGCGCCATTGGCGTTTGCGTCGAGCGGTCTTTTGGCGACGCACATTGGCGGTGCGTATCGAGGCGCGGTTTGTAAGCCGCCCGGTACGAGAACGCGGGCGGCTTGCGCCCCTCCCTCGAGTTCCCGGCCGTGACGTTCGACGGCTTGATCCGGCGCGTCATAATGGAGGCAGACAAAGAACCGAACCTGACAAATCGTCAGAACCTGACAAATCGTCAGACAATTTGTCATATTCGTAGCTGTTACCAGCGTTTCGCGATATCGAAAAGGTTGGCCGCATGGATTCGGACAATAGCAACTCCCTTAAGCAGTCTCTCGGTCTGGTTCCGAGGAAAATAGACAGTGTTGCCGCTCCAGACATTGCCTCGTATCCCGGTGCGTGGGGCTTAAAGGCGATGGGAAAGCGCGGACAGACCGAAGAAATTCTCCGCGAGGCCATAGAGTTCGAATACGACATGAATGACTGGCGACAACGCTATGCAGCCCAGCTTCACGTCCTCAAGTTCGCCTCGAAACGCGCGATGACGTACGATTTGTGCCTAGAGGCATGTGAGAGGGATGCGCACAACCTCCGCTATGTACCAGAGAAGTACCTCGATGATGCGATATTCCTTACGGCGGTGTCGAACGAAGGAGGGGCGCTCTCGTCTGTACCGGAGGAGCACCGCTCGTACGACATCTGCATGGCGGCCGTCTCGAACAATGGGCAGGCGCTCCGAAATGTGCCGGCCCGTATCGTCGACTTTGCCCTATGCAAGGTGGCAGTCAGCAACGACGACCGCGTGAACGGCGGATTTGACCCAGCCCTCGCGTATGTCCCTAAAGAACTCCTGAAAGGCGATGCCGGCCGAGAGCTCTGCGAACTGGCTGTACGGAAAAACGGCGCGGCCATCTCAAGCGTAGCGCCTGAGCTTATGAGTCGCGAGCTCGCTGAATCGGCGATACGCCATCCGGTTGAGGCGCTTCTGAAAGAGGTTCCACCAACGAGCGACAATTACTTGCGCTTCCGTCCCTGGCAATTGTCATGGCCGATAAACCGCGTCCCGGACGCCTTCATGTCCCAGGGGCTTGCAGACTTGTCCGTATCGCTGTTCCCCGCCAGTATCTCGGGAGTGCCCGATGACTTCGTCGACATCAAGGCGTGTGTCAAGTCAATTTCGGAGAATTGGAAGTACTACGGTCTCATCGCACCTCCGACTAACGAGAACAGTCGACTCATTAAGGCGGCGCTCGACTCGTCCCCACTCGCCCTGCAATACGTTCCGAGGCATCTTCGTACGAAGAAGATGTGCCTCAAAGCAAGGAGACGCGGCGGCGACAGCGTGAGTCTCGATTGGTTTCCTGAAGAGGTAAAAAGAGAGCTGGCTCAGCCACGGGACAGAACCAAGCTGCGGACGGCTGCTGGGTTGCAGATTCCGAAAACGGCTGCACCAGACGGCTCCATTGTGAGAATCGGTGAATCTCCAGAATTAGTGGTGAGGGACGAGCCTGACGAGTCCTCGCTGCGCGTCCATTATGTCACCGACCTCCATCTCGAACATCAGCTGAAACTGGGCGGCATGACTCTCTCCCAGGCGAGGCCGGTGGTCGAAGGGAAGGTCGCTGAACTGATCAACTCTCTCGACGGTACCTATGGCAGCGTCGGATCCGAGAGAGGGATAGGGCCCATGCATGTCGTCAACAATGGGCAAGGCGTCGTACTCGTCGGCGGAGACGTTGCGGATGGATTGGAGTTGACTGCCCTTTTCTATGACGCGCTATGTCGCGGCCTACCCAACATGATAAGAATAGGTGTTCTGGGAAACCACGAATTGTGGGATCTCGGCGTTGACGGGAAGACGACGAATCGACCGATTGACGACGTTATCGCGAGCTACCGTGACAGGTTAAAGGAGCTCGGCGTCTACCTGCTCGACAACAGCCTTATCGTCATGCATAGGGGTATTAACCTCAGGCGTATACCGGAAGACGTTCTCCTCGATGCCGGCGACGCAGAGCTCGCGGAGGTCTGCCGCAAATCCACGCTCCTCGTGCTCGGGGGAACGGGATTCTCTGCGCTGAATCCAACTTTTAACGCCGAGGTCGGAGACATCTACCGCGGAACGCTCGACTATGATGAGGACGTGAGGCGCGCGGAGCGCTTCCGGGCAGCCTACAAGAAGGTGCTGCGGTGCGCCGGCGACCGTCGCGTGATCGTGCTCACCCATAATCCCGTGCATGATTGGTCGGACGTAGCCCTCAATCCCAACTGGGTCTACGTGAACGGGCACACTCACCGGAACGTCATTCTGCGTAAGAACGATGGGACGACTGTTCTCTCAAACAACCAGGTCGGCTACGAGCCCCGCGAGTGGCACTTCGACGAGCTTGTCGTTCGCGGTAGATACGACCCGTTCGAGGAATGGCCTGACGGCATCTACGAGATAACGGCCGCGCAATACGAGGACTTCAGCCGCGGCCGCGGAATATCGATGGATCCTTTCAAGCGTAAGGGGACCATCTGGATGCTCAAGTGCGATGGGACATACATGTTCGTGTTCTCGAGCGGGGCTAACCTGAATCTCCTGGTCGGGGGTCGCCTCAACCGTCTTTATCACCCGAAGGAATACTATTACGAGAACATGTCCCGTTATGCCGATGGCGTTCGAAACGCGTTCGCGCCGTACAGGCGAGCCCTCAACGCCATATCGAAGGAGGTCCGAGCGGTAGGGGGCTGCGGCGATATCCATGGCTGCATCGTCGACGTGGACTTCTGGAACCATGTGTATCTGAATCCTTATGACGGAAAGGTGTCCTATTACTATGCGGAATCCACTGCCGAGAGGAGGCTCTTCAAGACATTCCGGGCTCTTCTCAAGTCATCCCCGGTGCGTCCTGTGTCTTCAGATGGCACCTACCTGCTTGGACGTTTCGATAAAGCCAAGAAGGGCGACGCTCTTCCGATCCTTTCAAAGAGAGCGACGTCCCTGGCTCCCGTGCCCGATGCGGTCATCGATACTGACGCAAGGATGTATGAACCGTCGCGCATCATGAGGTCGATACAGTACGTCTTCGACCAGGACGTTATCCGCATCTGGCGTGACGAGGTGCTGGACTACGCTGGCAAGGCTGGCGCGCTCCCAGTTGGCGGGCTAAAAGGCGGCTCCTCGTCATAGGCATGTTCACTCCTCGCCGTAGACTTCTAGCGCTTGGGGCCGAATGGGGCGCCAGCCATATAGCAGAGTTCATAAATGACATGCCACTCGGGGTTTAGCGTAGCGGACGAGCGCTTGCGCTCGAAACGGGCAAAGTCCTATGACGCAATAGCGAGGTTGCCGTAAGAGGTGAGCATTGCGTCCATCGGTGCGCGCCGATGGGGATTCTGCCTAATGCGTAGCGTTCTGATCTCGTGTAGTCAGTGCCTTGTCTAGACGGCACGTTTCCGCAGGTCAGACGTGTCACTCTTCGGTCGGGATTTGTCACTCTCTGGTCGAGCCCCATGCAGCACCGCTCCACTCGTTTCGGGGCATGTAGTCAGTTGCGTGCAATCGGACGGAGTTTCCGCAGGTCATACGCATCACTCTTCGGTCGGCGGAAAATACTCTTCGAAAGTGACTACACGGCATGTAGTCATCCCCGACTACACGGTGACTACACGTTTCCCGAGAGCGAAGAGTGACAGGAACCGCAGGTCAGACGCTGTGCCGACTACACTCATACTTGCCTTGTCACGATAGAGTGGGAGTAAGTCGATAGGGCTTTGACCAGCACTTTTGAGTGCCGCACTGTACTCCTGAGTTTCGTTGGGACCCCGGACGAACGATCGGACCTTCTTGGTCCGGGAGGGAGCCCGGGATGTATACCAAAGGGGAGCGCGAGGGGACACTCTGGGAGTTCCACCGTAGCGGGATGAGCGTGGCGGAGGCCTGCCGCAGGCTCCCGCTGTTCCCCAACGAGTGGAACCTGAGACGGTGGCTGCGCATGGAGGAGGCGGGGGAGCTCGCCGCCCGCGAGATGCCCGAACGGGCCTCCCGCATGCACTGCGCCCACGGCGAGGGCAGCCCCGCGTACCGGAGGGCGCGCCCCCGCCCCGGGCCCGCGGCACGCGCGCGCACGGAGGGAAGGGGGCCCGACTTGGCCGGCACCGAGGGGCGCGAGGGGCAGACCGACTGGCGCGACTGGGGCGCCGACCTGCCGGAGGACCCGGCCGAGCGGGCGAGGGTGGCCGAGGCCAGGCTCGCCGAGGCCCTGGCGGTGTTGGACGTCCTAAAAGCACCCGGCCCTGGCTCTTTGACCAGCGAGGAGAGGTACCTCGCGGGCCAGGCGGCCAGGGAGGCGAGCCCGGCGGTGAGGCTCGCTGACGTCTGCGAGACGCCCTCCATACCCAAGAGCACCTACCTCTCGCAGCGGGCGAGGCTGTCGCGGCCCGACCCCGAGGCGGCCCTCAGGGCGCGCGTCCGCGCCTCCTTCGAGGCGTCCGGCGGCGCCTTCGGCTCCGAGAGCGTGTGGGCCGACCTCAGGCGCGGGGAGGGCGAGCCGGTCTCCTGGCGCGGCCTCGCGGAGGGCGACATGGCCACGCCGGTCGTCGTCTCCGAGAAGGTGGTGCGCCGGGTGATGCGCGAGGAGGGCCTCGTGCCCCGCAAGGCGGCCCAGGTGCGACGGAGGGCGAGGTGCAGCAGCTACGCCGGGGAGCGCGGCGAGAGGCCGGCCAACCTGCCCCTCCGCGAGGACGGGGCGCACGACTTCCACGCCGCCGAGCCCGGCCTGCTCTGCGTCACCGACGTCACCGAGTTCCGGCTGGGCGGCTTCAAGGCCTACCTCAGCGCGGCCGTCGACTGCTTCGACGGCTGGCCGGTGTGCTGGAGGGTGTCCCCGCACCCCGACGCGGGGCCGGCGCTCGGCACGCTCGGGGACCTGGTCGCCGCCGTGCGCCCGACGGAGGGGAGGCCGCTGGTCCTGCACAGCGACGGGGGCGCGGTGTACATGACCGACGAGTGGGCGGCGGCGTGCGCCGCCGGCCACGCGGCGCGCTCGATGTCGCGCAAGGCCAGGAGCCCGGACAACGCGAGGTGCGAGGGGTTCTTCGGCACCCTCAAGAGCGACTTCTTCCACGGGACCGACTGGAGGGGCGTGACGTTCGCGGAGTTCCGCGAGAGGCTGGGCGCCCACGTCGAGTGGCACGGGGGCGGCAAGCCGAAGAAGGCGCTAGGATGGAGGACGCTGAGGGAGCACCGCGCGGCGCTGGGCTACGCGGCGTAGCGGTGGTCCAGAGGAACGTCCGGGGTCCCAACTGCCACAGAATGTGCACTCGTTGTCGAGAAACCTCATTGTCAAAGTTTATCATGCAGCAAAGCACCAAGGCTGCGCGTAATCCATGTTCGCGCCAGTGTCCTTTCCAATACTGGAGTTAATTGGGTTGCTAAATTCATTCATAACCGCAGATCGCCATGCACAGAATCGCCGCCCGAATTGATTGCCGTCAACTCGGGCACCCGGACATTTTGCCCATTAACTCGAGACGGCGATTGTTATTGATTCGGAAAATAAAAAATCGACTTCAATCCATTTGCAGAAATAAGCGAACTATATTGACAGGTATCGATATAATGCCTAGAATAATCTATTGAGAGTTATCGATATATCAAACGCAAAGTGAGGTCAGATGGACTATGGAACCTGCGCTGCGGTCTGTAATGTGCTCTCGGATGCGACGCGTCTGAAAATCGTCGACATGCTCTCCTGCGAGGAGATGTGCGCCTGCGATCTGCTGGAGCACCTCGAGATATCGCAATCGACCCTGAGTTACCACATGAAAGCGCTTACCAGCTGCGGACTTGTGCTCGGCGAGAAACAGGGTCCGTGGATGCGCTACCACCTCGATACGACCCGTTTCGAGGAGTTAGCCCGCTACATAGGGCACCTCTCGATGGAAAAGGAGGATTGCATCTGCGAAGCTGCGAAACGGAATTGCGCGGATAGTATCAAGGTAAACGAACAGATGGAGGAAAAGAAATGAAAAAGCTTGAGTTCTTCGAACCGGCGATGTGCTGTGATACGGGGCTCTGCGGCCCGAGCATCGATCCCGAGCTGCTGCGTGTAGCCACCGTAGTCGAGGAGGTGCTCAAATCGGGAAACTACGTATCACGGCATAACCTGAAATCCGACCCGGACGCCTTCGTCACCAACGAGACCGTAGCGGGAATCCTGAAGGAACTCGGCATCGATTCGCTTCCCATAACGCTCGTGGATGGGAAGGTGGTCGCAACCGGTTCCTACCCTTCAAACGAACGGATATCAGAACTGCTCGACTTCGAACTGAACTCCGCACCGGAACCTGCCACAGAGGATTCATCATGCTGTTGCCCACCAGCGGCGTCCGATGAAGGCACTTGCTGCTGTTGATGTCGTCATCCGACGCGAGCGATCACTTGGTAGAACGAAGGGTGCTATGCAACCTACGATGAATGCTTTCGATATAAACGCGCTTGAACCTTACAAGTACCTGTTCTTCACAGGCAAAGGAGGTGTCGGCAAGACCTCGGTCTCCTGTGCGGCGGCGGTCGCGTTCGCCGACGCCGGTGAACGAGTGCTCATCGTGAGTACCGATCCGGCCTCCAATATGCAGGACGTCTTCGAGACCGAGATCTCGGAGGAAGGCACGAGGATAGAAGATTGCCCGAACCTCACCGTGATGGATGTCGATCCGCTCAAGGAGGCGGCAGCCTATCGTGAGAACGTCGTGGGGCCCTATCGCGGCATCCTTCCCGATGACGCCATAGCGAACATCGAGGAGCAGCTCTCTGGGTCGTGCACCATCGAGATCGCCGCATTCGACAGGTTCGCCTGGGCGCTCACCGACAACGATGTTGCGACTAGGTACGACCGCATCGTGTTCGACACCGCACCTACCGGACATACCTTGAGGACCCTCGAGCTCCCGTCGGCGTGGACGAACTATCTGGACGAGAACTCGACCGGAACCTCATGCCTGGGACAGCTCTCCGGCCTGGGCGATAAACGGGAAACCTATGCCAAGGCGGTGGCCACGCTTGCCGACGTGACACAGACCGGCATGGTACTCGTCGCTCGTCCGCAGACCCCGACGCTCGAGGAGGCGGCGCGTTCGCGTGCCGAGCTCTCGGACCTCGGGATAGTCTGCCAGATGCTCGTGGTGAACGGCATGCTGGAGCAAGCCACCGATGAGGCATCCGGTGAGATGCTCGATGCGCAGGAGAAGGCGCTCGAGCATATGCCGGAAGGCCTCGCGGGGCTGAGGATGTATCGGAATCCGCTCAGGTCCTATAACGTCACCGGGCTCGACTTTCTCCGCAGATTCCTGAAGGGTGAGGCGGACCGATTGATGACGTCAATCGAGGTCGAGCGTCCTGACGTCCGCTCGCTCGATGATCTGGTGGACGAACTCGCCGGAAGCGGCCGACGCGTCATATTCACGATGGGCAAGGGCGGGGTCGGGAAAACCTCGGTGGCCGTCGACATCGCCAAGGGTCTCGCAAGACGCGGGGAGAAGGTGCGTCTGACGACGACCGATCCGGCCGACCATCTGGGTAACTTCGATTTGGATACACCCGGTCTCTCGGTCAGCCATATCGACGAGAAACATGAACTCGAAGCCTATGAGACCGAAGTGCTCGACACGGCGCGCAAGACCATGGGCGATGAGGACTTCTCCTATATCCAGGAGTCCCTGAGGTCACCCTGCACCCAGGAGATCGCCGTGTTCCGAGCGTTCGCCGATATCGTCGCGAAAGCCGATGAGGAAGTCGTCGTCATCGACACCGCTCCCACCGGGCATACGCTTCTGCTGCTGGAGAGCACGCAGAGCTACGACGAGCAGATGGAGAGTACCGGCGGCGAGGTTCCCGAATCCGTCAGAGAACTGCTCCCTCGCCTGCACGATCCAGCTCAGACGGAGGTCGTCATCGTGACGCTTCCCGAGGCGACACCGGTCTACGAGGCGCAGCGCCTACGCGACGACCTCGACCGGACGGGTATCGACAGCAGGTGGTGGGTGGTGAACCAGTGCCTGTCGCTGGGAGATGCGACCGACCCAATGCTCAGGGCCCGCGCCGCCTCCGAGCGACAGTGGCTCGACCGTATCGATGACATGTCGAAGGGTCTGACCGTCGGCATACCATGGAACGCATCGGGAGATGTGAGATGAGCGACAAGGAGCCTGTCATGGAAGAGATGAACGATCCAACGGCCTGGGTGGCCGAGCTCTGCGAGGCGAGCGACGGCACATGCCCCTCGGGTCTGCTTGAGGAGGTTATGGCCGATCCGCGATGCGATGCGTTCGGTCCCATACACCATTTCATCGTAGGCGCGGTCCTGCTGACCTGCTATCGGAATGCACTCGGAGGCGCCGATCGCGATGAACGGCTACAAGCGGACCTCGAGGAACTGCGGCAGCGTTCCGCCATCGTTCCCGGTGCCGCCTGCGCCTACTGGGGCGTATGCGGAGCGGCCGCCTCGGCGGGCATGGCGCACGCCATCATCCGGGGCAACGAACCCCTTGAGAAGGAAGGCTGGTCGGAGGGCCAGTCGATGGTCGCACGCATCCTGGCCGAAATCGCAAAGACTGGTGCGCCACGCTGCTGCAAGCGTGACTCCCGCATCGCGGTCGCCTCGGCGACCAGAGCCTTCAATGACCTGTTTGGCTGCGATATGCAGACGCTGGGCGTGCTCCCCCTATGCAAGACGATGCCGAAGAACACCGTGTGCCTGGGCAGCACGTGCCCCTACCATCCGAGGCGTGCATCATGAGTGATGGGAATGAGAGAAGCACCGGCAAGCGCCTGGGCGTCCTGAACAGATTCCTCACGCTGTGGATATTCTTGGCCATGGGAGCAGGCGTGGCGATAGGCTACTTCGCGCCAGGCACGGCGTCGGCGATAGATTCACTGTCCGTGGGCACCACTAACATCCCCATCGCCATTGGGCTCATGTTTATGATGTATCCGCCGCTTGCGAAGGTGCGCTATGAGGAGTTGCCGGCCGTGTTCGCCGACAAGAAGACGCTCACTCTCTCGCTGTTGCTGAACTGGGTGGTCGGTCCCATCCTCATGTTCGCTCTCGCACTCATCTTTCTGCATGGATATCCCGAGTACATGGCGGGGCTCATCATGATCGGCCTGGCGCGCTGCATCGCCATGGTCATCGTCTGGAGTGGCCTTGCCGGCGGCAGCAATGAGTACACGGCGGGGCTCGTGGCGATGAACGCCATATTCCAGATACTCTTCTACGCGCCCATGGCGTGGCTGTTCATCACCGTGCTTCCGCAAGTTTTTGGCTTGCAGGGTGTTGCAGTGGACGTCACAGTCTGGCAGATCGCGCAGAGCGTGCTCCTCTATCTCGGTATCCCGTTCGCAGCAGGCGCGCTTACGCGCTTCCTGTTCGTGCGGGCCAAGGGGCTTGAATGATATGAGACATACGTGGTGCCGAAGATCTCGCCGGTGAGCCTCATCGCGCTGCTGTTCACCATCGTGGTCATGTTCTCGCTCAAGGGTCAGATGATCGTGCAGATCCCGCTCGACGTGGTGCGTATCGCCGTGCCATTGGTCTGCTATTTTGCGATCATGTTCTTCGCGAGCTTCCTTCTCGGGCGCAGTCGTGATATAGATTATCCCAAAAACGCCTCAGTTGCATTCACCGCCACAGGCAACAACTTTGAGCTTGCCATCGCTGTATCAGCTGCGGTGTTTGGACTCTCGTCCGGCGAGGCCTTCGCCGCCGTGGTCGGTCCATTGATCGAGGTGCCAGTACTTATCCTGCTGGTAAACGCAGCACTAAGGATGAAGGAACGGATGTATCCGGCAGTGACGGTTGAAGATGAATGAACTCTGGACAAGGCGAGGCCAGAGTATTCCCGTTTGCACAATGAAACTCGTGTGTGTTGCCGGAATATCAAAGGTGACCCAAGGGAGACAGCCCTTCACTTACGGCAGATAATTGACATTCGCGATATGAAGCTAAATCTTCGCCGATGCTCTCTGCTATGAACTGAGAGCTGGACTCAAAGATGATCTATTGCCCTGCGTTCTATTGAAAGAAGGGTTTATTCCTGTAAAAGCTAAATTGGACAAAGGCGGCATCGAGGAATTTGTCGATTGGTCTCTACTTGACAAAACGAGTGTAAAGAAACTTTTGCAAAGCTTGAGAACAAGAAGGAAAACCGATTCTTGTGTGACATCCATGAGACGCCTGTCAGAAGCAATGCATAAGCAAGCACTTACGCATTGCAGATGAGAGGGTAATACTTCTTGCCATTGCCCTGCCAAGGGGTGGTCGAAGAGACGGAACGCGAGATTGCTTGTCTCCAAGCCGCCTGCAATCATTCCCGCAGGCAAAACTGGGAATAATCAAGTCTGCAAGCATATTTTTCCAGCAAAAGTGTAACTACTCCTTTTCCGTCCGAATCAAAGGCTGATTCGGACGCGATTCGTATCGAACGGTACGAGACGGACGAGGTAACACGATATGAGATTACATCGAACCAGCTGGACAAACGCCGCAGTTGAGTGGGAATAATTTACATCATTAAAATAGCCACGATTTGCTTTTTAACGTCCTTATTTTCGCCATCTTGTGCGATAATAAGGACGTTCTGATGTCATGATGATTGGAGGGCCATGGAGCGGTTCCTTATGGATGATCTCATCGGGTGGAAAGATTCTGTCCGCAGAAAGCCCCTCGTGCTCAACGGAGCCAGGCAGGTTGGAAAGACCTGGCTGCTCAAGGAGTTCGGGGCGAGATACTTCGAGAACGTCGCCTATGTCAACCTCGACAACAATCCAGGTCTCGCCGCCCAGTTCGATGCAGGCTACGACTTGCCCCGTCTTCTGCTCATGGTGCAAGCGGAGAGCGGGCAGAAGGTAACTCCCGGGAAGACATTCGTCATACTTGACGAAATTCAGGAATGCCCCAAAGCGCTCACCTCGCTCAAGTACTTCTGCGAGAATGTCCCAGAGCTTGCCGTAGCAGCGGCAGGATCTCTCCTCAGCATTACGTTCCATGAGGGCACCGGCTATCCCGTTGGCAAGGTCGACATGCTTGATCTCTATCCCTTGAACTTTCGCGAGTACCTTGATGCGACTGACAATTCAACGCTGCGGGAGATCGTTGATTCGGGCGACGAGCATCTCCTCGGGCCTTTTGCTGTGAAGTTCAAGGAACTGCTCAAGCAGTATTACTTCGTAGGGGGTATGCCTGAGTCCGTGTCCGCATTCGTCGAGTCCGACGACCTAGGTGTCGTCCGCGCCGTGCAGGAAGGCATCCTGTTCGGCTACGAGAGAGACATCTCCAAACATCTCGGTGCTGCCAGCGCGGAATATATCCTTTCCGCATGGCGTTCTCTGCCAGCGCATCTCGGTCAGGAGAACAAGAAATTTGTGTTCGGTCATATCAAGGATGGGGCTCGGGCTCGGGACTATCGCTCGGCGATCACCTGGCTCACCCAAGCCGGTATTGCGACGAAGGTTCCTAGAGTGTCCAAGCCAGGCATCCCATTGGTCTCTTACGCCGATGAATCAGCGTTCAAGCTCTTCGCCCTCGATGTTGGCCTCCTCTGTGCGCTCTCCGGGCTCGATGCTTCGAGCATCGTCGACGGCAACGCACTTTTCACGGAGTTCAAGGGAGCCCTCACCGAGCAGTACGTATGTCAGCAGCTTGTCTCGGACTGCGACCTCAAACCCTTCTACTGGTCAGCTGAGAACTCTAGCGGCGAGATTGATTTCCTCATCCAACGCGGCAGCGGAATCTACCCAATCGAGGTTAAAGCCGAGGAGAACCTGCGCTCGAAGAGTTTGAGGGCGTTTTCCGAGCGGTACCCCGACACGGTTCCGAGGCGCTTCAGCCTCTCGGGCTTCCGAGACCAGGGGTGGATGCGCAACGTGCCGCTCCACGCCATCGGGAACCCAAAGAACTGGGAGTGAGCGACGCTGATTGCGAGCCTTTAGATCAACAAAGTCCATCGACAGACGGCATACCAGCGCGGTCATCTCGTGCCACTCTGTCCCCGAGGCGCACGACGTCGCAAATAATGTGGGTTTGAGCTGGTCAATCTCGCCGTCGGCACAGGTCCATTTGCTGCCTCCCGGGTGAGGTGGCTGCTGTTGGAGAAGAGAGATGAGTGGCATGTGGATGGCGGCAGCCTTGTTCAGCTCGAACGCCAGATCGGACCGAGACCCCGCCACCTAGGGTCTGCGGTCGCGGCGTCGGCGGGCTGGTCAGCTGGATGGGGCTGGTCAGCTGGATGGAAGCCCGTCCTGCCCGAGGAGAACGAGGAGGTTGAGTCCAGTCGATACCTCCCTGCAAGGAGGTTAGGGTCTCCACGGGCTGGCTTGTCCGAAAACCCCATGAAGACGGCCGTACCTCAATCGAAGGTACGGCCGTCTGGAGCAGGACTCTTTATCGAGCCCGCATGCAAATACTACGGATGGCTTAGTCTTTAGACGCAGGTATAGCCCCCGTCGACGGGAACCATGATGCCCGAGACATAGCTCGATGCCGGCGAGGCGAGGAAAATGGCGGCCGTGTCAAGCTCGCCCTCATTTCCATAGCGCTCCATGGGGATAACGGTCTTCGAGTACTCTTTGAACCAATCGGTATTCAGGGTCTCTTTGGTCAGCGGCGTCCAGAAATAACCGGGGCAGATGCAGTTGACGGTGATGCCGTACTTGCCCCACTCGCCGGCAAGGCCGCGGCTAAGGTTGACCACGCCGCCTTTGGCCGCGTGATAGGGAGAGCAGGGAGCAATCTTGTTGCCGACGAGGCCGTACATGGAAGCGATGTTTATGATGCGGCCGTACTTCGCGGGGATCATCGCGGCCTTGGCGACCGCGCGGGCAACCTTGAAGCTGCCGAAGAGATTGATGTTGAGTTCGTTTCCGAACTGCTCGTCAGTGATGTCTTCAGCGGGGGCGACAGCGCCGGTACCTGCATTATTGATAAGAATGTCGATGCGACCGAACTCGTCCATGATCTTTTTCACTGCGGCATTCACCATTTCGGTATCGGTGATATCGCAGCGCACGGGAAGTGTCTTGACGCCGTATTCCTCGGCGATTTCCGAGGCGACCTTCTCGATCAGCTCCTGCCTGCGGGCGAGAGCGACGATATTGCAGCCCTGGCTCGCCAGAGCTTTGGCCATCTGAACCCCAAGGCCGGTCGAGCAGCCTGTGACAAGTGCGACACGGTCGGTTAGATCAAAATAGTTTTTCATCTTGTCTTTCTTCTCTCCTTGGTTATTGGCAGCGCCTGTGACAGAAATACTACTAGGTATCTTAATTGATAGCAGAGATGCTGAGAGCGCTGCTAGGAAAACCATACACCTCACCACACCGGTACTCGTATCGAAGCGGACTCGTTCGCTTCCGCCTGTCCTCGGTATTCCGCCTTGACTTCTTCGAGGAGTTCTACGAGCTGTACAGGGCCGACGTGGTGCCGCGCATCCGCGAGCACACGTGGCCCAACAAGGAGTACCTCATCAAGTCGAAGATCATGCCCCACTTCGAGAGCCACCGCATGAGCGAGGCCCGGGGCGTCGACACCGTCCGTTGGCAGAGCCACCTCATGGACGGGAGCAACAACAAGGGTAGGGGCTACACGCAGACGTACCTGCGGACCGTGAACAACCAGCTCTCCGCCATCCTCAACCATGCCGCGCGCTACTGCGTCCCGTGCGCCTTAGTCTCTCGGGTTTTCGTGACGAGGGGTGGATGAGAAACGTTCCCCTGTGGGCGATGGGAAACAGGGGCCTGTGGAAAGAATAAAGCCTGCCGTATGTCTGTCGGTTTCTATTGATGAATCTGCATAGGAGCAAAGAAACACGCCATGCTGATGCAATATCATGATTGCGAGAGTCCGGGCACCGATGATTCTACATTCGTAGCAAGAGACAAACCGCCTCTCACGATGGAGTCAGAGGGTCCCTGTGGGAATTTATTTTCGGACTATGCGAAAGTATTTTAATACCAATGCATACCTTTTGTATCTAATCGAGCCACATATTGTCTATGCTGTTGCGAGGGTCAGAAATTGTATAGTCAAGCCCGCAGTTTGTGTCTTGCCACCCGGCTAGACGACGCAGCATGGATTCGATCGGAGATTTTCCCTCATGGAGCTCGTGGAAAAGTCAGGTCTGCCTCTCTTTCAGCAAATCGTGGAGGACATGAGAGGAAGCATCGAGGCAGGTCGCTATGTGCCGGGAGGCATCATCCCCTCAGAGAGGGAGCTTTCTGAACACTATTCGGTAAGTCGCGTTACGGTGCGCCGTGCCATCAAAGAGCTCGTGGACATGGGCATCCTCAGCAAGAAGCAGGGCAAGGGCACCTTTGTGAGCGCTGCCCCGCTTGAGAGGAAGATTACCCAGACGCCAGAGGTCCTGACGTTCGCTCAGATGTGTGAGGCCGCCGGCAAGCAGCCCGGAACCAGGGTGATGCGGGTGGACGAGATAATGGGGGACCAACGGGACCTCGAGTTCCTCGGGCTTCCCAAGGGCAGCAATCTTCTTCGTATCCAACGAGTGCGTACGGCAGATGGGATGCCCGTAATGCTCGAGAACAGCCTCACTCCCATAGAGGGCTTCGAGTTTCTGCGGCAGGGGGTAATGAGGGAGCCGGGCATCTTCGGTCTGATAGAGGAGAACCTCGGTCGAAAGGCCGGCGGGCACGTGCACTGCTCGCTTCGCATTGCCAAGGCGGATGTGGAAATGTCGAAGCAGCTTGAGGTCCCCATGGGGGAGCCCCTGTTCATGGAGCTCATCGATCTGGTGGACAGCGACGGTAAGCCGCTCCTTATCGCAAAGAACTACGTCGTCGGAAGCCTCATGGTCTTTGACTTCTAGATCGGTTTGCCTAGGATGTCAGCTTGAGGCCGCAGGACGGTGTGGGGGTTTTCTCGCTATTTTTCTACCGCTCGCAGAATGCAGATAAAATTTACCTTGTGGCAATCACCCCTCTACGGGTATGCTTACTGTACCAGCTGGTATTGAAACGTATTGTTATAAGCTGAAGAGGAGTGGGGCATGGCAAAAGAGGCTAGACAAGAAAAAGAGCCCAAGAAGTCCAGGTTATGGCATGTGTACACCATCATCTTCGCGCTACTTGCGGCCGTTACGATTCTCACGTGGGTGATACCATCCGGCCAGTATCAGAGGACCGAGGTAAACGGCCGCGAGGTGACCGTCGCCGATACCTATGAGAGCTTGGACAAGGTATCCACCGACGAGGACGGCGTTACAACCGACCTTCGCCAAGGCGTCTTCGACCTGTTCATGGCACCCACGGAAGGTATCCAGGCTGCCATTGACGTCGTGGCGTTCGTCTTCATAGTCGGTGGTGCCTTCGGAATCATCACGAAGACGGGTGCCATAGAGGCTGGCATGAAGCGCCTGGTGAAATCGCTCAGGGGAAATGACATACTCATCATTCCCATAACGATGATTCTCTTCTCGCTCGGCGGGACCATGTTCGGGATGTCCGAGGAGACGCTGCCCTTCTTCGCGATTTTCGTGCCGATTATGATCGGCATGGGTTTTGATTCCTTCACCGCGTTCATGGTCGTTTTCGTTGGTCCCAGCGTGGGCTATATGGCGGGCGTCGTTAATCCGTTCAACACGCTCGTGGCCCAAGGCATCGTGGGCATCACGGACAATCCCCAGATTTGGCTTAGAAGTATCTACTGGGTCATCCTCACGGGTGTCGGCATCGCCTTCGTTATGCACTATGCGAACAAGGTCAGGAAAGACGCGAAGCGCTCCATCGTGTACGAGGAAGATCTCGCCAAGCGCAGCGAGATGGCGGAGGGCGCCGGAGACGACGAGCTCGACAGGTCAACGTTTACCGGCCATCAGAAGGCCGTCCTAGTCGTGTTCCTCGTCGGAATGATCGTCATGGTCTGGGGCCTGGTGACACAGGGCTGGTACATGAACGAGCTCTCGGGCATCTACCTTGCGATTGGCATCCTCTCCGGGATTGTCGGAGGACTCAACGAGCACCAGATCGCCGAGGAGTTCGTAAACGGCGTCAAGGACTTTGCATATGCGGCCATCATCATCGGCCTGGCGCGCGCGGTCCTGATCATCGCCCAGAACGGCCAGATCATCGACACCATACTCTACGGTCTGGCCACCACGCTCTCCGGCATGCCCCCCGCGATCTACTCGGTGCTGCTGTACGTCTTCCTGGCCCTGCTGTCCTTGCTCGTTCCGAGCTCCTCTGGCTTCGCCGCGCTGACGATGCCCATCATCGGCCCCTTGACCGAGCTCATGGGTCTTAACGCCCAGGCCGCCATCACGGGTGTGGACATGGCGAACAAGCTCGCCAACATCCTCAGTCCCATGAGCGGAATGATGGTCGCTGGCCTTGCGATCTGCGGCATCCCCCTCGTCAAGTGGTGGAAGGGGAGCTGGAAGCTCATGGCCTTCTTGGTCGTGGCGGGCATTGCCTTTACGACCATCTCCGGTCTCATGCCGGCATAGGGGCAACCATGCGGGCGGTTTGTTCGACTGGGTGACGATACGTAGTACACGATGGTCACCGGTGGCACGGTAACCAAGAAAGAAAGTGGGAGGTACGATTTCATGCCTAAGGGTTTGAACGTTCATACCGAGATCGGGCCCTTGAAGAAGGTCATGCTCCATCGACCGGGGCTCGACATGGTCTATTTTGGTGACGAGGACTTCGACCGCGTCTGGTTCCACGACGCTCTGTATCTGGAGAGGGCTCAGGAGGAGCACGACAGGTTCGCCGAGCTCCTGCGCCAGGAGGGCGCAGAGGTGCTCTACCTCGAGGACCTGCTGAAGGAGGCTCTTGACGCGGACCCCGATGCCCGTGGGGAGTTTACCAACACCTATCTCGCCGAGAGCAGGCTTCCCGGCAAGGAGTATGCCGCCGCGGCACGCGAGTTCCTGGATTCCATCGAGGACACGGGCGAGTTCGTGAAGCGAGTCTTTCGCGGCATACGCCGCAAGGAGGTCGAGCTGCCGCACCGCTCGGCGCACACGCTCGCCGAGCTGGACGCGACCAAGGACGATCCCGACTCGCTTATCGACCCCCTGCCCAGCAGCTATTTCACGCGAGACGCCTTCGCAGTCGTGGGGAATGGCGTGAACATGAGTCACATGTACCACTACAACCGCAATCGCGAGACGCTGCTCGGCGAGACCATCTTCACGCATCATCCGGAGTACAGGGGCGTTCCGCTCTGGTACGACCGCAAGAGCTCATTCCATACCGAGGGCGGCGACGTCCTCAACTTTGGCCGTCATACCCTCGCCGTCGGGCTCTCTCAGCGCACCGAGGCCGCTGCCATCGACCAGATGGCACAGAACATGTTCTGGGGCGACGAGGAGTGCGAGATCGAGGAGATTCTCGCCTTCAAGATTCCCGCGTCCTATGCCTTCATGCATCTGGACACCGTCTTCACGCAGGTTGACGTCGACAAGTTCACCGTCCACCCCAACATCCTCGGCACGCTCAAGGTCTATCGACTGACCCCCGGCGCAACCAAGGGCGAGGTAAGAATCGCCGAGATAGACGACACGCTCGAGCACATTCTCGAGAAGGCCCTGGGGATTGACTCCGTCCAGCTCATCGAATGCGGCGGAGGGGACCCGGTCCTGGCGGCTCGCGAGCAGTGGAACGATGGCTCCAACACCCTGTGCGTGAAGCCCGGTGTGGTATGCGTCTACGAGCGCAACGTGGTGACCAACGACCTGCTCTGCAAGAACGGCATGAAGCTTCTCGTCGTGCCCTCGGCCGAGCTCTCCCGTGGTCGTGGAGGCCCCCGCTGCATGAGCATGCCGTTCTGGCGTGAAGAAATCTAAACCGGGGCTGACCCGCGAGACGGTGGGTCCCCCGTCAATCCCTTCGAAAGGAACCAATCATGGGCGTCAATATCAAGGGACGTAGCTTCCTGTCCCTGCTGGACTTCACCACCTCGGAGATAGAGTACCTTCTCGATCTTTCTGTCGACCTCAAGCGCATGAAGCGCGCCGGTGTTCCTCATCGTTACTTAGAGGGCAAAAACGTCGCCCTCGTCTTCGAGAAGACCTCCACGCGCACGCGCTGTGCCTTCGAGGTGGGTGCACACGACCTGGGCATGGGAACCACCTATCTTGATCCCAGCGGCTCCCAGATGGGGCATAAGGAGTCCATCGCCGACACCGCCCGTGTCTTGGGCCGCATGTTCGATGGCATCGAGTATCGTGGCTTCGAGCACGAGAAGGTCGAGAAGCTCGCCCGCTTCTCCGGCGTTCCCGTCTGGAACGGTCTGACCAATGAGTTTCATCCCACCCAGGCCCTCGCTGACATCCTCACCATGCGCGAGGAATTCGGCGACGATCTGAAGGGCAAGAAGATCGTCTTCATGGGTCAGGTGGGCAACACGGCGGACTCCCTCGCCGTCATCTGCTCCAAGCTCGGCATCGACTTCTGCCAGTGCGGCCCGCAGGAAGACGTTCCCGGCAACCGCACTTTCCAGCCCTGGATCTGGGAGCGCTGCCAGGACGAGGCTGCCAAGACGGGTGCGCACCTTTCGGTCACTGACAACGTCAAGGAGGCCGTCTCAGGCGCCAATGCGGTCTACACGGACGTGTGGGTGGGCCTGGGGCAGCCCAAGGAGCTCTGGGAGAGCAGGATTGCTCTGATGTCTCCCTACCGCGTAACCGACGAGGTCATGGGGATGGCCGCGGACGATGCCATATTCCTGCACTGCCTCCCATCCTTCCATGACACGAACACCACGGTGGGCGCGCAGATCGCCCAGGGCTTCGGCATCTCGGAGATGGAGGTGACCGACTCCGTTTTCGAGGGGCCGCGCTCGCGCGTGTTCGACGAGGCGGAGAACCGCCTGCACACCATCAAGGCCGTCATGTACGCGACGCTGGGGTAGGCCCGTTCTTAGCAACGTTTTGCTTTCATGCTTGAACGCGCGAAGGGGACACGCGTGATGTGCCCCCTTCGCGCCTAGAAGAAACATTCAAAAGAGGAAGGGGCAAGGTATGCCAGGCATCAGCGACAGGCCCAGTCGCGTCGTCATCGCACTGGGCGGAAACGCCCTTGGCGACACACCGGAGGAGCAGGCCGCACGGGTTCGCGAGGTGGCACCGGTGCTTCTCGGCGTCATCGAGCGGGGCAACGAGATCATCATCACCCATGGCAACGGCCCGCAGGTCGGCATGATTCAGAAGGCCTTCTCGCTCGCTCACGACGACGATCCCACCGTGCCTGCCATGGACCTGCCCGAGTGCGGGGCCATGAGCCAGGGCTACATCGGCTACCACTTGCAGCAGGGTCTCGGAGCAGCGATGCACAAGGCCTACAAGCGCTGGCACGTGGCCACGGTCGTCACGCAGATCGAGGTCGACCCGGAGGACCCCGCCTTCGCGAACCCGAGCAAGCCCATCGGGCAGTTCCTGACGAGGGAGAGGGCCGACGCCGAGCGGTCGGCTCACCCCGAGATGGCGTTCGTCGAGGACTCGGGTCGCGGGTGGCGACGCGTCGTCGCGTCTCCCGAGCCGAGGAAGATCGTCGAGGCGGAGTCGATCTTGAACCTGCTTGATGACGGATTCATCGTCGTCGCCTGCGGAGGAGGCGGCATCCCCGTGGTTCGTGACCCCTCGGACAAGGGTGCCTACCGGGGCGTGGCCGCCGTCATCGACAAGGACATGGGCGGTGAGCTCCTCGCGGAGGATTGCTCTGCTGACGTGCTCGTACTGCTCACCGCCGTCGATCACGTTGCCATCAACTTTGGGAGGCCCGATCAGAGGGAGCTCATCGAGCTGAGTGCCAGCGAGGCTCAGGGCTACGCCGACGCCGGCCAATTTGGGAAGGGTTCAATGGAGCCCAAGGTCCGGGCGGCAATCAAGTTCGTACGGAGTCGGCCGGGGCGCGTCTGCGTCATCGGCTCCCTTGAGCACGCGCGCGAGGCCGTGGCTGGCGAGTCTGGAACCCGCATCCACGCGTAGGCGTTTTGCGGGCTGGAGTTGCTTCCCCTTCTAGCGTGGCCCCATCCCTCTCGTGCGCAGCCTCTTTCTTCCCCGCTATGTTTGTCTCCCTTACGGGTATAACGTCGCATAGGCACATCAAGAGACCCCGTCGCAAGGAAGGGAATGCAACATGAACGCGAAGCAGCTGGAGCGCATGCATCACGGGAAGGGCTTCATAGCGGCGCTTGATCAGAGCGGAGGAAGCACCCCCAAGGCGCTCGAGCTCTATGGCGTCAAAAACGACGCATACAACACCGATGACGAGATGTTCGACCTGGTGCACGCCATGCGTACGCGCATCATCACGAGCCCCTCGTTTAGCTCCGAGCACATTCTGGCGGCCATTCTGTTCGAGAATACGATGGACCGTAAGATTGAGGGTTCCTACACGTCAGACTACCTCTGGGACACCAAGGGCGTCGTGCCCATCCTGAAGGTCGACAAGGGCCTCTCTGCCGAGAAGGACGACGTGCAGCTCATGAAGGACATCCCCGGCCTTGACGATCTGCTTGACCGTGCGGTCGCGCGTCACGTCTTTGGGACCAAGGAGCGCTCGGTCATCAAGCACGCAAACCGCAAGGGCGTCAAGGCGATCGTTGACCAGCAGTTCGCGATGGGTCGTCAGATTGCCTCGCACGGTCTGGTCCCCATCCTGGAGCCAGAGGTTTCCATCTTCAGCGAGGACAAGGCCGACGCGGAGGCGCTGCTCAAGGAGGAGATTCTGCGGCACCTCGACGAGATGCCAGCCGACGCCAAGATCATGCTCAAGGTGTCCATCCCCACCGTTGACGGCTTCTACAGTGACGTCATGGAGCGTCCGCAGGTCGTTCGCGTGGTCGCGCTCTCGGGTGGCTACACGCGGGACGAGGCCGATGCCCGCCTGGTCAAGAACCCCGGGCTCATCGCGAGCTTCTCGCGTGCGCTTCTGCAGGGTCTCTTGGCCCAGCAAAGTGACGGGGAGTTCAACAGCACGCTCGCCGAGTCGGTGGCCGAGATCTATAAGGCGTCAGTCGACAAGTAGCTTGCGGGCAGAGAAGTGCGTTCAAGACCGGCAGGACGTATTACGTCCCGCCGGTTTTTGTTGTGGGATGCGTGGGGTGTAAGCTGGCAGCTGCGCCTAGATATCTCTGGGAGGTCCGCATGGCTATATAAAAGGCTGCCATCATCGGCAGAGGGGCCCTCGGTCTGCTCTATGGCGACCTGATCGCGCGAAGCCTTGGACCTGATGCCGTCGAGTACGTCATGGACGGCGCTCGCTTCGAGCGTCATCAAGGGGAAGCCCTTGCGATCAACGGAGTTCCCTGTCGTGTCAAGACGATTCCGTCACAAGATGCCTCTCCGACCGACTTGGTGATTCTCGCGACGAAAGCGACGGGTCTTGCGGGCACTCTCGTTGTTGCGGAAGACCTCGTCGGTCCTCGGACGCGCGTCGTCCCCCTTTTGAACGGCACCACAAGCGAGGAGCGCGTCGCCGCACGATTTGGCTGGAAGAACACCGTCATCAGCGTCGCCCAGGGCATGGATGCCACCTTCATCGAGGGAGAGCTCACCTATGCGCATCCCGGTGAGGTTCGCTTTGGCGCGGCGTCAGGAACTGCGCAGGAGACGGTAAGCGACGTGGCAGACTTTTATGCCCGCGTGGGCATGCGAGAGACACGACCTGAGGATGCCGCAGAACGAGTTTCTCTCTCAGCGCATTCACCAGATCGAGAAGAGCTACGAGGACCAGTTGGCTCGATTTGTCGCGCGCGTCTCATGCGCTACGATACAGTCCATTCGAGACGAACGGAGCACATGTGGACATAGGGCTTTTCATACTCCAGATGGTTCTTTGGTCACCGATCATCGTGTTCGGGGCGCTCTTTCTTGTGTCCTATCATCGCGAGCCCCGGCAGTTTAGAAACGCCATCTACCTGCTGCTGTTCGTTCTCGTTACCGCGCTCATACTGCTCATGCGCTATGGGCAGCAATGGATGGTCGTGCCGCTCCTCCTTCTTGTTCTTTTCTTTCCAATCGTTGCGGCGCTGGCATTGATCGTCAACGGTGTCGTGGTCGTGCGTCGAAACGGGCTCTCTGCGGCCTCGCTTCTTCCCGTGGCGCTCGCGCTGTTCATCTTGTCGATGTACGCGGTCATTCCCGCTGCGGGCATAATGAGCGCACCCGCGTGGGTCGTTTCGATCTTGGAGCTCTTCGTGTGGGAGGGCATGTGGTTTTCGTTCACGCTCGTGGCGCTCTTGCTCTACTCATGGCTCTATCGCGCCCTTCCGCGCCGCCGCACGTACGACTTCATTGTCATACATGGTGCCGGGCTCTCAGGTACCGAGCTGACCCCGCTTCTGGCCGGTCGTGTCGACAAGGCCCTTGAGCTCTGGGAGCGGCAGGGGAGAGGGGGCCTTCTGGTGGTATCGGGCGGGCAGGGCTCTGACGAGGAGATATCTGAGGCCGAGGCGATGTATCGCTATCTGACGCTGCGAAAGGGCATTCCCGCAGGGTCGATTGTCAAGGAGGAGCGCTCCACGACCACGATGGAGAACCTGCGCTTCTCCAAGGAGCTCATGGATGCGCGTGCGGACGGAGCGCCGTATCGCTGCGCCGTGGTGACGAGTGACTATCACGTCTTTCGTTGCGCAGAGTATGCCCATGAGCTGGGGATCTCTGCCGATGGCGTGGGGAGCCACACGCGTGGCTGGTACTGGCCGGCCGCCTTCATCCGCGAGTTCGCGGCCATCACGCGCGCGCACTTCTGGCCCTACGTGGTCATCCTCGTGCTGTGGGCGCTGGGGCTGGTTCTTTCGCTGTTCTAACGGGTGCCTGACGGAGCTTGTCGCCCACGCCTACTTACCGGATGAGTCCAGCCCGCGCTCGAGCCATGCCTTGAGAACGAGCGCGTGATTGCAGGCGGGATCCTTGGCGGCATAGAGCAGCGTGACGTTGCGATTCGACGCGAGCTTCTCACGGCATGTGTCCAAAAACGCAGCCGCAGCCGATGAGGAAGCCAGCTCGTCCTCGTAGCGAGCGGAAAACTCCGAGAAGCGCTCCGGGTCATGGCCGAACCAGCGCCGCAGCTCTGGCGAGGGTGCGACGTCCTTGCTCCACAGGTCAAGGGCGGCGCGCTCCTTCGAGACGCCCCGGGGCCAGAGCCGGTCGACAAGAACGCGCAGGCCGTCCGTGTCCTCGGGCTGCTCGTAGACGCGCTTGACAGTGATGGATGCCATAGATGCCTCCTCGAACGTAACCTAGCGTGGATGTACCCGTTGCGCGCCCTGGGATGTGGATGGGTCCCTCAGGCAAGCGCGCTTACAGGTCCGAGCGCGTCAAAATCTCTTGCGGGAGGAGGCGACTGTTCTCCACGACGTCGCGCAGATAGGCCATTTCCCTCTTCTTGAGCAGGGGCTCCATCAGGTCGAGCCCGGCTAGCGGGACCGCCTCTTGGTCGGTCGTCTCGTTGTCAAGAGGGTCAGGGAAGCGCTCCATGGCGCGCTCGAGCATGAGATGGTAGGCTTCGGCGAAGGGAGTCACCGCGAAGCGCCCCGCGGTCTCGTCAACAAGCTTGGAGAGGATGGACAGGCCTGCGCGGTCGATGTCTCCCCAGTAGAGGACCTCGATTTCGTCTGCGCCCAGCGTGTCGAGAAGATCGGGAAGCTTGTGAGGATCGTTGACCAGGTAGCCGGTCCCAAAGATTACGCCGTGCACGCGCTCGCCCAGGATGCGCTTTCTTCCGTCGAGGTACATCGCGTCGCGCATGTTGAGCCAGGGATCGAGGTTCTCGGACACCACCAGACGCATGCGGTCGTGATGGCGCGGGATGTGATGCAGCAGGCCAAGCTTGGCTTGTGGATGGCAGCGCACAATGTCGGTGAGCCCCATGAAGTGCAGGAGCTTGCGACCGTCACCGTCGACGCTCAGGAACTTCTCGTCACCAAAGATCCGGTAGGAGAGCTCGCGGCCGCTGAGCGTGCCGTCACCTAGAGACGTGGCTCCTACAAGCGCATGATCCAGGGCGATGAGCTCCTTCTCGTAGCTGGCGTAGGCCTCGGGCGTGCTGAGCAGCCAGCCGTTGATCCACAGGCGCGGATCAAGGCCAATGATCTTGCGTCTGACCTCGTTGAGCTCGGGGCTCTGCTTGCGCACGCATCCCAAGCTCGTAAGCGAGCGCGCGATCTTTCGTTTCTGCACCTGTCGCATCGGCGGCTTGGAAACAGTGGCGGTCGCAATCGCACGTGTTGTCTTTTGCGTCCGCGTCTGCAGCGCCATGCGGTCTTCCTCTGGTTCCTGGGGGAGTACGAGGACGTAGGTGTCGTCGGCGTTCGAGCCGGGCGTTTTGCTCTTCTCGGGTACGAGCACCCCGAGCTCCTCAAGGTCGCGGCGCACCTCCTTGCCGGCACCGTACTTCTCGAGCACCCCGTCCACGTCTTCTGACGCGAGGCGCTCCTTGCGTAGGCGCACGAGTCCGCTCGCAATGCCTCCCGCGTTGCTGCGCTGGTCCGTGCTGAGCCTTTTGCCAAGCAGCTTGGCGAGGGACAAGATCATGCCTTGCTCCTGCTCGGTGAGTTTGTGCGACATCAAAGCCTCCTGGGATTGCCCTGTGTGACAGCATAGCGCGAGTCAAGAAAATGCCCAATCGGAGCTGTCAGATCAGGTTTTTGTCAGGTACCTTCGCCACAATGAGAGGGCCGGTGCAGGAGCGCGATGGTGCGCAGAGATGGAGAAGATAGATATGGGTAAGCACGACGCAAGCGTCTCGAAGTCTGGTATGGCAATAGCGGGGCTGGTGCTGGGCATCATCGCACTGGTCAGCTCGTGGATGCCCATCCTCAACAACATCTCCGCGCTCATCGCACTGGTGGGTGCGGTGCTTGCCATCGTAGGCGTGGTGGGCACCGTGCGGGGCAAGCACTCGGGCAAGGCGCTCGCCATCGCGGCGGTCGTCATCAACGTGGTGGCCTTCATCATCGTTCTTGTTATGCAGACTGCCACGACGGCGGCGCTGAACAAGGCCGTTGATGGTCCGAGCGTGTCGAGCACGTCGACGAGCGCTCCCGCAGACAGCACGAGCTCGACCACGACTTCGGACGACAGCGCGGACGCCGAGCAGCAGGCGACCACGGACCTTGCCGTTGGAGCTTCCATCGACCTTGAGAACGGCCTGTCCGTTTCCGTCGACTCCGTTGACGCGAGCTTGACCAACTACGACGGGTCGACCGTCGTGGGCGTGAACGTGACCTACACCAACAACGGCAGCGACTCGGCGAGCTACAACGAGTACGACTGGAAGGGCGAGGACGCAAACGGCGCTCAGGAATACGCTACGTTCTACTCAGGCTCTGCGGGCGACAAAGACGGCGCCCTGAATTCGGGGACGCTGTCTGCGGGCGGCTCAAAGTCGGGAACGCTTTACTTCGAGGACGGGACCGTAAAAATCCTGTACTTTGGCTCCATAATGAGCAACGATGCTACGGCGAGCTGGGACGTTGCGTAGGAGGGGTCAATCGTGAGTGAGCCTTTGACGGAGGAGCTGCTCAACGATCTTGTCTCGTCTTCCAACCTGGGCGATTTTCTCGAGGAGCACGACCGGGACATGACCGACCGGTCGCTCGCCGACTACCTCCAGCAGCTGCTTGCCGAGAAGAACCTCAAGCAGTCGCGCGTCGTTCGGATGTCAGGCCTGGCGGAGCACTATGGGCGCGAGATCTTCTCGGGCAAGAAGTGTCACCCCGATCGTGACAAGGTGCTGTCCATTGCCCTCGCGATGGCGCTTGACCGCCGAGAGACCAACCGTCTGCTGACCGCCGCCGGCGTGAGCGAGCTGTATTCCAAGAACCGTCGTGACGCCATTATCATCTTCTGTCTCGATCGGGGATGCTCGCTCCAGAAGGTAAACGAGGAGCTCTATCGCTTTGACGAGCGGACCGTCTGCTAGGCGGGGTCTTATCTGCGCGCAGGGGGCGGGGCGCTGTTCGTGCCTCGCCCCCTGCGTTTGCTATGATTGCCGACATGGAGACTGATGACCTTGACAGAGAGCTTGCCGCCCAGCTAAGTGGGTTGGGCGTTCCTGATGGCTACCGCGTCGAGCGGGTTCTCAAGCAGGGTGGGGACGAGCAGACCCAGCTCGTCTACCTCGTTGCCCAAGATGGCCGTGAGCACGGTCCTCTTGTGCGCAAGATCATACGCGACGAAAAGGGTCTGGGTGGTGCGTACGAGACCGTGCGTGCCGCTCAGCGACGAGGAACGCGTCTCGTGCACCTGCCGCGCATCTACGAGTGCACGCATGCTGACGGATATCTTACGGTTGTCATGGAGCACGTGGGGGGAGCCACGCTGGGGACGTACGTTGGTCGATTGGACACTCCCGAAGCGCGTCTTTCCTTTGTGCGCTTGTGGTTTCCCGACCTATGTGACGCGGTGAGCGAGCTACATACATGTTGTGGCGTCCCCATCATTCATCGTGATCTCAAGCCGAGTAACGTCATGGTCACGGTGGGGGGCATTGTCCTCATCGACCTGGGAATTTCCCGTACGTTCAAGGAGGACGCCGACCGAGACACCACGCGCTTTGGCACGCTCGCCTACGCCCCGCCCGAACAGTTTGGGTTCGGTCAGACAAGTGTCCGTAGCGACGTCTATGCTCTTGGCATGCTCCTGTTCTTCTGTCTCACGGGGCGGGAGGCATCTTCGCGAGACCGAGCGTCAGGCTTCCTCGGCTCGGGGATTTCCCCCGCGCTCAGAAAAGTCATCGAGAGGGCCACGCAGTTCGATCCGTCTGCTCGCTATGCTACGGCTCACCTGTTCAGAGAGGCACTTACTGCGGCGTTTGAGGGGGAAGATGCTGGGGGGAGCGAAGCAGGGGCTTTCTCGTTCGTTGCATCATCCTTTGATCCTGGTGCGGATACGGTCACGGTTGATGCTTCCGGTGCTTCTCGTCCGTCTCTGCTCGCGCGTGTTCCTCGGCTTTTTGGTCTTGTCTGGGATGTGCTCGTGGTGGCAGCCTGCGCCCTTTTTGTCGCATCCTGCGTGTCGGCCTACGCATCTGCGGATCAGGCTGCCAGCTATCCGGCGTGGTACCTGATATTCACATACCTCTTCTGCCTGTTACCTCTGATTCTCATAGCGAGCTATCTACTTCTTGACCGTAGACCACTCAGGCCCCTGATTCCCGCCCTCTCAAATCTTACGGTCAGGCGCGAGACCACCAGAGGGCTCAAGGCCATTGCGCTTATCTTCGGCGTGTGGATACTTGCCACGACGATGGAGGCCTTCCTAGCTGGCTGGCAAGGATGACGTGCCACGGTCGCTATCTTTGAAAACGGCGTTTCTTCTTTTGGACAGAATGAGTCCGTTCCTTAATGAAAGAAATGGCGGATTCTTTCATTAAGGAGCGGGAAACGGAGCTCAAAAATGAAACCGTAAGGATCAGCTCAGCCGTGTGATCTCGGTCTCGAGGGCATGAGCGTCGCCCGTGAAGTGAAACGCCTGCATGCCCGCTGTGCGTGCTCCTGCGCAATTATCGGTGTTGTCGTCCACGAAGAGGCAGGTAGCGGGATCAAGCGCATAACGTTTGCAGAGCAGACGAAAGATAGCAGGGTCCGGCTTCATGAGTCGCTCGATCGCCGAGATGACCCGTCCATCAAGATATGGCATCGCTGGCATGTGATTGAGCTGCTCGAGGATGCGTGTCGAGGCGTTAGAGAGCAGGTAGATGCCATAGCCCTGCTTCTTGAGGCGGATGGCGAGCTCGTTGGTGCCCTCGAAAGGAGCCGAGTGCTCGGGCCAGTGAGCAATGCAGGCCTCAAGATTGGGATGGAGCCGCTCGGGCAGATGCGCCGCCGCGACGCGGGCCATGGTCTCGTGGCTGATCGTGCCGGAGTCGAGAAGGGACCACGTCGTGCTTCCAAAGAGCGCCCCGTTGAGCAGGGCGGCATCTGCGGGCGTGTTCGTGAAGAGGCCCGCAAAGTAGGGACCGTCGAAGTTCATGAGCACGCCGCCCATGTCAAAGACGACGTTGGCGATGGGCTTGTCCATGAGCATAGGCGTCAACCTCTCGAGTTTCATGACTGAGTACATCGAGTATAGGAAAATGAGAAGGGTAAGTATGTCCTCCGAGTCTCCTTTCTTCAGATTGACTAAGCTAGCTACAGGTGACTTCTGGGAGAAAAAGCGAGCAAATATGGACAAGGGATATGACTCGTACGACATAGACTCAATCGTTGAATATGCTACGAAGCTTGAAGGAAAGACGTTGCGTCAGATGACGGGGCTGGATGCGATTGCTGATCCACATCAACGTCGCGGTTCTTTTGGTAACGCGGTTGAGGAGTATTATTTTAAATACCCTATCAACAGCAGCCAAGTTCCCGATTTCGACAAGGTTGGGCTTGAGCTTAAAACCACGCCG